>JBLFXJ010000121.1:0-19742 GCA_047609825.1 Myxococcota bacterium
CGATGACGTGGTGGTCACGCTGGACGTGGGCGCGCACCGGATCACGGCCGCTCATGTGTGGCAGGCGGCGCGCCCGGACCGGCTGCTCCAGAGCAACGGCTTCTCGTCCATGGGGTACGGCCTGCCGGCGGCCCTCGCGGCGGCCGCACATGGCCATCGCGCGGTCGCGATCACAGGCGACATGGGCCTGCAGATGGTGCTCGGGGAGCTCGTCACCGCCGCCGAGAACGAGTGGCCGCTGTGCGTCGTGGTGCTCGACGACGCCACGCTGTCGCTGATCGCACTGAAGCAGGAGCGACTCGAACACCCCGACCGCGGGGTGCGATTCGCCAACCCTGCGTGGGAAGCGCTGGCGCGGTCGGTGGGGGCGCGGTGCGTGCTCGCCGACTCCGGTGAGGCAGTTCGGGCGGCGGTCGCCTCGGCCCTGGAGCACGACGGCATCACCCTGGTGGCCGCCCGGATCGACGACGCGCCGTACCGCGATCAGATGTGACGGGCGAAGCCCGATGTGGACCGGCGAACCAGCTCGGGACGATCGGTGGGCACCCACGCACCACAAGCACCCTCGACCACGAGGGTTCGCTCGCCTGGCACGTCGTACACCACCATGTGGTCGATGGGGTCGGCGTACAGGTGCAGCGTCACGAGCGGATGTTCCCCGCCCGCGTCCACCATGCTGTGGATCATGCCCGGCCCGCACTGGAGCACGTGCCCGGCCGCGATCCGCTCGGTCAACACCGCCTCGAGCCGACCCTCGGTGAGCCGCCACACCGTGTGCAGCGCTTCGCCTCGGAGCACACGCACTGCACCCGAGCTGCCGCCGTGATCGTGGGGCGCACACGGCAGGCCGCGGGTCCACTGCGCGATCATGCCCTCGAGGCGGGGAGTGTCGATGATCACGCGACGCCCGTACGGCTTGCCCGGGTCTGGACGGGCCAGCAGCGCCACCTCGGCGTCGTTCAGATCACCGGCGGTGAGCACGACCGCGATCTCGGACAGCTTTGGCGTGTCACGGTTCGCAGGGGTCGGCACACTCAGCGCGCGACAACGCGCAAGCAGGGAGCTCTCCATCACCCTCGACCCTCCAGCTGTCGACCTACTGTCGTACGGACAGCATCGCCAGCCGTTGAGGTCGCGCACGCCTAGTCGACGTTACGTCGCGGCGCTCGGCTTGTTCCTCGCAGTCGCCGCACGGGCCGACGCGCCGGGCACGCTCCCGGCCCACTCCACGACGCTATACACCGGGGTCGGCGCGAGCACCTGGCGCTGGGGAATGAGCGGTAATCCCAGGGATCCAGCGACCATCGCGCGGGTGGACCTGTACGCGGCCCGCGGCATCTCCGACCGCACCGAGCTCCGCGCGAGACTGCCGCTGCTCGCCTCGTTCATCGCCGACCGGCCCCGGACACGGCCGTGCCCCACGTCCGACGACTACTGCCAGTCCGTCATCGCGCCGGGGGCCCTCGACCTTGCCGTGCGGTGGCAGGCGGTCACAGACCACCTGACCGTGAGCGGCGGTGTACGCGGCGACCCGTGGCTCGCCACCACCCGCACTCGCTACATCAACGTGGGCCAGGGCGTCGTCGGCCCCACGGTGGGCCTCATCGGGGGCGCCGGCGGCAAGTCCCTGTCCTGGGGCGTGAGCAGCCACCTGTGGGCCACCCCAGGTCGCGCGGTGCCGGGCACCGGTCGACGGGCGCCGGCTCCCACCGCGGTCGCCCGAGCAGAGGTGGGGGCGCGGACCGGGCCCGTGTGGTGGTCCGGCGCCACCACCCTCACGCACCGACTCGGTGGGGTGGACTATGGCCCGGAGTATCTGCGCAATGAGTACCGCACCGACGAGCGCTGGGGCGTGATCCAGTTCGGTCAGGCCCAAGCTGAGCTCCAGGCCTCGCTGGCCGTCGGACCGACCGCGGGCGTGCACATCGCGGTGTGTCGCGCCTACTGGACCCGCAACGGTCCCCGTGACCTCACCGACATCAAGGTGGGCGTGCACCGGTGGATCCCGTCACCGCGACGGCGTATGCGCCCGCCGCCACCGCGTGGGTGACCTTTGGACGACACTCCAGAAGCCGCAGAGACACGGCTGGCGATCCGGATGGTGTACCGGATCGCCGTCGTCGCGATCGTGCTGTACTTCGCGTTGTCGCTGGTGGTGCACGAAGACTCTCGCTTGGCCTGGTATGGCAGGTCGGAGGTTCAGTCCGAGGAGCTGGTCGCCCGCGGCGGCCGCCGGATGTACACCACCACCCACCACGCCTGGCACCTCGACCGTGACGCCACCTGGGGCGACCGGCCCATCGTGTGGATCACGGGCAGCTCGATCACCCGCGAGGCGTTCGATGCCGACCTCCTGCGCCGCGATCTCGCGGCGCGGGGCCTCGATTGGGGCGTCGAAAAGGTGGCGTTCGACCGAGGTAGCCCCCTGTTCTCGTGGGCGCTGCTCGACAGCATGGACGTCCGACCGGGCGATCGGGTGCTCACCTCGGTCCACTACGACAACTTCCGCGACGACTGGCTGGCGTACATCGGCGGGTTCCAGGTCTACCTGAACCACATCCTCCGGCCAAGGCACCTGTTCCAGGTCCAGTCCCTCGCCTGGGCCGACCGGTTCGAGTACAGCCTGGCCTCGGCGCCGCCAGCGACCTTCCACCGCGCCCGTGAGCCGTTCCGCGACGGCCTCGAGGCCTGGATCCAGTGGCGCGCCGGCCGCACCTCCCGGCGGGACGGCCCCCCGCGCATCGAGCCTCCCAAGATGTTCACCATGCGGGAGGTGGTGGAGAACTTCAGGGAGCTTGAGCGCACGTCGAAGCTGCCGCTCGAGCCCGAGGAGATCCGGCTCGAGGCCGGCCAGGTGAACTACGACGCGCTGGGGGCGTTCCTGGAAGAGGTGCGGGACCTCGGCGCCGAGCCGTGGGTGCTGTTCCTGCCGCCGAGCCCCGAGTACTACGAACGCTTCGAGAAGGGCGCGTTCTCCGCGAACTTCCACCGACACATGCGCAGCGCATTCCACCCGTACATCCGGATGAGCCCGCAGCCCCAGCGCAACTACACCGACTACAAGCACGTGAACTTCCGCGGTCGGGAGGTGCTCACTCGCCAGCTCGTCCAGCTGCTGGCCACGACCCCGTACGGAAGCCCTCCAGTGCCCGATCCGCGGGCGGGGGAGCGCTGACGTGCTGTTCAACTCCAAGGTGTTCGTCGTCTTCCTGCTCGTCGTGCTCGCGGTGTACTACCGCCTCGGCAAGGAATCGAAGCTGTGGTTCCTCCTGGGGATGTCGTACATCTTCTACGGCTTCTGGAACCCCTGGCTGTGCGGGCTGATCCTGCTGTCCACCATGGTGGACTACGTCTGCGCCCTGCGGATCGACGCCGCCACCACACCCTTCAGACGCAAGGCATGGCTCGGCGTGTCGCTGGCCATGAACCTCGGCGCCCTTGGATTCTTCAAGTACTACAACTTCTTCCTCGACTCTCTCGAGTTCAGCCTCGCTGCGTCGGGACTCGGGATGGATCTCGCCCGGTGGCACCTGGACCTGATTCTGCCGGTCGGAATCAGCTTCTACACCTTCCAGACGCTGTCCTACACGATCGAGGTGTACCGGGGGAACTTCAAGAGCGACCCCAACTTCCGCGACTTCGCGCTGTTCGTGGCGTTCTTCCCACAGCTGGTCGCCGGTCCCGTCGAGCGGGCCACGCACCTGCTGCCTCAGTACAAGAAGCCGTTCCGACTCACTCGCGCACAAGTCACCGAGGGCGTGTACCTGATCTTGATGGGGTTCACGAAGAAGGTCGTGATCGGCGACCGACTGGGCCGGTGGATCGAGCCGCAGTTTGCCGATCCAGTGCACTGGGGGCCCGACGCGCTGACCTCCGTGCTCCTGTTCACCACGCAGATCTACGTGGACTTCTCGGCGTACTCCGACATCGCGATCGGTCTCGGCCGCCTGCTCGGCTACGACATCCGACCCAACTTCGATCTGCCCTTCGTGGTGCCGTCGATCCCGGAGCGCTGGCGGCGGTGGCATATCAGCATGGGCCACTGGTTCCGTGACTACATCTACTTCCCGTTAGGCGGGAACAAGCACGGATACTGGCGAACGCTGCTCAACATCATGATCGTGATGTTCCTCTCCGGTCTGTGGCACGGCGCGTCGTACAACTTCGTGATCTGGGGCCTGCTCAACGGCGCCACGATGGTCGGGCATCGCGTGCTCTCGCCGGTGCTGCGCACGATCCGCACGCCATTCCAAGGCAACGCCGTCCTCAAGTGGCTGTACTTCTACATCTGCTGCGCGAACACGATGCTGATGATCAGCTTCATCAACATCTTCTTCCGGTCCGACACCTGGGAGGTGGCCCAGTCGTACGTGTCGAACCTGTTCCTGCGCCACCCCTACCAGTACGTCCGGTGGGCGAGCCGAGGCTTCCCGATGCCCGACCACTACGAGGACGGGTTCATCTTCATGGCCGTGGTGCTGTTGCTGCACGAAGCACAGCGGTGGTTCCAGCTCAAGGAGTTGATCCTCGAGCGGCCGCGGGTCTGGGCAACGGTGTGTACCGGCATGTTCATGTACATCCTGGTGTACGGGATCAAGGGGCCGGAGTTCATATATTTCCAGTTCTGAACAGGATTACAGCCCCGAAGGCCCCATGTCCACCAGGTCCATCGCCGACGCGTCACAGGCCCTCTCGGCCCACCTGTTCGGCGACGCTGAAGCACCGGACGAGGCATGGCTCGCCGGCGGCTTTCGTGTCGTCGAAGGCGGCCAACGGCTTACCGGGCGCGCAGCACGACACCGCCTCCGAGAGCTCCACCGCCGGTTTCTCCAGCTGCAACTCCCGGCATGCACCGATCGTTCTGTGATCATGATCGCGGAGGAACACGCGCTGGGGGGCCAAGGCCGGATCCTTACGGCCGTGCTCACTCTCCGCCGCTCAGGCGACCGCGTCCTGCGCCTGTACTGGTCCGACCCTATGCCTTCCCACGTCGACGAGGTGCGCGACACACGGACCGATCGCGCGCTGGCCAGCCTCGGCTTCCTGCCCCTCGACGGTGACGGCGCACGCGGCCCATGGTCCGCGCTCCGGGACCGGGTGCCGGCCCTCGACCCGACCCCAACCGTCGACGGCGTGTGGGCGGCACCCGATGCGCTCTTGGTGCGCACCGGGTGGATCGGTGCTGTGGCGCTGTTGTGGGAGATGCCAACCGGCCCCGTGCACACGCTGGGCTCCATGGGCAACCGCCCGCTGCGGGTGCCCGTCTGGGCCTGGCGCACGGGGCTGAGCCACGCCGCCTCGGGCCCGGAGCGTCGGCAGGATGTCACGCTCAGAGCCCCGTCATCGGCAGCGTGGGAGCCGGCTGTAGCAGCTCTGCGCCGATGGTCCCCAGATCTCATCTGTCACCCATTCGACGGCGGCGTCCGGCTCATATCGGTCGACTTGTTCCCGGCCTGGGGGCTGCTGCATGACGCCGCATTGTCGGGCTCGCTGACCCTCGACGTCGACTGACCCAGGATCGCGGCGGTGGATCGGCGAACCGATCCACATCGCAATACCTACGCGGCGGGAGGAGGCATGCCGTCCGGCTCCACGGTGTACACGGTCGACCTCGAGATCGCGGATGTCGACCGCGGCGTCTACGCATCCGAGAGCTTGCGGCTGGCGCGGCACCCGTCCGAGGCCGGTGACTGGCTCGTGGCCCGAGTACTCGCCTTTGCCCTGGAGTATGGACCCGACCTGCGCTTCAGTAGAGGGTTGGCGAGTGGCGATGAACCGGCGCTCTGGCGGCACGACCCCACGGGACGGCTGGTGGACTGGATCGAGGTGGGCACGCCCGATGCGGCCCGACTCCACAAGGCGAGCAAGGCCGCCGAATCGGTGTCCGTCTACTGCCACAAGGACCCCGAGCGATGGCTGCGCAGCCTCTCCGGTCAGCGCGTCCACCAGGCCGAGTCGATCGGGCTGTTCTGCTTCGATCGGGGGCTGGTGAGCGCGATGGCCGCAGCGCTGGAACGCCGCAGCCCGTGGTCGGTCACGCGCACGGAGGGTGTGCTGTACGTCGCCGTCGGTGACCTCACGCGGTCGGCACCGCTCACTGAGCTGCTCTGGCCCCAGTAGTGACCATCGGCGCCCCACCCCGAGGATTCCAGGAGACGGTCAGGCACCGCACATGGACGGACGACGCTCGGCAGGACAGGTGTTGAACAGCTGCATCCATGGGAGTCCCCATCCGCCGCATGATCGTCGTGCTCTTCCTCGCCGGCTGCCAGGGAGTCGCTGCGCTCGGCGACACGGGTGTCGCGCCGGTCGCGGCGGACCACCCTCCGAGCATCGCCGCCCTGAGGCTCGAGCCCGCAGTGCCGGAGTGGGACCTGGACGACTTGGTGTGCGCGTTCGATCTGGACGACGTCGACGGCGACGCGCCCACTGCCGTGGTGAGGTGGACGGTGGACGGCAGGCCGTGGCGCGGAGCCAGCACCACCACCTGGCCCGGTGACACCGTCCCCGGCGGGGCGCTGTCCGACGGCACACGGTGGCACTGCCAGGTGACCGCGACCGCGGGCGGGCTGACCGTCTGGGCGGGGGCTGAGACCACCGCACGTCCAGTGGGCGGCAACCTCCTCCTGGTCATCGCCGATGACTTCGGCGTCGACAAGATGCGGGCCTATGGCGAGCACCCGGTGCCATCGCCGGCACCGACGCTGGATGCCCTCGCCGAGGAGGGGGTGCTGTTCCGCAACGCCTACGCCACACCCTCCTGTTCACCCACCCGCGCGGCGCTGATCACGGGTCGCTATGGCAGCCGACTCGGCATCGGCACCATCGTCGAGGCCGAGTCCGCCGAGGCGTTGGACCCGGCAGAGCTGGGCCTGCCGTCCGTGCTCGCGCAGCACGGCTACTCGACGGCCCACGCGGGCAAGTGGCACCTGGCCGGGCTCCTCGCGCCCGACTTCCTCGAACACCCGGCATTGTTCGGCTTCGAGCACCACGCTGGGTCGATGAACAACCTGAAGACCTCTGTGGGGGACCCGCCCGAGGACGTGGGGTACTCCCACTGGCAGAAGAACACCGACGGACGCCTGGAATGGACCACGACCTACGCGACGACGGATACGGTGGACGACGCCTTGCAGCAGGTCACCACCCTGCCCGAGCCGTGGTTCGTCCAGGTGGCCTTCAACGCCCCTCATGTGCCGCTGCACTGGCCGCCGGACGACCTACACACCCAGGCTACGGCCGACTGGCTGCCGGATGAGCCCGCGCGGATGTACGACGCCATGGTCGAGGCGATGGACACGGAGCTCGCTCGGCTGTTCGACGGCCTCGGCGAGCAGCGCGCCCGCACAACCATCGTGTTCCTCGGCGACAATGGCACGCCGCAGGAGGCGATCCGGTTTCCGTGGGATCCCGATCGCGGGAAGGGAACGCTGTACGAGGGCGGTGTGCGGGTGCCGTTGCTGATCACCGGCCCCGCAGTGCGCACGCCCGGCGATTCCGAGGCGCTGGTGCACGTCGTCGATCTGTTCCCCACGCTGGCCCGGCTCGCAGGCGCAGCGCCGAACCCGCCCTTGGGGCCGTGGGGGGCGCCTGTCCACCTCGACGGACGGAGCGTGCTCTCTGCGCTGCGCGACCCCGCAGATCGGACAGCCGGCCGCGCCACGCTGGTGGCGGAGAAGTTCAAGCCCAACGGCTTCGATGACTTCACGGAAGAAGGTCGCACCCTCCGTGATCATGACTACAAGCTGGTGCGGGAGCAGTTCGACGACGGCGGCACCCTGTTCCTCGAGCGCCTGTACGACCTGCATGCCCAGCCCTACTCAGAGGGTGAAGACCGGATCTCGCCGGGCGCATCGCCATCCACGGCGGACCTCGCCGCCTACGAGCGGCTGGCGACCGCGCTGGACCAGCTCGAGCTCGACCTCTAGCCTGCTAGAACGGCTGGCCGACCGCATCGCAGAGGAACCGCACGAACGGCGCGCCCCGGGCGAACCGATCCAGCGTGAGCTCCACCAGCCTCTCGCCGAGCACGTCCTCCATCGCAAGATCGCTGACCGCGATGATGCTCTTGCGCTTCAGCTCGTCGATCAGGGGATGTTCGGCGTCGAACCCGCGCGGCGCACGCTTGAGCGACTCGCCTTGCAGCGCGAACACCTCCGTGAACACGGGGTCGCGGATGACCTTGGAGTACGCCTCGGCGTTCGCCACCATGTGGGTGCGGATCCGCTTCAGCGCGGCCGACTCGGGACGCCACAGCCCGCACGCCACGAACGCCTGCCCGAGCTCGACATGCACATACAGTCCCGGCGCATGCACATCCTTGCCGGCCGCGTGCCGGAACTGGATGCCGATGTTGGTCTTGTACGGGGACTTGTCCTTCGAGAACCTCGTGTCTCGGTAGACCCGCATCAGCGAGCCTCCCACCCGCTTCTCACTTGAGAGGAAGGCCGACGAGACCTCCGGCAGAGACTCTCCGACCGCGCGCACGAACGCGAGCGCAGGGTCTCGCACATCCCGCTCATAGCGAACCTTGTTCTTAGCGAACCAGGCCCGGTCGTTGTGGTCCTCCAGCTCGTTGAGGAACGTGAGGGTCGCTTCGGTGAACATGCCGTCTCCTGCGGGAACGGGCGCACCATGCAGGCGACCCCAGCCCTGACCGCCGACATCAGATATGACGGGCCCCGGGAGGGCGCTGCCATGGGCGGATTCACCGAGGTCTGGGTCGCTTTCCTCATCGTATGGGTCTGGCTCCGGGTGCTCGTGGTGAAGCGACCCGAGTGGGTGTGGCTCGGCCGCACGCCCTACTTCGTGGGCATCGCCGCCCTCGCGTGCTTCATGCTCGCGTTCTCGGCCACGATGACCCAGCTGCCCGGTTCAGCGCCCGTCGACGGCGGCGCGAGTCCGTTCCGCACGTTCAACCTCGCGCGCACACTCGCATGGTGCGTCGCGGCGGCCGGACTGGGCGCCAACATCTACTTCACCTGGGCTCACTTCTCCGCCGGCTCCGACGGCGCTGAGCCCCCGCGGTAGACCTGTTCAGCGGCCGTCCTCGAGCAGGTTGGTGGGAGCCGCGATCATGTAGGCGAGCCAGGTGAGCGGGCCGGTGATGAACCCGATGAAGATGCTGCACAAGGCAACATTGACCGCCTGGAGCACCCAGTAGCTCAGCATGATCCCCAGGCCCATGCCCACGCGGCCCTTGTACAGGTGGCCGATCCCGAAGGTCTGGAAGAAGAAACCCGGCAGGACCTCGAGTCCGACGGCCACCATGCTGTTGTTGCGGTTGCTCACAGGTTCACCTCGCTGGTCAGCGGTACGGCCGGGGTGCCCGCTCTGTTGCACAGACCTTGGAACATCCCGCCGGTTCCGCAATCACCAGCTGGTGGACGCTCGCCGCGCCCTCGGCCACCACCCCTTGCGCCAGACCCACAGCAAGCCGAAGGCCAGTCCGCCAAGGTGCGCCATGTGCGCGATCCCATCCGAGACACCGCCGAGCATGCCGGTGAGATCCAGCGCCGCGTACAGGGTGATCATCACCCACGCCGGCATCGGGACCAGGAAGTAGATCAGGAACTTTCGATTCGGCCACTGTGCGGCAAACGCGCCTCCCAGCGCCATTACTGCACCACTGGCTCCCAGCGCGGGGACCGCCGAGCCTAGCGCGAGGTTCCCCAGCACATGGGCCACTCCCGCAGCCAACGCGCCGCCCAGGTACAGCTCGAGCACCGCGCGACGACCGCGAACCGCCTCGATGGTCGTGCCGAAGAAGTAGATCCCCAGCAGGTTCGAGAACAGGTGGCCAGAGGAGTACTGGCTGAACGCCGATGTGATCAGGGTCCACAGCCGTAAGCCGAACACGCTCTCGGCAGACACCATGAAGTGGTCGACCATCAGCCAGCGCAGCCCTGGCATCTGCCAGAGAACGTAGACCAGCACGTTCACGGCCATGAGCTGCCAGACGACGGGCCAGGAGCGCGGATCCCCGGGCGAGGGTGCGCGCCCGGCGGCGTTGCGGCGTGCGTACATTCGACGACCTCCTGCACACAACCCTATGCACCTTGCGCCGGCCGGATGTCTGGACTGGTCTCGGCCGGTCCCCGAAGCCACTCCAAGGCCCCCGGCGCGACTGCGATACGCAGGTCCTCCCCAGCCTGTTAGATGCGCCGCCCACCGGCAACAGGAGGGGGCACCGTGGTAGCCACCGCAATGCGACACAGCGACCTGCCCCCATCCGTCCGCGCGCACTACCCGTGGCCCGGCGCAGATCACACCCTGTCGAGCGGCCACCGCATGCACCACCTCGACGAGGGTGCCGGCGAGACTCTGCTGATGGTGCACGGCAACCCCACCTGGTCGTTCTACTGGCGCACGCTGGTGCACGGCCTGGCCGACACCTACAGGTGTGTGGTGCCCGACCACATCGGCTGTGGCTTGTCCGACAAGCCAAAGGCGTTCCGGGCCCGCCTGATCGACCACATCGACAACCTGGTCGAGCTCATCGACAGCCTCGATCTCCGCGACATCACCCTCGTGGTGCACGACTGGGGCGGGGCCATCGGGTTCGGGGCCGCGCTGAAGCGCCCCGACCGGTTCAAGCGGCTCGTGGTGTTCAACACCGCCTGCTTCATCATGCCCGTGCCGCTGTCGATCCGCCTCTCGCGGCTCCCTGTGCTCGGCGAGCCCGCCGTGCTCGGCGTCAACGCCTTTCTCCGGATCGGCATGTACCGCGCCCTGACCGACCGCAGCCGCTACTCCGGGGGCGTGGCCGAGGGCTACCGCGCGCCGTACAACACGTGGGACAACCGACGCGCATTGCTGAAGTTCATCCGCGACATTCCCCTCGAGGCCGGCCACCCGACCCGCGAGACCATCCAGTGGCTCGACGACAACGTGGCCAGCCTGAACCACCTGCCCTCTGTCTTCGTCTGGGGCGAGCGCGACTTCGTGTTCACCCCTGCATTCCTCGACAACTGGCTGGGACGGTTCCCCGCGGCGGAGTCCCATCGCCTCGACGCCGGCCACTTCGTCGTGGAGGACGCCCACGAGCGGATCGTGCCCATCGTCCGCGACTTCCTCGATCGCCACCCGCTGGCCTGACCGGGCCCTCCCCACCTGCCGGAGAGCGCGATGCCGAGGCACAACGTCGCTGACTACCTGCGCGAGCACGTCCGGGACCGTCCCGAAACCGCAGCGCTGATGTTCCCCGCGCCGGGCTACCGCACCAGCGCCCCGACCTGGGACACGTGGACCTTCCGCGAGCTCGACGACGCCTCGGATGCCTACGCACGGGGATTCACCGCCCAGGGCATCCGTCGCGGCGACCGCACCGTGTTGCTGCTCAAGCCGAGCCTCGAGTTCTACGGCGTGGTGTTCGCGCTGTTCAAACTCGGCGCCGTGCCGGTGCTCGTCGACCCCGGCATGGGCCTGAAGGCCGTGCTCTCCTGCATCGAGCGCACCCAGCCCCGGGCGATGATCGCCATGAGCCTGGTGCACGCCGTCGGCACCTTCATGCGGCGCCCATTCGCCGCCTGCGAGGTGCGGATCACCGCCGGCTCGCGCTGGTGGTGGGGAGGCGCCACCCTCGCCGGATGCAGGGTGGACGGAGATCCGGTGGAGGTGGCCCGGCTCGGCCCCAAGGATGACCACGCCATCGTGTTCACCAGCGGGTCTACCGGACCGGCCAAGGGCGTCGCGCTGAAGTGCGGCATGTTCCTCGCCGAGGTGGAGGCGCTGCGCGAGATGCTCGGCTTCGAACCTGGGATGAAGGACGTTCAGGCGTTCGCTGCGTTCGCGATTTTCGACATCTGTCTAGGAATGACCTCGATCATCCCGTCGATGGACCTGTCGAAGCCCGCGACCGCCAAGCCCGAGGACATCGTCGCCGCGATCCTGGCCAACGAGCCCGAGGCCGCGTTCGGCTCGCCTATCGTGTGGCAGAACACCACCCGGTACTGCATCGCGAACGACATCCGGCTGCCCAGCCTGGTCACCACGATGACCGTCGGCGCGCCGATCCCCGCCTACCTGCACCACCGATTCCGCAAGATCCTCGCCGAAGGCCGTGAGGTGTTCACCCCATACGGCGCCACCGAGGGACTCCCCGTCTCATGGATCGGCACCGACGAGATCCTGGCGGACACCTGGGCGAAGACGGCCAAGGGGGCCGGCACCTGCGTGGGGCGCATCGCGCCATTCGTGGACGTGCGCATCGTGAGCATCACGGACGCACCGATCCCCACCTGGGGCGACGCCGTGGAGCTCACAGCGGGCGAGGTCGGCGAGATCGTGGTGTGTGGGCCTCAGATCAGCGAAGAGTACAAGGACGCACCTGAGGCGAACCGCGCCGCGAAGATCGCCGACGGCGAGCGGCAGTGGCACCGGATGGGCGACCTCGGCTACCGCGACGAACAGGGGCGGCTGTGGTTCTGTGGCCGGAAGAAGCACCGGCTGCAGACGGCCAACGGCATGGTGCCCGCGGTGCCGGTCGAGGGCGTGTTCAACGAGCACGCGGACGTGTTCCGCACCGCACTCGTCGGAGTCGGCAGGTCGGGCTCGGAGGTGCCGGTGCTCTGTGTCGAGCTGGAGCCCGGCGCGGCCTGGTCGCAGGAGCTGGAGGGCGCACTCGTCGCGCTCGGCGTGGACACGCCGTATGCTGGGCTGGTGAAGCGATTCCTCCACAACCCTGCGTTCCCCACCGACGCTCGACACAACTCGAAGATCCGGCGCGAAGACCTCAAGCCGTGGGCCGAGTCGAAGTGCGCCGACCTGATCCGGAGCGCAACATGAAGGCCCTCGTCACCGGCGGAGGCGGCTTCCTCGGCCGCCGAATCGTGGAGCTGCTCGTCGAGCAAGGCCACACCGTCCGGTTCGTCGCGCGGGGGCAGTACCCCGAGGTGGAGGCGCTGGGTGCCGAGGGTGTACAGGCCGACCTGCGCGACCCCGACGCGATGTTGCGCGCCGCCGCGGGCATGGACACGGTGTTCCATGTAGCGGCGAAGGCCGGGTACTGGGGCCCGCTCGAGGAGTTCAGCGGGATCAATGTCGACGGCACCCGAAACGTGATCGCGGCGTGTCGCGCCAGCGGCGCAGGCCGGCTGATCTACACGAGCACGCCCAGCGTGATCGGCTACGCCCATGAGGTCGAAGGCATCGCCGAGGCGCCCTACCCCGACACCTGGGAGTCGCCCTATGGCCACACCAAGGCCGCCGCCGAGCGCGAAGTGTTGGCGGCGAACGGGCCCGACCTCGCCACGGTATCGCTCCGACCACACCTGATCATCGGCCCGCGGGACAACAACCTGCTGCCCCGGGTGGTGGACCGCGCCCGGCAGGGGCGGATGATGATCGTCGGTGCTGGGGACAACACCGTAGACATCACCTACGTCGACAACGCGGCATGGGCGCACCTCGACGCCGCCGAGGCGATGACCGACAGCAGCGCCGCCTGCGCCGGCAAGGCGTACTTCATCAGCAACGACGAGCCGGTGAAGCTGTGGGACTGGGTGAATGACTTCCTGCCGCGGGTGGGCGCGCCGCCCGTGTCCCGCCACATCGGGTTCGGCGCCGCCACCGCGCTGGGTCATGCCCTGGAGCTGGCTTACACCTGGCTGCCCCTCAGCGGCGAGCCGCGGATGACCCGGTTTGTCGCAGCCGCCCTCGCTCGGTCCCACTGGTACGACATGTCCCCCGCCAAGCAGGACTTCGGCTACCGCATCCGGGTCCCTCTGGCCGAGGGTACCGAGCGCACGGTCGCGTGGTTCAACGAGGGGCGCGTGTAGCGGCCGGGGTCATCGCCCCGGCCAACCTACAGATCGACGCGCAGCTTGAGCAGCTGGTCGAGGTAGTCGTCGATCAGGTCGTCCCGGCGCTGATCCCGCTCCTGGATCTCGTCGCCCAGCTCCCGCATCTTCTCCTCGAGCTCCGCCAGCTGTGCCCGACGCTCGGCCTGCTTCGCGTCGAACAGCCTCAGTGCGGCCGCCTCCATGGTCGAGCGGTGGGCCGCCTGTTTCGACGGCTCGAGCGTGCCGTACTCCTCGGCCATCGCCCGCAGCGTGCTCTCGAGATCCCGGATCATCTCGAATCGCGCGCGCGCCTGGGGGTCACGCTGGATGCGCTCTGCGCGCCGAGCGACGCGCACCAGCGTGACCACGTAGGCCTGCTGGTCCATGGCCTTGAGCTCCTGCAGGCGCCGGAACATCGCGGGATCGTTCTGCTCCACGATGGCGAGGATCTCCGCCTCTCGGGCGAGCACCTCGTCCACCATCCGCAGCTCGTGCGGGGCCCGCTCGAACCGTGGTGGACTGCCGCGGTCGCCGACCCCGTCGAACCCGGGGCCCGCAACGGCGAGACCTGACAGGAACAGCAGTAGGATGGGCATTCAAGGCTCCGGATCACAAGGTGGAGAGTGCGTCGGCGAGCGCATCGAGGGACGCGTCGAGGTCGGCCAGATCGTCGTTGAGCTCGCCCGACCACATCGACGAGGGTACCGCGTCGGCCATGGCCAGGACATCCACTGGTGCCGCCGCGGGCGTGATGGGGGGCGTGGAGGACAGAGGACCTGCGCGGAGGACCACCAATGCCACAGCCGCAGCGGCCAGCGCCCCGAACACCCACGGCGCGGGATCGCGGCGCCGTGCCGGGGCTTCGCGCGGGCCCACCGGCAGGCCGCGCGGCATCGCAGGCATCACCTCCGACATCACCGATTCGTGCTCCGCGCACACAGCTGTGCACTCAGCGCAGTCCGCGACATGCTCCGTGTGGGCGTCGGAGCCCTCCCCATACAGCCAGGCAATGGTGGTCGTGTTCGCGTGCGGGCAGGTCATCGGTGGCCTCGCGGGTGCTGGGAACCGGCGTCATCGAGTGCCGCACGGATCTTCTTCGTGGCGGCGTGCATGCGTCCCAGCGCGGTGTTCAGGCCCGTGCCCTGGCGCGCTGCGATCTGCTTGAAGCTCAGGTCGGTGGTGGTGCGCAGCCGGAACACCTCGGCCAGCTCGGGGCGCATCGCGGCCAAAGTGGCCTCGACCACCACCAAGGTCTCGCCGGCACAGGCCGCGCTGTGCGGATCGTCAGCGCTCCGGCCGCGCTCCAGGCCGCCCTCGATCGGCACGAGCTGCACCCGCGCGCGACTCCGTCGATGATGGTCGATGAGCAGTCGTCGAGCGACCGCAAAGGCATAGGCGCGAAACTTGGCCTCTGACGGGCATTCGGGGGCAGCGACCGCCACCCGGAGCCACACCTCCTGGGCCAGCTCCTCCGCGACCACGGGTGCCCGCCGGCTGAGGAACCCCAGGATCTCCCCGCGATGACGCGCGATGCGATCGTCGAGCTGGGCTACTGCATGCACCGGCCACTCCGTGTTCATCGACCCCGACAACGCACCCGTTCGCACAATATTGTGCGTTCCTGAGAATCCCGCACCGGAGCACCCGTGATCCTCCTGTTCGCCGGCCTCGCCAGCGCAGGTTCCCTGACCGACCTGCTGGTCGCCGAGCTCGACCGCGCCATGGTCACGCTGGGCGACCGAGACGACGCGCCGTACCACGTGGCCATCCAGGTCGAGGACCGGCTTGAGACCCTGATCACCGCCCGAGATGGCGCCCTGGTCTCGGAGCGCTCGGACCGCGCCCGCTGGCTCGATGTCGACCTGAGGGTCGGCGATCCAGATCTCGACAACACCCACCCGCTCCGCGGCTTCTCGGCGCTCGAGGGCGACGGCCGATCGGATGTGCAGCTGCCCCTCGACGACGGCTACGCGCTGCGCCACGCGCTGTGGCTCGAGCTCGACCGCGGGTACCGCGACGCCGTCGAGCGGATCGTGGTGCTTCGTTCGAACCAGAATGTGTTGGTCGAAGAAGAGGACCGAGCACCGGACTTCTCCCTCAGGGAGCCCGTGACCGACGCGGTCGAGGTGCCGGCCGTCAGCATCGACGCATCCGCGTGGCGCGCGCTCCTCGTGGACACATCCGCACTGCTGGCGAGCGCCGAGGTGGTGCATCAGGGCGCGCTGAGCCTCAACGCCGTGCGGTCGGTCAAGACCTATGTCGACAGCGCGGGCTCCAAGCTCGTGCACGGCCGAACCCAAGCGCGTCTGTCGATCTCGCTGTCCACCACCGCGGACGATGGCGACGTGGTCACGGTGTACGAGGCCATCGATGTGCACGACCCCACCACGCTCCCGCGTGAAGACCTGGCCGACCGCACCGCCGCGGCGGTCGAGCGCCTCGCTGCGCTGAGCGCCGCTCCCCGCGGCGAGCCCTACTCCGGGCCCGTCATCCTCACCGGCGAGGCCACCGGCGTGTTCTTCCACGAGGTGTTTGGCCACCGGGTCGAGGGGCACCGCCAGAAGCGCGAAGATGAAGGCAAGACCTTCGCCGATCACGTGGGGCGCTCGATCCTTCCCGAGTGGGTGAGCGTGTACGACGACCCGCGCATCCCAGCACTGCACGGCGTCGACCTGAACGGGCACTACCTGTGGGATGACGAGGGGGTGCCCGCGATGCGCGCTGAGCTCGTGCAGGACGGCAACTTCGTCGGATTCCTGATGGGTCGCTCGCCCCTGGCCGAGTTCCCAGACTCCAATGGGCATGGTCGCCGATCCAGCGGCAACTGGCCGTCGTCGCGCATGGGCAACACCATCGTGGAGCCGTCGCGAACCGTGCCGGTCGCCGAGCTACGGCGCAGGTTGATCGCCGAGCTTCGCTCGCAGAAGCTGGAGTATGGCTACCTGGTCGAGGAGATCGAGGGCGGGTTCACCCTCACCGGGCGCATCACGCCGAACGCGTTCAATGTGCGCGCCACGTCCAGCCGCCGGATCTACGCCGACGGCCGTCCCGATGAGCTGGTGCGCGGCATCGACCTCGTCGGCACACCGTTCGTCGCGTTCAGCAACCTCATCGCCGCCGGCGACGACCCCGCCGTATTCAACGGCACCTGCGGGGCCGAATCGGGCTGGGTGCCGGTGTCTGCAGTGGCGCCGTCGATGCTGTTCCGCCGTCTGGAATTCCAGCTCAAAGAGAAGGGGCAGGAGCGACCACCGCTGCTCGACAAACCCGGCGTGAGCGGTGATGGCGCCGCGATGCTGCCCGGAGGTGAGCGATGATCTGGCTCACCGCACTCGCCCTGGCCAGCCCCGTGGAAGACGAGATCCGCGCCGAGCTGGCCCGCACCGTGGAGCTGTCGATCCCGGACGCGCCGCCGGTGTACCACGTGCGCTACCACCTGATGCGCCTGGAACAGGTGGACGTGCACGCGAGCCTCGGCTCGCTCATCTCCAGCTACACAGCCCCATACAACGTGCTCGGGATCGAGATGCGAGTCGGCTCCGCAGCGCTCGACAACACAGGCTTCGGCGGCTGGCAAGACGGCTTCCTCCGCACCGGCCTGCCCGCCCAGCTCACCCCGGCGGCGGTCCGGCTCGATGCCTGGCGCGTCACCGACCGCGCCTACAAGCAGGCGATCGAGCAATACGCCAGGAAGACCGCCCAGTTCACGCCACCAGAAGACTACCCCGGGGACTACGAAATCACGGGGCCGACAGTGGCGAATGGCGGCGTAGGCGAGGTCGGGGACACCGATGCCCTGGAGCGCCTGGCGGTAGACCTGTCTCAGGCGCTGGTCGGAGGCTCCCCCCCGCTGCTCCGCGGCTCGGTGCACGTGGGTCACGAGGCCGGGTCGGTGTGGACGGTGGACAGCGAAGGCACCGACGTGGTGCGGCCGGTGCAGGAGACGTCCATCCGGATCGCGGCTCAGGTGCGCACCGATGATGGGCAGTACCTCACGGACCACCGCCTGTGGTCCGTCCGCGACCCCGCGGATCTCCCCTCCGCCGGCGCCCTGCGCGCCGACGCTGCAGCACTGCGCGAGGGGTTGCAGTCGCTCACCGCCGCCCCGAGCTTCGCTGAAGAGTACGTCGGTCCCGTGGTATTCACCGGTTCGGCCGCCGTGGACCTCGTGCGCTACCTGCTCGTGCCCCAGATCGAGGGCACGCCGTCCGAGATCCCCTTCGACTCGTGGTTCGGCGAGCTGGGCATGGAGAGCGGCTCGGTGCGGCTCGCTCGGCGCGTGCTCCCGCCGGGCTGGCAGGTGAGCGACGACCCCACCCGCAGTCCTGCACATCCCGGCTCGTTCACCCACGACTTCGAGGGCACACCAGCCCAGTCCACGATGCTGGTCGCCGATGGGATCGTGCGCGACGTGCTCATGTGCCGGGTTCCCCGCCGCGGCGTGGATGGCACGAACGGCCATGCACGCGGCTTCTTGGGCAGTCGGCCCGCCGCTCGGGCCACGTCGCTCGAGGTGGAGCCTGACCGCCATCTCAGCCGCGCCGCGCTCATCAAGCGGGGCCTAAAGCTCGCCAAGGCCTATGGGCGCGACCATGTGCTCGTGATCGATCGCCTGCAGGAGCCCGCGGTTCTCGAGCTCGGTCGCGATTTCTGGTACGACGAGGATGAGCTACCGCTCCCGCCGCCCGCCTACGTCACCCAGGTGTTCGCAGACGGCACCGAGCGCATCCTCCGCGGGGTCGGCTTTGCCGCGGCAGACCGGTGGCTGCTCCGCGACATCGTCGCCGCTGGGCCCCGCGTCGAGGCCACCTGGCTCGCGCCGGCCTTCGGCGGATGGGGCGGGCTCGCCCCAACGGAGGGGCTTGCCACCTGGACGGCAACCGCCGAGGTGCTCGTCGGAGAGGTCGAGCTGGTGCCCCAGGGCGGCGACCCGATGGACGTGAACCTGATCCCCCCGCCCACGCCATGAAGCGGAAGCGCATCAAGCAACGGGCCGCCGTAGGACGGCTGGGGAAGTTCCTCACCCGGCGCTCGGGCGGACGGTGCGAGCTGTGCGAGGACCGGGCCGGCCTGCAGGGGTTCGAGCTGGTGCCATTCTCCGACGAGCCGACGATGGAGCGCAGCCTGCTGGCGTGTGCCCGCTGTCGGGAGTGGCTGGAGCGCGGTGGCGTCGACCCGATCCAGGCGCGGTTCCTCGAGTCCGCTGTGTGGTCACAGGAGCCGGCCGTGCGCCTCGCGGCCGCGCGCCTGCTGCTGGTCGTCGATGATCTGTCGGACCCGTGGCTGCAAGATGCACTCGATGCCGCTGGCGTCGACCCCGTGACCCAGGAGCTGCGCTGACTCCGGCTGGCCGGGGCCTCGGCGCTCTGCTGGCGCTGTTCTTCGTCTCGGGCGCGACCGGGCTCGTGTATCAGACCGTGTGGGCGCGACAGCTCCACCTGGTGTTCGGCACCTCCACGCTCGCCATCGCCACGGTGCTCGCTGCATTCATGCTCGGCCTCGGCGTCGGCGGCCTGGCGATCTCCGGGCGTGTCTCCTCCATCGCACGGCCGCTGCGGGTGTATGGGGCGCTCGAGATCGGCATCGGGCTGTGGGCGCTGCTCTTCCCCCACCTGCTCGTCGCACTCACGCCGGCCTACCTGTCTCTGTTCCGCATGTTCGAGCCCGACCCGCTGGGCGCCGCCGCCATCCAGCTGGTGCTGGTCGGGGCGCTGCTGGTGCCGCCCACGGCCGCCATGGGTGCGACCCTCCCCCTGTTGGCGCGATTCGCGTCCACCGACGCCGGTCATGCCGGCGCGCGGGTCGGGTTGCTGTACGGCGTGAACACCGCCGGAGCTGTGGTGGGCACGGCTGCCGCTGGATTCGTGGCACTGCCGACGCTGGGCCTGTCCCTCACCACCACGTTGGCGGCGGCCGGCAACCTCGCCTTGGGCGTCGCCGCGCTCGGGCTCGACCGCCATG
>JBLFXJ010000122.1:0-19501 GCA_047609825.1 Myxococcota bacterium
ACGCCGGCGAACGACGCAGCCGCTTGAACCTCTACCCCGACCCCTGGTAGACCTCCGGAGCCCGGGAGGACGGATGACTGTGCGCAGCTTCATGATGGCGCCACTGCTCGCGCTGCTCGCATGCGGCGGGGAGGCGCCTGCGCCGGCCCCCGCGAGCGGCGGCGGTGATGCCCCACCGCCCGAGCCCACGGCGGCCCAGCACGAGACCCGCGACACCCTGGTGATCGGCCACCCCGCCGACCTGGGCAACCTGCTCTCAGTCGTGCAGGAGTCGGCCGCCGACGGCGAGATCCTGAACGCGCTGTCCACCCCGCTGATCGTGGCCGACTTCGACTGCTCGCTCAAGAAGAAGCCCGGGTTTGCCGAATCCTGGGAGTGGTCTGCCGACGGAACCCAGCTGACGATGGTGCTGCGGCAGGGCCTCACCTGGGAGGACGGACACCCCGTCACCGCCGACGACGTAGCGTTCACGTTCGACCTGATCGGTGATCCCGCCGTGGCCAGCGCGCGCCTGCCGTTCGTCGAGAAGATGGTGAAGGGCAAGCGCCCCGAGGTCATCGACGCGAACACCATCCGGTGGCACTTCACCGAGGCCTACGATCGCGACACGCAGATGGGACATGTGGGGTCGATCCCACTGCTCCCGAAGCACGTGCTCGCCGACGCCGATCGCGCCACGCTCCGCAACCACGCGCTGGCCAATGCCCCGCTGTCCTACGGACCATGGCGGCTGGCCAAGTGGGAGCCCAACGAGCGCATCGTGCTCGAGCCCAACGACAAGTACACCGGCCCAGCTGAGGACAAGCCCCACCTGAACCGCGTGATCTTCAGGGTCATCCCGGAATACGCGAGTCGCTTGCTCGAGCTCGAGGCAGGCCGGATCGACGTGATGGACCAGATCCTGGTCGAAGACGCCGACCGGCTGCGCGAGGAACACCCGGAGATCCGACTGGAGCGTCGCGGGTACGGCGTGATGGACTACATCGCGTGGAACCTCACCAACCCGCTGTTCGCAGACCCTGAGGTGCGCACGGCGCTCGCGCACGCCGTGGACGTGGACTCGGCCATGGGCAAGCTGCTCTCGTCGAAAACCGGCGAGTCGTACGCCAAGCGCAGTGTGGGCACGATCACCCCAGAGCTGTGCGGCGTGCACAACGACGAGATCGCTCCGCTCCGCTACGATCTGGACAAAGCCAAGGCCATGCTCGCCGAGGCCGGCTGGTCCGACACGGACGGCGATGGCGTGGTGGACAAGGACGGAAAGCCGTTCCGGTTCACCCTCACCACCATGAGTGGCCTGCCGCGACGCTCCGAGATCCAGGTCCTGGTCCAGGCGAACCTGAAGCAGGCCGGCGTGGACGTACAGATCGAACAGATGGAGCAGAACGCGTTCTTCGAGACCCTGCGGAAGCGCGACTTCGAGGCCGCAATCTCCGGCTGGCAAGTGGGCCTGTTCGTCGATCCTTCGTCGTTCTGGCACAGCGACACTGCGGACAAGAAGTACGAGTTCAACTTCACGTCGTACGCGAACCCCTCAGTCGATGCGCTCATCGAGAAGGGCCTCGCGACCCCCGATCCACGGCTATCGGCGCCGGTCTGGAAGCAGCTTCAGGCAGAGATCTACGCCGACCAGCCGTACCTGTTCCTGTGGTGGATGGACGAGATTGTCGGCGTGAACGAGCGCTTCGAGGACGCGGAGGTGAACATGCTCTCGCCCGTCCATCAACTGCACAAGTGGAAGGTACCGGCCGACAAGGTCAAGTACCGCCGCTAGCTCGGCCACGGTTCCCGGGGAACGAGGGTGTCGCTCCCGTGGCAGTACATCGCGAAGAAGCTCCTGCTCACGATCCCACTGCTGTGGGGCGTCGTGACGCTGACGTTCGTGTTGGTGGAGCTGTCTCCCGGCACCATCGTCGACAAGTTCGTCACGCCCGAGACCACGCCTGAGCACCGCGAGCTGCTCATGGCCGCGTTCGGCCTGAATGAGCCCGTGTGGTGGCGCTACTTGTTGATGCTCCGCAACCTGGCGACCTTCGAGTTCGGGATCTCGCTGTCGAAGCACCAGCCGGTGTTCGACCTCATCCGCACCGCGCTCCCGAGCACGCTCCAGCTCACCACGGTCACGCTCGCGGTGACCTACCCCGCAGGCATCCTCATCGGGGTCGTCCAGAGTATTCGCCACAACCGGATCTCCGACATCGGCCTGAGCGTGAGCTCGCTGGCGCTGTACTCCATGCCCACGTTCTGGCTGGCGCTGATGCTTCAGCTGTTCGCGGCGACCTGGTGGATGGATGGCGTGGAATGGCTGGACCAGCTCGGGGTCGTCGGAGACGAGGCCCTGTTCTGGCTGGAACTCCCAATCTCCGGGAAGTGCGACCCGATCTACTGCGACGACTTCACGCCGCTCGAGTACACCGCGGACGTGAGCCGGCACTTGCTGCTCCCCGGCGTCGCCATGGGTCTGGCATCCGCCGCAGGCACGGCCCGGTACATGCGCTCGTCGCTGCTCGAGGTGCTCAACACCGACTACGTGCGCACCGCACGTGCAAAGGGCCTGCGGCCCGCGGTGGTGGTCGGTCGGCACGCGCTGCGGAACGCGCTCCTGCCCATCTGCACGCTGGTCGGGCTCACCATCCCCTACCTGTTCTCCGGCTCGGTAATCGTGGAGCTGGTGTTCGGCTGGCCCGGGATGGGGAGGCTGATCGTCGAGGCGATCTACGCGCAGGATGTGCCCCTGATCATCGCCTGCTTCTACGTGTTCACCCTGTTCGTGGTCGCCGGAAACCTGCTCGCGGACATCGCCTATGGGCTGCTGGATCCGCGGGTGAGGCTCACTTGACCGCCCGTGTCGGCCTCGTGGTGCCAGGGCTGGGGCACCTGCTCACCGGGCAGTGGCTCAGCGGCGCCACCCTGCTGGTGGTGGATCTGGTGTGGTTCCTCGCCGGCGCCACCGGGCTCCCCCGCGTGCTGGATGTGCTCGGCTCAGCGCATGGGGTCGCCGCCCTGGGCGCGTGGTTCGCCGTGGGGGCGGCCCTGTGGCTCGCCGCATGGCAGCTGGCCTTTCCTCGCACGCTCACCGACACACAGCGCCACACCACGCGACGGATCGCGTGGCGACAGTTCCGCGTCCACCGCACCGGCATGCTCGGGCTCACCGGCGTGCTCGCCGTGCTGCTGCTCACCGTGTTCACGCCGATGCTGGCCCCCTTCGACCCCGACGCCATCGACGTTGGTGCGAAGAATCTGCCCCCATCACCCGAGTTCTGGCTGGGCACGGACAAGTTCGGACGCGACACCCTGAGCCGGCTGTTGTTCGGCGGCCGCGTGTCTCTGTCCATCGGCTTCATCACCGTGACCATCGCCGCGACACTCGGAACCCTTCTTGGCGCGGTCGCAGGCTACGCCGGAGGGCGCGTCGACCGCGGGCTGATGTGGCTCACCGACCTGATGCTGTCGATGCCTCGGCTGGTGCTGCTGATCACCGTCGCGGGGCTGTTTCGCGTGCCTGGCTCGGCGAAGCTGTTCATGCTCGTCGCCATCCTCGGGCTCACCGGGTGGATGCCCGTGGCCCGCATCGTGCGGTCCGAGGTGTTGTCCCTCAAGGAGCGCGAATATGTGCTCGCTGCCCGCGCTATCGGCCTGTCGCACAGCCGCATCGTGCTCCGCCACCTCCTGCCCAATGCGATGGCCCCGGTGATCGTGTACTGCTCGCTGGCGATCGGATCGACCATCCTCGCCGAGGCCGCGTTGTCGTTCCTCGGCCTCGGCGTGCCCCCGCCCACCGCGACCTGGGGCGCCATGGTCAACGATGCCCGACAGTTCCTCCGGTCCGCGCCATGGACCGCGCTGTTCCCGGGCCTCGCCATCGTGTTCGCCGTCACCTCGTTCAACCTGCTGGGAGACGGGCTACGCGACGCCCTGGACCCCAAGCTCCGACACTGAGGTCCCCCCGTGTCCAGAACGGCTGGAGAATACCGAGACGACCCGCTGGCAGCGTCCGCGTTCCGCTCAGTGCCGGACATGTGGCACCACCGGGTCGGCTCCACGCCCGACTCCGCCGCGATGGTGCACCGGGGGCCCACCGGTGCCTGGGAGACCATCACCTGGCGTGAGGCGGCGCTGCATGTGCGCGACCTCGCCAACGGCCTGCTCTCGCTGGGGCTCCAGCCGGAGGAGCGGTGCGCGATCCTCGCCCGCACCAGCAAGGCGTGGGTGGTCACCGACATGGCCATCCTGTGCGCAGGAGGCGCCACAACCGCCATGCACTACCAGAGCATGGCCGAGGAGTGCGCGTTCATCCTGCAGGACTGCAGCGCTCGCGTCTTGTTCTGCGACACGGCCGAGACGCTGGCTGGCCTGGCACCCGACCGCGACGCCCTCGTAGACCTCGAGTACGTGGTGGTGCTCCAGGGCATAGCCCCCGGGGCGATGCCCGTGGCGGAGCTCGAGGCGCGTGGACGCGCATGGGCCAAAGACAACCCGCACGCCTACCAGGACGCCCACCGCAGCATCGCGCCAGACCGGCTCGCCACCTTGATGTACACGTCAGGCACCACGGGTCAGCCGAAGGGGGTGATGCTCAGCCACGACGCGTGGGTGTACGAAGCGGAGGCCATCGACGCGCTGGGGATCGTGACTCCGGCCGACGTGCAGTACCTGTTCCTCCCCTTGTCTCACGTGTTTGCCAAGGTGATGCAGGTCACCTTCATCCGGCTCGGCGTGCCGACCTACATCGACTGGCGCACCGACGCCTTGCTCCCCGCCCTCGCCGAGGCCGCCCCCACCTGGATGGCCGCCGTGCCCCAGGTGTTCGAGCAGGCTCGCGCGGCAGTCCTGCGCGAGGCCAATGCCTCCGGACCCGTCGCGCGCCGAACCTTCGACTGGGCGCTCGCGGTCGGGCGGGAAGTGTCCGCCCGACGCCTGGCTGGCGACCGCCTGCCGGTCGCCCTCCGCGCCAAGCTGCGGCTCGCGGAATCCCTCGTCTTCCGCAAGATCAAGCAGCGGTTCGGCGGTCGGATCCGGTTCTTCATCAGCGGCGGAGCACCGCTCTCCGACGAGACCGCGCGGTTCTTCCATGCGATCGGGCTGTTGGTGCTCGAGGGCTACGGCCTCACCGAATCCGGGGCGGCGTCCTGCGTGAACCGACCCGACGACTTCCAGTTCGGCACCGTGGGGCCGCCGCTTCCGGGCTGTGAGGTCATGGTGGCCGACGACGGCGAGCTGCTCCTACGCAGCCGCGGCGTCATGCGTGGCTACCACCGGCTCCCCGAGGAGACCGCAAAGGCCCTCACCGGAGACGGCTGGCTCCGCACCGGCGATCTCGGGCAGATCCTCCGCTCCGGCCACGTGCGCATCACCGGTCGGAAGAAGGAACTCATCGTCACCGCTGGGGGCAAGAACATCGCCCCCGCCGGCTGGGAGAGCCGCCTCCGGAGCCGTTGGCCGTACGTCGCGCACGCGATGCTGGTGGGAGATCGCAGGCACTACTGCGTCGCTCTGGTCGCCATCAACATCGACGCGGTCACCCGGTGGGCGGACGGACGTGACCTGCCGGTCGACGACTACCGCGCTCTCGCCGCAGATCCCCAGGTTCGAGCTCTGATCCAGGAGGGTATCGACGGGGTGAATCGGGAGGTGCCGAGCTGGGAGCGCGTTCGCAGGTTCGACCTCATCCCGGACCGCCCCACGGTCGAGAGTGGACTACTCACTCCCACGCTGAAGCTCAAGCGCGATGTATGGAGCGCACGGTACGGCGATCGGATCGAGCGATTGTACCCGGCCTGACGGCCAACACGCTCCCCGACGCCCAATTGGCCCGCTGTCAGCCTTCGTCAGCTGGAGTGCGTTCTACCGGCCATGACATTACCGAACCCGGCGCTGCAGAGGAATGAACATGTCCTCCCGAATCCCAGGGTTCTACCGTCTGACGCCGACTGAGCGCCTCGCCGCTCTGGGCGACGCTGGGCTCGCTGACGCTGGCGCCTTAGCGGCGCTCAACGGCAAGGGGCTGACGCTCGCGCAGGCCGACATGATGGTGGAGAACGTAGTCGGGCGGTTCGTGCTCCCGAACGCGATGGCGATGAACTTCCTCATCAACGGCAAGGAACGCGTCGTTCCGATGGTGGTGGAGGAGCCGTCGGTCGTCGCGGCGGTGTCGAACATGGCGCGGCTGACCCGCCCGGCTGGCGGGTTCACGGCCGACTCGGATCCATCGGAGATGATCGGTCAGGTCCACCTGCCCGTACCGGGGGATTCGGCAGCTGTGGCACAAACCCTGCGGGAGGCGCTGCCCCGACTGCGCCGGGTTGCCGAAGCGGTCCATCCCCGCATCGTGGAGCGCGGCGGGGGCATCCGCGACATGTCGGTCCGCGAGCTCGCCTACGACGAGCCTGGGCACCCTGTCGAGCGCATGGTGGTGCTGCATTTCGTGCTCGACTGCGTGGACGCGATGGGCGCCAACATGGTGAACACCATCGCCGAGCGGCTCGCCCCGCATGTCGAGGCGATCACTGGCCTGGACGTGGGCCTGCGAATCCTGAGCAACCTCGCCGACCGACGGCTGGCCCGCGCCCGGGTGTCTCTCGCGCCGGAACACCTCGCCGCAGACCGGAACCGCGGCGCCGACGTGGCGCGGGGGATCGCGTCGGCGTGGCGGTTCGCGTGGGCCGACCCATACCGAGCCGCGACCCACAACAAAGGCGTGATGAACGGTATCGACGCGGTGGCCCTCGCCACCGGCAACGACTGGCGCGCCATCGAGGCCGGAGCGCACGCCTTCTGCTGTCGCGACGGCCAATACCGACCGATGACCCGCTGGGAGGTCGATGAGTCCGGCATCCTCCAGGGAAGCATCGAGGTGCCGCTGCAGGTGGGCACGGTCGGCGGTCCAATCCGCGTACACCCAACCGTGCAGGCCAACCTCGCGGTGCTCGGGATCACCACAGCGCGGGAGCTGGCCGAGGTCGCCGCAGCCGTCGGCCTTGCCCAGAACCTCGGTGCCCTGCGCGCCCTCGTCACCGAGGGCATCCAGCAGGGCCACATGCGCATGCATGCCCGCACCGTCGCCGCCACAGCCGGTGCATCGCCCCACGAGGTTGGCAGCGTCACGGAGGCGCTCGTCACCGATCAGGACTTCTCGGTCGAGCGTGCCCTCGCGGTCCTCCGTCGGCTCCGGGGTTCCGATTGACCTCCACCGGCGTGGGATTCGGCAAGCTCATCCTCTGCGGTGAGCATGCGGTCGTGTATGGGCACCCCGCAGTCGCCTTCGCAGTGGACCTGCAGACCGAGGTGTCGATCGAGCGCATCGTCGGTCCCACGTCGGTCGTCGATTGCGCCGCCGACTCGCGCCTCGTGCGTGCACTCCACGCCGTGCTCGAGCCCACCGGATGGCGCGTCGGCGTGCAATCCACGGTGCCGATTGGCCGCGGCATGGGCTCGTCGGCCGCGCTCGCGGTGGGGCTGGTGCGCGCGCGGGCCGCCTTGGACGGCGAGCAGCTCGATCCTGACACCGCCTATGCCCGAGCCATGCCGTGTGAGCGTGTGTTCCACGGCAACCCCTCCGGCCTTGACGTGGCCGTCGCCGCTCGGGGCGGCTGCATCCGATTCACCCGTGGCACCCCACCCAAGCTCGAGCCGCTGCAGCCCGGTGACTGGAGCGTCGTGGTGCTCGACACTGGCCTCGTCGGCGACACAGCGAGCCTGGTCGCGGAGGTCGCATCCCGCAGGCCTGGCATCGATGGCACGCTGACGGAGATCGGCGCGCTGGTGGACCGCTGTTGCGCGTCGCTGCACGATGCTGGGGCGTTGGGTCCCCTCCTCACCCAGAACCATCGCCTGCTCAGCCAGATCGGCGTGAGCACGCCCGAACTCGACGACCTCGTCACGCTCGCCCTCGACGCGGGCGCGCTCGGCGCAAAGCTGGCGGGCGCGGGCGGCGGAGGCGTCGCCTTCGCTCTGGTCCACGACGACCTCGCGGCCGATCGTGTGCTCGAGGCCGCCCATCGGCACGGGATCGACGCCCACAAGTGCAGCCCTGCCAATGGAGGTGCTCCATGAGCACGGCGATCGCGCATCCGAACATCGCGCTCGTGAAATACTGGGGGAAGCGGGATCTCAGGCTCAACCTCCCCGCCGTGTCCAGCCTGTCGCTCACGCTCGACGGCTTCCGGACTCGCACAACGGTGGAGCGGGCGCCGACCGACCGGGTGGTGGTGAACGGCGCCACCGCGGCTGGGCCATTCGCATCACGCGCCCTGCAGTTCTTGAATCGCATGGTGCCCGATCGCCCGCCGGTGCTCGTGCACACCGAGAGCAACTTCCCTGCGGGCGCCGGCCTGGCGTCCAGTGCGTCAGGGTTCGCCGCCCTCACCCTCGCGGCCGCAGACGCCTTCGACCTCCCAACCGAGCCCGAATCTCTGTCGGTGTGGGCCCGGCAGGGGTCAGGCTCGGCGTGTCGGTCATTCTGGGGCGGGTTCGTCGTGTGGGATCGCGGGGAACGCGCAGACGGCATGGACAGCCGAGGCTCACCCCTCGCACCGGCCGACCACTGGGACCTGTCCATGGTCGTCGCCATAGTCGCCACCGGCCCGAAGTCGGTCGGCTCGACCGAGGGAATGGAGCGAAGCCGCCTCACCTCGCCGTTCTACAGAACCTGGGTGGACACGGCGGAGGCCGACGTCGCGGTTGGCCGACAGGCGGTGCTCGACCGGAACCTCCCGCGGCTGGGCGATGTGATGGAGTCGTCCACCCTGAAGATGCACGCCACCATGCACACGGCGCGCCCGCCCATCCTGTACTGGCAACCCGGCACCATCGCGTGCCTGCACGCCGTGAGCGCGCTGCGGGCGGCGGGCACCGGAGCATGGGCCACCATGGATGCGGGCCCCCAGGTGAAGGTGCTCTGCAGGCGGTCTGATGCGGCCACGGTCGCCGCGGCGCTCGCGCCCCATGCCGCCTCGGTACACATGCTCGGGCCAGGCCCCAGAGCGCACCTGGTCGACCCGTGAGGGTGGTGGCGCCCGGCAAGATCGTGCTCATTGGAGAGTACGCAGTGCTGGACGGCGGCCCCGCCGTTGTCGCGGCCGTGGATCGGGGCGTCGCCTGTGACATGCGACCCGGCCCCAGCTTCCAGATCACGACTCCCGATGGCGACGATCGCTTCGTCCGGCCCGCCCTGGTGGCCGCTGGCGCCCCCGCCGGCGAATACCGGTTCACCGCCTGGAATCCAACAGCCACCACCACCAAGGCCGGCCTCGGTGGCTCGGCGGCAGCCACTGTCGCGGCGGTCGTCGCGGCCCACGCTGCGGCGGGCACTACCGCCACCCTGCCGGAGGTCGAGGCCCTCGCCCGGCGGGTGCACCATCGGGTGCAGGGCTCCGGTTCGGGGATCGACATCACCGCCTCGGTCTGGGGCGGCATCCGCCGGGTACAGGGCGACCGCTCCGAGTCCGTCGACAGCGCGCTGCCCGTTCTGGTGTACTCGGGCACGTCTGCAAGAACGGGGCCGCGGGTTGTGCAGTACCGCGCCCTCCATGACCGCACGGCGTTCGTCGCGGCGAGCCAGAGCGCGGTGGATCGCTTCGCCTCCGACCCGCTCCGCGCATTCACAGAGGCCCGCGAAGCGCTCGATCAGATGACCCGCGCGGCAGGGATCGCCTACTGGACGCCGGGCCTCAGGACCGTCGTCGAGCTGGCGGCCCAGCATGGCGGTCAGGCGAAGCCCAGCGGTGCGGGCGGTGGCGACTGTGCCGTCGCCTTGTTCCCGGACGGCACGCAGCGGTCGTCCTTCGTCACCGCGTGCAGGAACGCAGGTTTGGTGGTGATACCCATCCATGTCGCCCAAGGCGCCCACGCCTTGAAGGAGTAGCCATGTCCGGACACGCCTCGCGCAAGGCCGATCATCTCGACCTGTGCGCCACCGACGACGTGGCGTTCCACGGGAAGACAACGCTCCTGGACCAGGTGTCCCTGGTCCACGATGCACTGCCCGAGCTCGCTGTCGATGAGGTGGACCTCAGCACCACGTTCGCCGGCAAGCAGCTCCGCGCGCCAGTGTTCATCGCCGCGATGACCGGCGGAGTGGACCGCGCCGAGGCCGTGAACCGTGACCTCGCCCGCGTGGCTCAGGAGCTGGGCATCGGGTTCGGCTTCGGCTCCATGCGCCCCCTCCTCGAGGACGGGGTCACGCTCGGCTACCTGGTGCGAGACGTGGCGCCCGACGCCCTCGTGCTCGGCAACATCGGCATCGTGCAGGCCGCTCGTGCGAGCACGCAGCAGCTCGCCGACATGGTGGGCACCTCCCGATGCGACGCGCTGGCTGTGCACCTGAACCCGGCGATGGAGGTCATCCAGCCGGGCGGAGACAGCGACTTCCGCGGCGGCTACGACACCATCGCCCGCCTGCTGGACGGCCTCGACGTGCCCATCGTGGTCAAGGAAACCGGATGCGGGCTGTCGCGCACGGTGGGGCGTCGGCTCGTCGACCTGGGCGTTCAGTGGGTGGACGTGTCCGGCGCGGGGGGCACCTCCTGGGTGGGGGTCGAGACACTCCGCGCCAAGGCCCGCACCCGTGCTCTGGGCGAGCTGTACTGGGACTGGGGCATCCCCACCGCGGGATCCGTAGCTCAGCTCTCGGATCTCGGGCTTGGCATCGTCGCAACCGGCGGCGTGAAGAATGGGCTCGACATCGCCCGCGCCCTCGCCTTGGGCGCCCGCTGCGGCGGCATGGCGCGGCCGTTCCTGATGGCCTGGAACGAGGGCGGCTACGAGGGCGCGCTCGAGGCGGGCCGCAGCGTGATCGAGGAGGTGAGGCTCGCCCACCTCCTCTCGGGCTCACGCACCCCAGATAATCTGCGATCAAGGCCACTTGTCATCGGGCCAGCGCTGGACAGGTGGGTCCCGTGCGACAGCAGCCTCCGAGGCCGCTACCTGAGCGCCTGACACGCAGGAGGCTCCGTGACCCATCGAATCGCCGTGATCGCCGGAGACGGCATCGGAACAGAGGTTGTGCCCGAGGGCATCCGGCTGCTCGAGGCGCTGGACGCCGAGCTTGGCCTCGGCCTCGAGTTCGAGCACTTCGACCTGGGCGCCGAGCGGTACCTCCGCGACGGTACCACCATGCCGGATGAGCTGGTAGAGCGCTTCCGTGAGGAGTTCGACGCCATCTTCCTCGGCGCCCTCGGCGATCCCAGGGTGCCGTCGAATGTACACGCGAAGGACATCCTGTTGGGCCTGCGGTTCAAGCTCGATCTGTACATCAACCTGCGGCCCGTCCAGCTGCTCGACGCGCGATACTGCCCGCTGAAGGGCAAGACGCCCGAAGACGTCGACATCATCGTGTTCCGCGAGAACACCGAAGGGCTGTACACCGGCGTTGGCGGCCAGTTCAAGCGGGGCACGGCGGACGAGGTGGCCATCGAGGCCGAGATGAACACCCGCAAGGGGGTCGAGCGCATCATCCGCGCGGCGTTCGCCTATGCCGCCGAGCATGGGCGCCCGTCGGTGTGCATGGCCGACAAGTCCAACGCCATGCGGCACGGCCACGAGCTCTGGCAGCGCGTGTTCCGGCTGGTCGCCGCCGAATACCCGGGCATCGAGGCGTTCCACCTGTACGTCGACGTGCTCGCCATGGAGCTCGTCAGTCGGCCAGAGCGGTTCGACGTCATCGTCACCAACAACCTGTTCGGCGACATCGTCACGGACCTCGGCGCGGCCATCCAAGGGGGCATTGGCCTGGCGGCGTCGGGCAACGTGCGACCCGGTGCGTGTTCGTTGTTCGAGCCCGTGCACGGGTCAGCGCCCGACATCGCTGGTCAGGGGATCGCCAACCCCCTTGCCACTCTGCTCTCAGCGGGAATGTTGCTCACGCACCTGGGGCATGCGGAGCTGGAAGACCGAATCCGCGGCGGCGTGAAGCACGCCCTGGCGACCGGCCAGGTCACACGGGAGCTTGGCGGCGAGCTGTCCACCCAGCAAGTGACCGACGCCGTGCTCGCCTACCTCGCCTGACCCAGGCGCGACCATATCCACACTCTGGGAGCCAGAATGCACCTCAACATCCAGCAGCGCGAGATCGTCATCCTCAGCGGCGTCCGCACCGCGTTCGGCACCTTGAGTGGGAGCCTGAAGACGCTGTCTGCCACCGAGCTCGCGGTCCACAGCGCCGGCCCCGCCCTGGAGCGCGCCGGTGTCGCCCCGGACGACGTGGACCACGTGATCTACGGCAACGTGCTCCAGACCTCGAACGACGCGATCTACCTCGCCCGCCACGTGGGCCTGCGGTCGAACGTGCCGCAGCGTGTCCCCGCGCTCACGCTCAACCGCCTGTGCGGCTCGGGCTTCCAAGCAGTGATCTCGGCTGCCGAGCAGATCCTCACCGGCCAGGCCAACGTCGTGCTCTGTGGCGGCAGCGAGTCCATGAGCCAGGCGCCGATGGTGCTGCATGGGATGCGTGACGGCGCCCGGTTCGGGCGTCCGCCGAAGATGGAGGACCTCCTCTGGGAGTGCCTCACCGACACCTTCACCGGCAAGCCGATGGCGATCACGGCGGAGAACCTCGCCGAGAAGTACGACATCAGCCGCGAAGACGCGAACGCCTACGCGCTGGCCTCCCAGACCCGCTGGGCGGAGGCACATGCTGCCGGCAAGTTCGCGGACGAGATCGTGCCCATCGAGCTGAAGAGCCGTCGGGGCACCACGGTGTTCGACACCGATGAACACCCGCGCGCCTCCACCATGGAGTCGCTGAACAAGCTGGCGCCGGTGTTCATCAAGGGCACCGGCCGGGTCACGGCGGGCAACGCCTCCGGCATCTGCGACGGCGCCGCCTCCCTGGTGGTGGCCGACGCGAAGTGGGCCGAGCAGCGGGGCCTGTCCCCCATCGCGCGCCTGGTCGGCTGGGGCGTGTCGGGCTGCGATCCCACGATCATGGGCATCGGGCCAGTTCCCGCGGCGAAGCGGGCGTTCGAGATGACGGGGCTCGGCCTCGACGACATGGCCCTGGTCGAGGTGAACGAGGCGTTTGCCCCGCAGTACATCGCCGTCGAGAAGGAGCTCGGGCTCGACCGCTCCATCACCAACGTGAACGGCGGCGCCATCGCCCTGGGCCACCCCCTAGCGGCATCGGGCGCTCGGATCACCGCCACGCTGATCCACGAGCTCCGGCGTCGTGGCGAGAAGTACGGCCTCGGGAGCGCATGCATCGGCGGCGGCCAGGGCATCGCGGTCGTCGTCGAGGCGCTGTGATGCGAAGCGACGTCGTCTACGACTGGAACACCTACCGGCAGGCCACGCCGCCAAAGCGCTCGGTGCAACTGCACGACGAGACGCTCCGCGACGGCATCCAGTGCCCCTCGGTGCAGGACCCCGGCATCGACGACAAGCTCGCCATCGTCCGGCTGCTCGACCGTGCCGGCGTCGACACGATCGACGTCGGGCTCCCCGGCGCCGGCCCTCGCGCGATCGCCGACAGCGAGGCCATCGTCACGCTGATCCGCGACGAGGGGCTCACCATCCGCCCGACCTGTGCGGCGCGAACCCACCCCAACGACATCGCGCCGATCATCGCGATCTCCGAGCGCACCGGCGTTGCCATCGAGGTGATGGCGTTCCTCGGCTCCTCACCCATCCGGATGTACGCCGAGACGTGGGACGAGGCGAAGCTCGAGCAGCTCACACGCACCGCCGCGCGGATGACGGTGGACGCAGGTCTGCCGTTCTCGTTCGTCACCGAGGACACGGTCCGCTCCCACCCCACCACCCTCCGGCGGCTGTTCGTCGCCGCCGTGGAGGAGGGCGCGTCGTGCCTCGTGCTGTGCGACACCGTGGGGCACGCCACCCCACGCGGCACGCGGGAGCTCCTCGGGTGGACCGACGGCTTGCTGCGCGCGCATGGGGTGCGGGATCGGGTCACACTGGACTGGCACGGCCACAATGACCGTGGGCTCGCTCTGATCAACACCATCGCGGCCATCGACGCGGGATGCGACCGCGTGCATGGCACGATCCTGGGCGTCGGTGAGCGCGTGGGCAACACCAGCCTCGATCAGCTCCTGGTCAACCTTCGCCTGTCGGACTGCGAGCTCCGGGGCGACCTGTCGGTCCTGCACGAGCTCGTGGACCGGGTGAGCGACGCGTGCAAGGTGCCCGTGCCGGTGAACTACCCAGTGTTCGGCCTCGACGCGTTCCGCACGGGGACGGGAGTGCACGCGGCGGCCGTGATCAAGGCCAAGCAGAAGGGCGACGACTGGCTCGCAGACCGCATCTACAGCGGTGTGCCGGCCGGATGGTTCGGTCTGCAGCAGCGGGTGGAGATCGGGCACCAGTCGGGCCTGTCCAATGTCCGGTTCTGGCTGCAGCAGCGGAACATCGAGGCCGACGAGGCCCTCGTGCGCAGGATCTTCGACGCCGCGAAGCGGACCAACCGCCTGCTGGCCGAGCACGAGATCATGGCGATCATCGAGGGTTCAGCTGCTTGATTCGCCCTTCTCGAGGGCGTCGGCGAGCTGTCGCGCCCGCTCGGATGTGACCTGCCGACGCGCCTCGAGTGCATCCTCGCGGGTGATCTCGGACCGGGTGCGGAGGTTGTGGGCGACGTGGAACAGGAGCATCAGGCCCACCACCAAGGACACGGCGCGGACGTGCTCGAACCCTGGCAGACCGCCGATGATCACCGCGACGCCCACTATCAGGTCGATCAGCACCACTGGCCAGAACACCCACGCGGTGCGCGTGGCCCACGGCAGGCGAGCCACCACCTGATTGGCTGCGATCACACCCACCACACCAAGCAGCACACTCGTGTTCACGTCCACGTGAGCTCCGGACCGACTGCGACGTTGTCGATGAGGCGCGTGGCGCCGTAGTACGCCGCTCCCAGCACCCGAGACGGACCCTCCACGACGTCGACCGGGAGCAGGGTCTCTGCATCGACGAGGTCGACATAGTCCACACGGTCGCAGTCGATGGTGCGGGCCGCGAGCGCGAGCAGCACGTCCCGGCGCCGCTCTCCGGCGGCCACCGCATCACGCACTGCGAACAGGGCTTGGTGCAGCGAACGGCCGCGGCGGCGCTGGTCTGCGCTGAGGTACGCGTTCCGGGACGACAGCGCGACACCGTCATCGTCGCGCACCAAGGGACCGGGCACGATGCGCACCGGCAGGGCAAGGTCGCGGACCATGCGCCGGATCACCATCAGCTGCTGAAAGTCCTTCTCGCCGAAGCAAGCGGCATCACAGCGGGTGACGCCGAACAGCCGCGCCACCACCGTGGTGACGCCCCCGAAGTGGGTGGGCCGGCTCGCGCCGCACAGACGCTCGGTCAGATCGGCGACCGCCACCGATGTGGAAAACGACTCCGGGTAGAACGGATCGGGGATGAACAACAGGTCGACCCCCGCATCCGCACACTTGCGCGCATCCCCCTCCGGATCCCGGGGGTACCGGCCCAGGTCCTCCGTCGGTCCGAACTGCAGCGGGTTGACGAAGATCGACGTGATCAACACGTCCACCTCCGCCCGCAGCCGCGTCATCAGCGACACGTGGCCGACGTGGAGGAAGCCCATGGTCGGTACCAAGCCGACCATGCGTCCAGCTCCCCTGGCCGCCTCGGCGACCGCGATCATCTCGGCCACGCTGGTGATCGTGCGCATCAGTACAGCTTCGCGACCTTGCGCGGCCGTCGATTGAAGCTGTGTTCGGGGTCGGGGAAGGTGCCGCCCCGCACCTCGCCCGCGTAGGCCTCGATGGCGCTGATCATCGTGGTCTCGAGCTCGGCGAACCGCTTGACGAACTTTGGCTTGAACGCCAGGTCCATCCCCAGGAGATCGTTGCACACGAGCACCTGGCCGTCGCAGTGGGGCCCAGCGCCGATGCCGATGGTCGGGATGGACAGGCGGTTGGTGATCTCGGCCGCCACGTCGGTGGGCAACCCCTCGAGCACGAGACAGAAAGCCCCAGCCTGCTCGACCGCTACCGCATCACGGACCACCTGCTCGGCCTCGGCCTCGGTGCGCCCTTGAATCCGGAATCCACCCATCGCATGCACCGACTGCGGCGTGAGTCCGACGTGGGCAACCACCGGGATGCCGGCATCGACGAGCGCGTGGATGGCCTCCGCCGCCGGCTCACCACCCTCCAGCTTCACCGACTGGGCGCGCCCTTCCTGGAGCAATCGGCCGGCAGCCTCCAAGGCCTGATCCGTGGAGCGCTGCCAGGACAAGAACGGCATGTCTCCGACCAGATGGGCGCTCTCCAGGCCACGGCTCACACAGCGGGTGTGGTACACCATGTGATCGATCGTGACCGGGAGGGTGTCGGTGTGCCCTTGCACGACCATTCCGAGTGAGTCGCCGACCAACACCATGTCGACGCCGGCGCGATCGACGAGCCGGGCCATGGTGTAGTCGTAGGCGGTCACCATCACGATTCGCTCGTTGTCGGCCTTCTTCTTACGAAGGTCCAACACGGTCGTGCGTCGGCTCACAGGATCTCCAGGGTTTGTCACCCTCCGAACAGCGTCGGTGCTCCCTCCCGGTCGCCAGGCGATCCAGGGGGCTCGGAGGGCATGCCCGACTCGAGGGCCGAGCGAATGGTCTTCAGGACGGCCTGCTGACCCGCAGGATCGCGTACGTAGTCCATATCGCGGTTGTCCAGGCGCAGGATCGGGCACTCGGTCCAGTCCTCGAGCAGCCTCCCGTACCGCTCGCGCAGATCGTCCAGGTAGGCGGCTTCGATCACCTCCTCGCCAGGTGCCCCGCGGTTCGCGATCCGGTCGAGGATGACATCGGTGGGTGCGTCAAGGAACACGACCAGATCCGGCTTCGGAGCGTGCACGCCGAGAGCATCCGAGAGACGACCGTAGATCGTCAGCTCGTGCGCTGGCAGGGTCTTCTCCGCGAACAGCCGGTCCTTCTCGAACAGGTAGTCGCTGACCACAACCTGGGTGAAGAGGTCGCCCTGCGCGATGTCGGCCTGCTGCTGCCACCGGGTGAGCAGGTAGTACACCTGCACCGGCAGCGCGTAGCGGGTGGGATCCCGGTAGAACGACTCGAGGAAGGGGTTGGTGGCCGCGGGTTCGAGCACCAGCTGCGCCCCCCACTCACGCTGGAGCAGTCGCGAGAGCGTGGTCTTGCCGACCCCGATCAGGCCCTCGATGACGATGAAGTGGCGCACACTGCCCCCCGCCACCGCCCCCGGGGGGTGACTGCGGAGGGATCCAACCGGCTGGGCCCGGGCGTGTCAAACGGCGCGGCGCAGGGTCAAGCCTGGGCGCCCACCTACGCGACTGCAGCGGTGGCCGCTTGTGCAGGGGGTTCGGGGCGCGCGCTCGGCGGAGCGAGGAACTCGACCCGATCGGCGAGCACGACTGCGGCGGTGCGGCGGGCCCCTGTGTCATCGCGCCAGGTCTCGTAGGTGATGGGCCCCTCCACCGCGATCAGGCTGCCGCGCGACAACCGCTGGTGGCACAGCTCGGCCACACGGCCGAATGCCTTCACGCGGTGCCAGTCGGTGGTGGTGGACCATCCCTGGTCCTGCTTCACCGACCGATCGGTGGCGACTGACAACGCACACCAGGCGGTGCCACTCCGGCCGTGCTTGAGCTCGGGATCGCGACCGACGCGACCGACGAGGATGAGACGATTGACTCCACGCATTGGGTCCTCCTTTGGACTGCGACCGTCATTCAAGCAAGACCCGTTCCGGGCCATGCTCGGCGTTCGCCCGTGGCCCGACGGCCGTCATGACGGACGTCCGTCAGTCGTCCGCGCTCCGGGGACGGCTCCGGACCCGCATCAGCCAGCTCGCAGCCCAAGCGATGGCCGTGGCCAGCGCCAGCCACGGCGCGATGGGCACGGTGGCCTGCGATCCGATCCACCCGAGCTCGTACAGGTCCCAGTTCAGTGGAAATGCCAGCATGTAGCCGCGGCCGTGGTGGTCCTGGAGCACGTCCAGGGCGAGATGGGTCGCCACGCCCGCCCACAGGCAGAGCAAGGCCCGCCGACGGTCCCCCGGAACGAACGCGCAAGCCAAAGCGGCACACAGCGCGAGCAGCGGGAGCGGCTCGTGGAACACCGACCAGCCGGGGAGCAACCACTGCGGCAGACCGATGCGGCGATCCACCGCCTCGAGCACTGCCGCGGGCACGCGGGCAGCGAGGTCCGGGAGTGCGGCCCCGAGCACCACCAGCGGCAGGCCGCGAAGCCGCAGGAATGCGCCTGGCAGCAACACGATGCAGATGTGGGTGACCAGGTCAGCCACGGATCACCAGGCCCCCGCGGCCTCGGCCGATGCCCAGCGGCAGGATCAGGCACACGATCAGCACCCCGAGCACCCCGAGTCGGCGCTTGCCCGCTCGCCCCTCGGCCAGCTCATGCCACTCCAGCACGACCGCGCCCGCATCGGCGCTCCACGTTCCGCCCACATCGACCTCAGCCCCCACGGTCAGACCGTCTGATGGTCCGAGCACGACGAGCCGGAGCGCGCCCTTGCCCGCCACGAATCCGTCGGGGCGGACCTCGGTCACCTCGAACAACGAGAGCACCACTGGGCGCCCGTCCCACGCCACCGGATCGAGCAGAGGCCCCGCGTAGCCGATGCGGCCGGTCAGGGTTCCCCAGGTCCACAGGGAGAAACACAGCACCAGGAGCCCGGTCGACAGCGGCAGGATCACCCGCCGCGACAGTCCTCGTGGACCTGGTGCGCCCCCCCCCATGCCGGCCCCCGATCCCCACGCCGCCAATCTTGACAGCGCAGATCACCCGGTTAACCGAAGGGCGCCGGGCGATTAACTCAGTGGGAGAGTGCTGCCTTCACACGGCAGAAGTCACTGGTTCAAATCCAGTATCGCCCATCATCGAGCCCGTCGGAGCCTGCTCCGACGGGCTCGACCGGTTCTTGCACGGTGCTTCCTCGGCATTCGGCCTCCTCTGCCATCGACCGACCCCGTTGCGGAACGTCACGGATCGTTGACGACGCCCTGCGGGTTGCGTACACGCGCCACGACTGCGGAGGATGAAGATGCGTGTCCTGATCACCACCCTGTTCCTGCTCGGCCTGCCCGCCCACGCGGACGACGCCGCGAAGCCCGAAGACATCGCTTCCTACCGGCATAATGCCATGGAGGCGCTCGGCAAGCACATGAAGACCAGCGCGATGATCATCAAGGGGCAGGCTCCATTCCAGGGTGATCTCCCAGCGCATGCTGCAGCGATAGAGGGGCTGTCGGCCAATCTGGTCTCGTGGTTCCCTGAGGGCACCGGCCCGGATGTGGTGCCGAAGAGCGACGCGCTTCCCACCGTGTGGTCCGATCGCCAGGGCTTCGAGAAGGCGGCGCTGACGTTCCAGCAGGAGGCCGCCAAGCTGACGGCGATCACCAAGAAGGAGCCCCTCGACCTGGACGCCTTCAAGGCCCAGTTCGGCGCGGTTGGCAAGAGCTGCGGTGGCTGCCACGACGACTTCGCGAAGGAAGACGACTGAGCCTGCTCCTGCTGGTTGCGCTCGCCGGA
>JBLFXJ010000123.1:0-19496 GCA_047609825.1 Myxococcota bacterium
TCCGGCAAGTCCACCCTGCTCAACGCGCTGCTCGGGCGGCAGGTGCTGCCGGTGAAGGTCAACCCGTGCACGCCGATCCTCACCGAGGTCACTTGGGGCGAGGCGCCATCGGTGCAGGTGCGGCATACGGACGGCAGCGCCGACACGCTCACGCTGGAGGAGTTCACCGCCGTATACCAGCTGCGCACAGCCTCGAACGAAGAGGCGGGCGCGGAGGTGAACGACCGGTTCGGCGACGTGGACCGCGCCACCGTCACCTACCCGCTCCGACTGCTCCGCAACGGCGTGGTGCTGCTCGACACGCCGGGCCTCGACGACGACGAGCGGCGCACGGCCCGCACGTTGTCCAGCCTGCCGGACGCCGACGCCGTGATCGTGGTGCTGTCGGCCACGCGATTCCTCACCGAGATCGAGCGCCGCACGGTGCGACGCGACCTGCTGCCCCTGGGCCTCACCAACCTGTTCTTCCCCGTCACGATGGTCGACCTGCTCGACGCGGTGTCCGACCACCCGGAACGGGACCTGGCCGACCTCCATCGCCGCGGACGTGAGGTGCTCGGCCCGCTGTGCCGCGACGGCGACCGCGATCGATTCGACGAGCGGTTCTTCCCGCTGGATGCCCGTGGGGCCCTGCTCTCCCGGTACGACCGCGCCACCGACACCCTGCGGGATCCGCCCGATGAGGCGCGGCTGGCGGCCTCGGCCCTCCCCGCGTTCGAGGCATCCCTCGAGCGGTTCCTGGTGGACGAGCGCGGCCGGGCTCAGCTGGAGCATCTCGTGGCCACGGTGCACCGGATCCGGGGAGAGCTCGCCCGGCGCGCCGAGGTCGACCTCGCCACGGCCAGCGCCTCGATCGACGAGCTCCGTCAGCGCCAGGAGGACCTCGAGCCCCAGTTCGATCTGCTCCGGGCGATCGGCAAGCGGGTCGGTCGCACGGTCGACCGGTTCGTCGAGCGGCAGCAGGCACTCATCTGGCAGGACCTACGCGACTTCATGGTCGACACCGAGGACCGTCTGCCCGAGGCGGTGGCCGAGTTCGACCTGGGGAGTGTCGCGGGGCTGGATCTGTTGACGCCCCAAGGTCGGGCGCGGGTCGAAGACCGCCTGCGCGCGGAACTCGAGGGGTGGCTCGAGGACCGGATCACCCAGTGGCAAGCCACCCTCCGACCACGGCTCGAGGTGTCGCTGGCCGACCTGCGCACCGAGCTCGCGGCGGATGCGGCCGACTTCGACGCCCTGTCGTACCGGATCGTGACCGACTTCGCGGGGCACAGCTTCCGACTGCCCGGACGCGACGGTGACGATGAGCCGATGTCGCCGCTCGAGCGGTGGTTCTCCGTCGCTGCTGGAGCGGTGCTGCTGTCGCCTGGGGCCATGGCCGCCGGCTGGAGCGACGGCTACGAGGGCATGCTCAAGGGGCTGGCCAGCCGGATTGGCGTTCGGCTCGCGATTCTCACCCTCGGCGCCCTGCTCGGGCCCGTCGGCTGGGCGGGCGTGGCGCTGTACGTGGCGTCCGATGCCGTGCTCCTCGTGCTCACCGGCGGCGGCAAGCTCCGCCGCCTCCGTCAGGAAGTCGCGGACCGACTTCGCGGGCAGCTGGTCGCCCAGGCCGATGCAGCGCGGCCGGAGGTCACCGCCCAGGTCGCCGCAGGATTCGGTCCGCTGCGTGACGCCCTGGTTCAGGCGGCCCAGGCCGACGCCGAGGAGCTCCGCGAGCTGCTCGACCAGACGGTGGAGGCCCGCGCCCGAGCCGCCGCCGACGCAGCCGCGCGCGCCGAGCAGTGGCAGCGCGTCCTGGCCGTGTTCGACGGGGCCCTCGCGGAGCTCGCGTGAGGCTGCGCGCCGCCGCCGCCAGCCTGCACAGCGCAGCGCCCACCCAACCCCTCGCCGCCGTGGCCTTCGCGCGATGTGCAGCACCGTGGCAGGTGGTGGTGGTCGGTCGGCGCAGTGCCGGAAAGACGAGCCTGATCAACCGGATCGCCGGCACCGACCACCCGGTGGGACTGGGCGGCGTGACGACCGCTGCCCACACCACCGCGCTTGCGGACGCCGCGCTCGTCGACACGCCCGGGCTCGGCGGACGGGGGGCGGTGGACCGCCTGATGCCGCTGGTGGATGACGCCGATGCCGTGCTGTGGGTCGTGGACGGCCTCCACCCGCTCACCCTCAGCGAGCGGCGAGTCCTCCGGGAGTGCCTGCTCCCCGGCACTGCGATCCACATCGTGGTGACCCACCTCGACCTGATCGAGCCCCACGACGTGGACGCTGTGCTCGAGCGGGTTCGCACGCTCACCGCCCCGTTGGGCGTGCGCAGCGTGAGCCGGATCGACCTGCGATCGGCCACCCTCCCACCCGCGACGCTTGTGCAGTCCGAGCCATCTTCCCCCGCCCGACGCAGAGCGGTCCGCCGCGCCGCAGATGCCGTGGCGGCCGAGCTCGACGCCGCGGGCCCCCCATGGATCGAGCGGCTCCGCGCCGACGCCCGCGCGGCGTGGCAGGAGGCTGTCGCAGAGGTACGCGACGCGCTGGAGCGCGATGTTGCCCTGGGCCTCGTGCACACCGGCGCGGCGGCGGAGCGGCTGCACGCCCGAGCGCCCGCTGCAGTCGAGGCGGCCAGCACCAGCTTGCTCGCCCTCCACCGGCCCGACGACCTCGATGCGCCGCGCCTGCCCATGCCCCCAGCCCGGGCGCGCAGCTTGATGGGCGACGCCCTCGGTGGGTGGGGGGGCGAAGAGGAGGTGCGCCGCCTGCTCCGGGCCCGAGTCGCCGGCTGGCTGGCGGATGGGGAGCTCGCGCTGGTGGAGTGGCTCGAAGGGAGCGCGGCGCTCGCCGGCGAGGTAGGCCGCCGAGCGCACACCCGGGCCGCCGTCGCCGAGGCCCGGGCGGTGCTCGCGGGAGGACGCACGTGAGCGACACTGGTGGCTCGACCGAGACCTGGCTCGAGCTCGGGATGAACGTGGTCGCGCCGACCGCCGTGCTGCTCCTGCTGTCCGGCGCGGACAGGCTCGGGCCGAGCGCCGCCCTCGTGCTCGCCCTGGCCTTCCCGGTGGCCCACGGCCTGCGGGCGCTCGCCCGTTCGGAGACGATCAGCCCGTTCACGGTGCTCGCGTTGATCAGCGTGGGCCTCACCGGCGGCATCGGCCTGCTCGAGCTGGACGTGGCGTGGTTTGCCTGGAAGGAAGCCGCGCTGCCGTCGGTGATGGGCGTGCTCGCGCTGTGGACCGCCCGGGGGGACCGCCCGGCGATGACCATGTTGCTCGAGCGGCTGGTGGATGGCGACAAGACCGAGGCCGCGCTCGACACCGAGGAGAAGCAGGCGGCATGGATCCGCCACTCGGCCCGCGCCACCTTGGGTCTGGGCGCGATGTACCTGGCGTCTGGGGTCGCCTCGTTCGCGCTCGCCCGGTGGTTGGTCACCTCCCCCACCGGCACCGAGGGGTTCAATGTCGAGCTCGGCCAGATGACCGCCGCGTCATTCCCCGCCATCGGCGTGCCAACGATGATCGGCACCGCGGTGATCCTGTTCCTGTTCAATGCGGGTCTGAAGCGGGACGTGGGCGTGCAGATCGATGACCTGCTCCGGTAGTCAGTCGCCGCATCCACGCCGAAAGCCAAGCTCACACGAACGCTCTTGAAGCGTCGCCGCCGCCTCGGGGTCGTCGCGCTTCAGCAGTCGACCCGCCCGGCGACACGACCAGGCGTGGCCGTGCTCGCAGCCCTGCTGCCATCGCGCCAGCGCCTCTGCGGGGTCGTCGCTGACGGTGGCGAGCACGGCGCAGGTGGGGCCGAGGCCAGCGTCGCAGGCGACACCGAGGTGAATCGCCGCCGCATCCCGGTCGCGCAGTGAGCGTGGCCCGAGAAGCAGCATCGCGCCGAGCGCCGCACAGCCTTCGGGCCCACCCGCAGCACAGCCGCGCCGATACGCATCAGCCGCCCCTTCAGGGTCCCGAAGGCCCTCGCGGTGCGCCCCGAGCGCTACACAGCTCTCCGCGTGCCCGCCGCCACAGGCCTGATCTCTGAGCGGCGCCGGGTCGCCATCTCGCTCGCCACGCTCATACAGCGCGGCCTGGGCGGCACAGGCCAGGAGCACCTCCGCCTCACACCCTCTCGTGTAGGCGGCCTCGGCCGGTCCGAGGTCGGGGGACTCCGCCCGCCGGGCGACCGTCTCACGAACGGCTCCGAGGCCGAGGCACCCCTGAGGCGCCCCCGCGGCGCACGCCCGATCCAGCCACCGCTCGGCCTCGCTCAGGTTCACCGGCACCACCGGAGGGGCGCCCTGTGCATAGGCCACGCCGATGCGCAGGCAGGCGTCGCCATCATCGGCCCGGCAGGCCTCGATCCACTCCGCGAGGTTCGCGGCGCTGAGCGGACCGGCCGCGAGCGCCACGGAGGCCAGCAGCGCGATCATCGTCGAAGGGCCTCTGCCAGCCCATCGAGGGTGCGCTCGTGGCAGGAGGTCCACGCCGGGTGCACCTTGAACACGAAGTACCGCTTGAGCGGCCACGCGGGCTGCTGGAGGTAGGTGATCAGCGTAACGTCGGTGCCACCCTCGGCTTCGTCCAAGCGAAATTGCGTGAAAAACCCCTTTTTTCCGACATAGTCGAGCTCGATGACCGCCGGTGAGTCCACATCGTTGTACCGGGTGGTGAGACGGCGGCGCAGGCCGGCCGCGCGCACGGTCACCCGGGCGGTCGCGTCAGCCCCGGACGTCACCGAACCCAGCACCCAGTCCTCGGCACAGTCGGTTGGGAATACGGGCGACAGCGTGCTGAGGTCGTCGAGCACGTCGCGCACCGCGGCCGGAGGCACGTCGAAGTGCGCCTCCGCGACCACATCAGCGGGGGCATCCTTCCATGCAGGAGGGTCGGCAGCGACTGCTGCGAGGACGAAGAGGGTGTTCAGAAGCATGCGCCGCTGTAACGCTGGATGGGGGAGAGCGGCATCGCCTGAGGTACGCTGCCCATCCCCCCCAGCAGTTGGAGTCCCCATGAGCGGACAGGCAATCTCGGGCATGCGCCTGAGTCGTATCTCCGGCACCGCGGTCGCGATCTCGAGTGGCACCGCAGCCGGACTCTCCGGAACCACGATCACACTCAGCGCGCAAGCGCAGGTCGACCTCACGGCGAGCGGCGCTGGCGGGCTCGACACCGGCAACCGTAAGGCAAACGCTACATACGCGATCTGGGTGTTCACCCCCTCCTCCGGAGGAACGGAGGGCATCGCCAGCCTCAGCTTCACCAACCCCTCGCTACCGTCGGGCGCAACAGACAGCCGCCGGGTCGGCGTTGTCGTCACCCGCACCGACAAGTCGATTCCGGAGTTCTCCCAGGCCGGCACCAGCAACACCCGCGACTACACCTGGAACAACACGGCGTCCGAGCGCACCGTGGGCGCTCAGCTGAGCGCGACGGCGTGGACACAAGACTCCCTCGACCAGTGGGTGCCTCCGGTAGCCACCCAGTTCGCTCTCAGCTTGAGCGTGACCACGCCACAGGGGCAGGTGCGGGCCAAGGGCAGCACCACCTCGGTCACGGTCACGTCGCAGCAGACGTCCACGTTCATCCCCGTGAACGACGAGGGCTGGTATGAGTTCCGTACCACCGGCACCGCCCTGCTGACCGTCATCGTCACCGGCTGGCGCGACGAACTCTGATCCGCACCGGTGGCCCCGGTCAACGCGCAGCCGACCGGGGCCACAGCGGAGGTTACGTGTAGGGCGGAGGGCGGCGATGAGCCAACCAGACCGCCCAGCCCTGACCTGGACAGGGCCCGTGGGAGATCAACCCAGCTCCGGACCGCTCGCGCTCCCGGCCCGCTATCGGTTCGTGGGCGAGCTGGGCCGGGGCAGCATGGGCATCGTGTACCGGGTGTTCGACGTCGAGCTCCAGCGTGATGTCGCGATGAAGGTGCTGTTCGAGCAGGACGACCCCCGGGTGCAGGAGCGGTTCCTGCAGGAGGCGCGGTCTACGGCCCAGCTCGAGCACCCGAGCATCATCCCGCTGTACGACATCGGCGAGCTGCTGGACACCCGGGGCTACTACACGATGCGGATAGCACACGGAGCACGCCTCGAGCCCTCCCTGCCGCTCCGCGGAGACCCCGCACGACCCGTGGCGCTGCGGCGGTTCGTGGGCCAGCTCCGAGAGGTGGCGCAGGCGCTGGCGTATGCCCATCGGCACGGCGTGGTGCACCGCGACCTCAAGCCTGAGAACGTGGCCATCGACCAACGCGGCCGCGTGCAGGTGGTGGACTGGGGCCTGGCCAGGGTCGACACCACGGTCGCCGATCCGATCCGCCTGGGGGAGCCGACGGGCAGCATCGACGGCGCGGTGAAGGGCTCGCCCGCATACATGGCCCCCGAACAAGCGATCGGAGACTCGGAGGCCGTCGGCCCCCCGGCAGACGTGTTCGCGCTCGGCGCCATCCTGTACGAAGGCTTGGCCGGGCGGAGGCTGCGCACGGCGGACAACCTGTTCGTACTCCTGGCGCTCGCCTCCCAGCCCATCTCCGACGATCTGTGGACCCTGGTCGATACGGGCGAGGCCACTGAGCTGGTGCAGCTCACCCGCCGCATGCTCGACATCGACCGCAACGTGCGCCCCTCGGCCGCCGTGGTCAGCCTCGAGCTGTCGAACTGGCTCGATGGAGTGGCCGCAGCCGCGCGCGCCGACCGCTGCGTTGCCCAGGCCCGGGCGGTGGCCGCGAGGGCAGACGCGCTGGCCGCGCAGGCCTCGGATGCCCGCAGACGCGCCCGAATACTCTCCATGTCCACACCGAAGAACACTCCGATCGCGGAGAAGAAGCCCCTCTGGCAGCTGGAGGACGAGGCCGACCAGCTGGAGAAGCAGGTCACGCTGCTCGAGCAGGAGCGCTTGATCCAGCTCCACCGCGCGCTGACCCATGTGCCGTCCCACCAAGCGGCCCGGGCGCTGCTCGCGGACCACTACCTCGAGGCCCATCGCGCAGCCGAGCTGGTCGACGATGCCCTCGAGGCCGCTCGCGCGGGCGCGCAGCTCCGTGCCTTCGCCTCCCGCCACCACGAGCGGTACCTGCGGGGCCAGGGCTGCATCCGCATCGCCCTCCACCGTGCCGACGCCGACCCCACGACCGTGGTCACCCGCCTGTACCGGTTCGAGGAGCGGGATCGACGCCTGGAGGCCGTGCTGCACTCGGAGTGCCGGGGCGCCCTGGTCACCCAGGTGCCCCACGGTCGGTGGCTCGCCGAGATCACGGCGCCTGAGCGGGCCACCGTGCGGTACCCCGTGTGGGTGCCCCGAGACGGTGAGTGGGACTGCGTCGGACCACTGGGGCAGGTGCGACCCGTGCGCCTGCCACCTGCGTCGGCGGTCGGTCCATGCGACGTGGTCATTCCGTCATCGTGGGCGTATATCGGCGGCGATCCTGACACACCCAGCCCACCACGGCCGCTGGTGCGGGTGTGGGTGGACTCGTTCGTGCTCCGCCGCGATCCGGTCACCAACGCGGAGTACCTGACGTGGCTGAACGCGCTGGTGGCCAGCGGCGACGAGGACCGCGCCGCCGCCCACGTGCCGCGCAGCCCACCCAGCCAGGTCGGCGCTCGCGCGAAGCCCTACTACGCGTGGCAAGATGGGCGCTGGGCACTGGGCATTGACGGTCAAGGCCACCGCTGGGAGCCAACCCAGCCCGTCGTCGCGATCGACTGGCACGACGCCATGGCCTACGCGGCGTGGCTGCGCGACCAGACCGGCACGGCGTGGCGGCTCCCCGCAGAGGTGGAGTGGGAGAAGGCGGCACGCGGCGCGGACGCGCGAGCGCTGCCCTGGGGCAACCACGCCGATGCCACCTGGGCCTGGTCCCGCTATTCGTGGTCCTCCGACGGCGCACCGAGGAGCGTGGACGAGGTCCCCACCGACGTGTCGCCCTACGGTGTGCGGGGGCTCGCTGGCAACGTGTCGGACTGGTGCCTCGACCCATGGACCATCGAGGGCCCACAGCCCGACACCGGCGTGCCCGACCCGCGACGTGACCAGCAGGAGGGGGTGTCCAAGGGCGGGTCTTGGTCCACCGGGCTCCTCACCCAGCGAGCGGCCTCCAGGTTCGTGGCTCAGCGTGACGTGTGCATTCCGAACCGCGGGTTTCGACTGTGCCACGCGCAGTCGTCCCCCGACCACTGGCAGGCCCGATGACGCCGGATCGCGACGCCGCGTTCATCGTCGACCTCGCCTCTGCGCTCGCGCAGCCTACAACCCTGGCCGAGCGGTTCACCGGCGTGGTCGACGCATTCGCCCGGCGGGTGAACGCCGACGCCGCGGTGCTCCTGCTGCGAGGCCTCGACGCGGAGGAGTACTGGATCCCATGGGGATTTGGCGAGGACTCCACGTCAGAGGACCTTCCGATCAGTCGCTCCACCATCGAACAGGCACGCGCCTTGCGAGACGTGGTGTTCATCCGCGACACCCAGCTGGACGGTCTCACCCAGACCCGGTCCATCGTGCAGCACGGTCTGAAGTGGATCGTCGTGGTGCCGCTGCGCGAGCCCCCGCTCGACGGGCTGCTGTATGCGCACTGCACCAACGAGGCTGAACACGAGATGCCCAGCCCAGGTGTGCTCCGGATGATTGCGCGGCTGATGGCGCAGCCGGTCCAGAACGTGCGCGCCGAGAAGGAGCAGTCATTCCGGCTGGAGGTGCTCAGCGCACTCGTTCACACGCTGCGCAGCCCCACTCAGTCCATCCTGGCAGCGGGGCGCTTGCTGGCAGACGGTTCAGCCCCGCCAGACCGGCGTGCCGAGGTGGCGCGCGACCTCGAGACCCTGTGCCTGCACCTGTCGAAGTCGGTGGCCGACGCCTACACCGTCGCGGCGTGGGCCGGTGTGCCCGCCGACCCGAGCGCGTCGCAGCCGATAGCCGTGGACCCAAAGCAAGTGATCGAGACGGCCGTCCGCTACCTGACGTACCAGCCAGGCCCCGCACTGCGCTGTGCGCCCGACCCCGACCTGCCCGTCCTCCACCTCCCACCTGCACGACTCCAGACGGTCCTCACCAGCCTGGTGACCAATGCACGGCGGCACGCGGACCCCGCCACCACGGTGACCGTACGCGCTACGCAGGCGGACACGCGGCACCCCGACGCACCCTGGGCGATGCCATCGGGGCGCGATGCCTGGCTGCTCGACCACTTCGGTGCCGAGCCCGCCGAGACTGTGGACGGGTGGCTCTGGCTCACCGTGCACAACACGGGTGCGCCCATCGATCCAACCCTGCGCCAGACCTTGTTCGACGCCCGGGTCACGAGCCGCACGGACGGCATGGGCCTCGGGCTCACCATCGTGGCCCTGTCGGCCCGACGCAGCGGCGGCTCCGCCTGGGCGGACTGCGATGCGTCCGGAACCACGTTCGGCGTGAGCTTCCCCGTCACGCTGCAGGAGTAGGCGCCGACACGCATCCCGCGGCGACGCGCGTGCGCTGTCAGCCCTGGATGTAGGCCTTCACCTGCGGGTCCTTCAGCATCATGATGCTCACCACCGCGACGATCGGTGAGACCAGGTCGCCGAGCAGGACGCAGGGCAGCTGGAGGAACGGCACGAACCGCATCACGCCCTTGATCGAATCGGGCGCTGCGAGACCGACGATGCCGACCACCAGCTCGATCAGCGCAACCGGCACGAGCAGGATCGGGATGAACATCACGAGGAAGCCGATGGGGCACAGGCCCAGCGTGACGAGCGCCAGGCAGCTTCCGCCGACCGCTCCAATCACGCCCCAGATCGTGAACGCGATCCCGAGGCCGACCGACAGGTTCAACACGCCCGCGATCAGGTTCATGACGGCAACGGACTTGAATTGACTGGGCGGATCTTGCACGTGAGCCTCCGAAGCCGACAGCATACCGTTTGCCTCCGCGGCGGTCGCGAGGAAAAGCGACCCGCCACACGGGTCGTGGGCGGTCGCACCTGACCGTGGCATCCTCCGACAGGGTGAAGACCGATGCGATGGTGTGTGGTCGGAGTGTTGGTGGCGGGGTGCGCTGGAGACGGTGGCGCTGGGGATCCCTGCGGGCGCTGCGAACCAGCGCTCGTGGACACGGATCTCGCTAGCACCGACACCGACACCGACACCGACACCGACACCGACACCGACACCGACACCGACACCGACACCGACACCGACGCCGACACCGACACCGACACCGACGCCGACACCGACACCGACACCGACACGCCCCGCCCGGTGACCCTCTCCGGCACGGGTCGGATCTCGTGCCCCGAGCCGGGCGCGAGGGCCGAGCTGGGCGCCTTCGAACGCCGCGATGCGCCGGGTCCCCAGACAGACGGCGCCAACCTGGTAGGCGGCGGCATCGTCGTCGCCGACCTCACGGGTGATGGGCGACTGGATGTGTTCCTCGGCAGCGAAGGCGCCACGCCGCAGCTCCATGTACAGCTCCCCGGGGTCCTGTTCGAGGAGCGAGGTGCAGAGTCGTTCGCCGATCTCGACCTGTCCGACACCTCCGATGCCAGCGCCGCGGACTACGACTCGGATGGCGATCTGGACCTGTTCCTCGCCCGCTGGGAGAAGCCGAACCTGCTCTTGGCGAACGACGGCGCCGGCCACTTCACAGACGTCACCCACGGCACCGGGCTCGGGTGGACCGCCTTCAAGAGCAGCGCTTCGACCTGGGCGGACTTCGATCAGGACGGCGACCTCGACCTGGTCGTGGGCGGCTACGGCCCCACACCGGCAGACCACCTGGAGATCACGGCCCCCGCCGACCCGGTCGAGCTGTTCCGGAACAACGGCGACGGCACCTTCGACAACGAGTCCTGGATGATTCCGGCTACCGTACACGACAGCCACCAGTTCCAGCTCGCGTGGCTCGATGTCGACCGCGATGGCTACCCCGAGCTGTTCTCGGTGCACGACTTCGGCAAGGTGGCCACCCGAGGGAGCGTGTTGCTGTACAACCACGGGGGCGAGGCGTTCGAGATCGACGCTGACTCCGCCTTTCATCCGGACTTCGAGGGCATGGGGCTCGGCATCGGCGACCTGAACGGAGATGGGCTCCCCGACTTCGTCGAGACCTCGTGGCAGGAGCTCGGGCTGCTCACCAGCGTGCCGTCTCCCACATCGCTCACCCAGGCCCTGTGGGTCAACAGCGCCGACGCACGCAACCTCGTCGTCGACATGGCCGGAGGCTGCTACGGCTTCGACCCGGGCGGCTTCGCGAACCAGTGCTACGGCTGGGGGGTGGAGCTGGGCGACCTCGACCTGGACGGGGATCTGGATGTCTGGGCCGCGTTCGGGTTCTGGACCACCTACTCGGCGGTGCGCCGCTACCAGGCCGATGGCCTGTGGCTGCAGGACGCCGACGGTCAGTTCTCCGATCACGCGTCGGCTCCGGAGTGGGACGTGGCAGACACCGGCGCGAACCGAGGGGTGGTGCTGGCCGATCTGAACGACGATGGCTGGCTCGACGCGGTGGTCCGCTCGCTCGAGGGCCCCACGCCGATGTTCATCAGCCGTTGCGGCGAGGGCACATGGATCCGGGTCCGAGTGAAGGACGGCATGAACACCCACGGCATCGGCGCGACGGTGATCGCCGAGGCCGATGGTGTGACCCAGACCCGGTGGATCACGGCGGGCGGCAGCTCCCTGTTCTCGTCCGCACCCGCTGAGGCGCACTTCGGTCTCGGCGACGCAGAGCAGCTGGATCGTCTCGAGATCGTCTGGGCCGATGGCAGCCGAGATACCTTCACAGATGTGGATGCGCGCCAGATCGTCACGGTGGCGCGATGACGGAGGCCTGCGTGCGATCCCTCTGGTTCGCCTTGATCATCGGCTGTGTGCCCAACGACCCGTTCGCCGACAAGGGGACGGACAGCGCGGCCGCGACCGACACAGACACCGACACCGACACCGACACCGACGCGGACACCGACGCGGACACCGATGCCGACGCGGACACGGATGCCGACACGGATGCGGACACCGACACCGACACCGACACCGACACCGACACCGACACCACCGGGCCGCCCACTGCGACCCTCACCGGCCGCCCGGTCGTGTGCGCATCGCCTGGCGATCGCGTCTCCCTCGGGCCGTTCGACCGTCGCTCCGCGCCTGGGGACGCCCCGGTGGCAGAGCTCCTCACGTCTGCAGGCGTGGTGGCCGCCGACCTCACGGGCAACGGTCTGCCCGACCTGTTCCTCCCCAACGAGTCCGGGCCCCCCGCGCTCTGGGTCACCGGCCCCGACGCCACCTTCACGGAAGACGCCGCCACCCGGCTGCCAGGCATCGAGACGCCCGGGGGCGTGGGGGCCAGCGCCGCGGACTACGACGGCGATGGCGACCTCGACCTGCTGGTCACCCGGTGGGAGGCGCCGTCGATGCTCCTGCGCAACGACGGTGGCACGTTCGTCGACGTGTCGGCCGAGAGCGGCGTCGCGGTCCACAGCTGGCGCAGCCAGTCCAGCGCATGGGCCGACTACGACGGCGACGGCGACCTCGACCTGATCATCGGCAACTACGGGCCCACGCCCGACACATTCGACGACCCCGAGATGCCGCCTGCGGACCCCGCCGAGCTGTACCGCAACGATGGCGACGGCACCTTCACCGACGTGTCACACCTCCTCCCGCCTGAGGTGCACGACGGCTACCAGTTCCAGACAGCATGGATCGACATCGACAACGACACCTTCCCCGAGCTGGTGTCGGTGCACGACTTCGGCAAGGTGCGCCAGACGGTGCTCCTGAAGAACGACGCGGGCGCAGGCTTCTCGGTGGACTGGAGTTCGGGCGTACACCCCGACTTCGAGGGCATGGGCTTGGGCATCGGCGATCTCAACGGCGACCGGGTGCCGGACTTCCTCCAGAGCAGCTGGCGGGCGATGTCGCTGCTCCAGAGCATCGCGCCGTTCCCCGGAACGCCACCCCTGGTCGGCCACGCCTGGCTCGAGTACGCACCGGCCCGCGCCCTTCGCCCGAGCATCGGCGCCGAGGGCCGATGCTTCGGCGAGCCCGAGCCGTCACAGAACCAGTGCTACGGCTGGGGCGCCGAGCTGCTCGACGCCGACAACGACGCAGACCTCGATGCGGCCATCGCGTTCGGGTACTGGGACACCTACACGAACACCCGTCGGGAGCAGTTCGACGGGCTGTGGCTGCAGGACGCCGACGGTCAGTTCGCCGATGTCGCTCCGGAGTGGAGGTTCGCCGACGGCGGCCCCACCCGCGGTCTCACCGCCGCAGACATCAACGACGACGGGTGGCTCGACATCGCCAAGCGCAACCTCGACGGCCCGAGCCCCCTGTACATCTCCCGCTGCGGCACCGAGGCGTGGCTCCGGGTGGTGCCGCGTGGCCACTCCCCGAACGTGTTCGCCATCGGCGCGCGCGTGCGAGTGGAGGCCGGCGGCGCCGAACAAGTCCGATGGATCATGGCCGGCGGCACCAGCATGTACGGTTCCTCGGCGCCCGAGGCCCACTTCGGCCTCGCCGACGCTGCCGTGGTGGACCTGGTCGAAGTCACCTGGCCGGACGGCGTGGTGAGCCGATTCGTAGACGTGGACCCGCGCCAGGTCATCACCGTGGAGCGCCTGCCCGAGTAGCGGCACTGCCGTGCGTCGCTGCTCGGCTCGCTACTCGATGGGCTCCATCTCCAGTTCCACATCGACACTGATCGGGTCGCCGTCGTCGTCGTCCCAGTTGATGCCGGGCACGGACTGAGTGGCGTCGAATGGCCGCACCTCGACCAGCGTGGAGCGCGGCGTGGCGAGGAACCGCAGCAGGTCGACTCCACCCGCGATGCCATTACCGGAGCGCCCGAGCCCAGCCGCAGGCAAGCGGAGCGACGCCCCGATGGTGCCACGGTTGATGTTCAGCGAGCCGGTCTTCAGCCGACCGATGATCTCCGGCAGATCGCGCTGGTTGGGGTCGACGAACAACGACGTGCTGATCCGATACAGCAGCTTGTTGTGCAGGGCCACCGCCTCTTCCCACGAGCTGACTCGGTAGAGCAGAAGCGTGGGCCCTGGGGGCTCGTCGTTGATGAACGCATGCCCATTCTGCCAGTCGATCACGTGCAGCGATGGGCTGGCGTAGAACCCGCGACGCCCCGCGACCTCACGGTTCACCGACGGCAGCAGCGTGGTGTGGCCGCGGGCGGCGATGGCGCGGCCGTATCGGCGGAACCGGGTGCGGAAGTTCTCGCTGATCAACGGGCCGAAGAAGGTGTGGGGCTCGAAGCCGTAGCCGACGGTGACCCGGCTGGCCTGGCGGGCCAGCTTGTCGACGAACGCCTCGAACACCGAGTCGGTGAGGATCACGCGGCCGGTGCTGTTGTGCCGCTGGCCGGCGGTGAGGAACGCGCCGACGAGCACCTCATACACGGCGCGATCGATCTCGCACCCATCGAGCACCAGGGCGGCACCCTTGCCGCCGCACTGGAACACCGCGGGCAGCTCGGGCCGGTCGAAGGTTGCCCGCCGGATCGCCATCGCGGTCTGAAAACCGCCGTTGAACAGCAGCGCATCGACCCGGGGGTGGGTGACCAGGCGCTGCCCGATCGACGAGCCCGAGCCCTGGACCAGGTTGAACACGCCCCGCGGGAGCTTGCACCGGTCCCACATCTCCGCCACGCCCTGGCCAACGCCCGGCGTGAACTTCGACGGCTTCATGACCACGGTGTTGCCCGCCAGCAGCGCGGCGGCGGTCTGCAGGGCCGGGATCAACAGCGGCAGGTTGTAGGGCACGAGCAGCGCCACGACGCCCCGGGGCCGGAAGTCGCTGCGTGCCTCGCGCTCGTTGAGGATCCGCGGCTGCAGCAGCGCCAGCCCCTCCTCGAGCAACAGATCGACGGCGCGCACGCTGGCCACGACCTCTTGCCGCGCCTCCCACAGGGGCTTGCCCGTCTCGCGGGCGATGAGGACCGCGAACTTCTCCTGGAACCGATTCAGGGAATCGCGGAACTTCCGAACAGCCTTCGCGCGGTCCACCCGGCTGACGCGCCGCCAGTGCACCACCCCGCGCGCTGCCGAATCCACCGCGTCATCGACGGACCCTTCGCAGAACGGGAACCGACCGAGCACGTCGCTCCGATCGCCGGGGTTCACCCCGACGATATAACCGTCGACTCGCTCGGGCTTGACGAAGGACCCCCAGATGTAGTCACCCCTGCGGAGCAGGCGGTCACGGTGGCCTTCCAATCCGAACTCTCCTGCGGCGGGCCCGCCGGGCGTGTGACGGGGAGCATGCACACCAAGTGCGTCGCAGCGAGACCCTACCACGGTCCGGTGGCGATGGCGTGCAGCCACGATTAGGTCGAGCGCCTTCGCGGAGCCACGGATGAAGAACGTCCACGAGAACATCCTGGAGTGCGTGGGTCACACGCCGCTGGTACGACTGAACAACGTCGCTGCCGGGATCCAGGCCAACGTCTACGCCAAGGTCGAGATGCTGAACCCTGGCGCCTCTGTGAAGGACCGCATCGCGCTCCAGATCATCGCGGACGCCGAGGAGTCGGGCGAGCTCAAGCCGGGCGGCACCATCGTCGAGGCAACCTCGGGCAACACCGGGGCCGGCCTGGCGATGGCGGCGGCCCTCAAGGGCTACAAGTGCATCTTCGTGCTGCCCGACAAGCAGTCCGAGGAGAAGCGTGCCGCGCTGCGGGCGTATGGCGCCAAAGTGGTGGTCACCCCCACCAATGTCGAGGCCGACGATCCCCGGTCCTACTACAGCGTGTCGCGCCGCATCGCCGATGAGACGCCCAACTCATTCTATGCGAACCAGTACCACAATCCGTCGAACCCGAAGGCCCATCGCCTGTACACGGGTCCGGAGCTGTACGACCAGCTGGACGGGAAGATCGACGCCTTCATCGCTGGCCTCGGCACCGGCGGCACCATTACCGGCACCGGCGAGTACCTCAAGTCGGTGAAGCCCGACGTGAAGATCGTCGGCGTCGACCCGGTCGGCAGCATCTACTACGACTACTTCGAGACCGGGCAGCTCACCGAGCCGTTCAGCTACGTGCTCGAGGGCATCGGAGAGGACTTCCTCCCGAGCACCATGGACTTCACCTCCGTCGACGAGATCGTGCGGGTGAACGACAAGGAGTGCTTCCAGATGACCCGCCGGCTGGCCCGCGAAGAGGGCCTGTTCGTCGGTGGCTCCTGTGGTGCCGCAGTGGCCGGTGCGCTCAAGTGGATCCGCCGAAACGACAAGAAGGGCGCCAACTACGTCGTGCTGCTGCCCGACAGCGGCTCACGCTACCTGTCGAAGATCTACAACGATCAGTGGATGCAGGAGAACGGCTTCCTCGAGCCGCAGCTCGGCCTCGGCACCGTGGCCGACGTGCTCGAGGGCATGGCCGATCGCGAGGTGGTCACCGTTCCCGCATCCACCACTGCCACCGAGGCGATCGGTGTGATGAAGGTGCACGGCATCAGCCAGATGCCGGTCACCCGCGATGGCCGCGTGGTCGGCGTGATCCACGAGAAGGGGCTGCTCGAGTCCGCGCTGCGCAGCGGCCCAGGCGTGCGCACAGTCGGCGACCTGGCCGACAACGGGTACTGCACTGTGTCAGCGAGCACCGAGGTCGCCGTGTTGAGCGATCTGATGCGCAAGTTCCGGATCGCGCTCGTCTACAAGGGAGGCAACATGGTTGCCGTGCTCACCCGCATCGACCTCATCGACCACGTCGCGCGCTGCACGGGCGGTGAGTCATGAGCGACGACCCCTCCCACCGCATCGGCACCAAGGTGATCCACGCCGGCCAGGCCCCCGAGCCGCGCACGGGCGCCGTGATGCAGCCCGTGTTCCAGACCTCGACCTACGCCCAGCCATGGCCGGCAAAGCACACGGGCTACGAGTACGCCCGGAGCCAGAACCCCACCCGTGAGGCGTTGGAGCGCTGCGTGGCCGCCCTCGAGGAGGGCACCGATGGCGTGGCATTCGCATCTGGCCTCGCCGCCACCACCGCTGTCATGCAGACCCTCCCCGCTGGCGCCAAGATCGTGTGCGGCGACGACCTGTACGGCGGCACCTACCGACTGTTCACCAAGATCTTCGAGAAGGCGGGGCTCCGCTTCACCTTCGTCGACCTCAGCGCCGGCGACATCGAGGCGCTGATCCCGGCCGACACCACGATGGTGTGGCTGGAGTCCCCGACCAACCCGCTCCTGAAGATCACCGACATCGCCGCCGTCGCTGCACGATGTGCGACTGTGGGCGCCCTCCTCACGGTCGACAACACCTTTGCGACGCCGATCTTCCAGCGGCCGCTGACCCTCGGCGCCGACCTGGTGGTCCACTCCACCACCAAGTACATCAACGGCCACTCCGACGTTGTGGGCGGCATCGTGCTCACCGCCCGCGCCGACCTGGCGGAGCAGCTCCGGTATGTCCAGAACGCCTCGGGAGCGGTGCCGGGGCCGTGGGACACCTGGCTCACCCTCCGAGGCGTGAAGACCCTCGCGGTGCGCATGCGGCAGCACCAGGCCAACGCCCAGCGGGTGCTCGCCTGGCTCGAGGGCCGCGACGATGTGCGCCGACTGCACTACCCGATGCGTCCGCAGGACCCCGGCTTCGCCGTGGCGTCTCGGCAGATGAGCGGCTTTGGCGGCATGATGTCCGTGGTGTTCGACCTCACCCTCGACCAGGCCGAGCTGTTCTGCGCGAGCACCCGGGTGTTCACGCTGGCCGAGTCCCTCGGTGGTGTGGAGTCCCTGATCGAGCTGCCGGCGTCGATGACCCACGCCTCGGTCCCCGCAGAGCAGCGGCGGGCACTGGGCCTGGAGGATGGCCTGGTGCGGCTGTCCATTGGCATCGAAGATGCTGACGACCTGATCGCCGATCTCGAGCAGGCACTGGCAGTCGCCAAGGCGTGAGCCGCGTATTGGTGCTGTGCACGGCGCGCGGCATCCCGATCGACGGCCCGTCGGGCGCCTCCGCACACCTCCGTGGCGTGGCGCGCGCGCTGGCGGACGTCGGCCACACCGTGCGGGTGGCCGCACCGCTGCGACACGACGCCCGCGGCGAGCACGATCGCCTGGAGCTGCCGGTCACCACCCTCGCGCCGCGCAGGTGGCCCCGCTGGTTGCGCGAGCAGGGTGAGACCCGAGACAGCCGCGCGCTCGCTCAGGCCGCTTCAGCGTTCCATCCTGACTGGATCTGGGAGCGCCACACCCTGCTCGGCGATGGAGGACTACGCCTCGCCGCCGCGCTCGGTGTTCCGCGCATCGTGGAGCTGAACGCCCCGTTGGCGCTGGAGCGACCCGGGATCCGATGGCGAAGGCGCGCGCGCCGGATCGAGCGCGCTGACTTGATCGCCGCTGACCGGGTGATCGCGGTGTCGTCTTGGCTGGCTGACTGGGCTCGGACGCTCGGCGTCGCACCGGACGCGATCCGCCACGTGCCCAACGGCACCGCGTTGGTGCGCGCCGGCGACCGCGCCGGCACCCGTCGCCGGCTCGGACTCACCGGGCTGGTGCTGGGGTTCGTCGGCACCCACAAGCCCTGGCACGGGCTGGTGCGCCTACCGGCCATCCTCGACGCCGTGCCCGAGGCCACAGCCCTGGTCGTCGGCGGAGGCCCCACGCCGGTGCCGGTTCATCCCCGCATCCACGCCATCGGATGGAGCCCGCCGGAGTCCCTCGCCGACCTGGTCGCCGCGATGGATGTGGGGCTGGTGCCCTACCCCGCCGACGCCCCACCGTGGTTCTGCCCGCTCAAGGTGTTCGACTACTGGGCCCAGGGGGTGCCCGTGGTGGGCGCGGATCACGGCGACCTGCGCAGCCTGGCAGACGTGGTCGCGGGGCACGATCCCAACAGCTGGGCCCGCGCGATCCGAGAGGCCGCTGGCCTCCCCCGCCAGCGCAGGATCCGGAGTTGGACCCAGGTAGTGGACGAGGCGACCCACGGCTGGCCGACCTGAGCTGCGGGCACGCCGAGCGCTGCCCGAACGCGCCACGCTCGGCCCACGAACGGTTACGCCGCACGCTCGGAGTGCGTGCGGTGTCACACGCCGAGGGGGGCCGATGTCGGAGGCGATCTCACAGGGCGTTCGCGTGCACGTGCAGCCCCGATTCCATCCCGAACGCAGCGACCCGGCCGAGTCATACTGGTTCTTCTCGTACACCGTCACGATCGAGAACACCGGCGTCGACCCCGTGCAGCTGATCGACCGCCACTGGGTGATCACCGACGCGAGCGGTGAGGAACGTCACGTGCGCGGACCTGGCGTGGTCGGCGAGCAGCCCGAGCTCGCGCCAGGACAGAGCTTCCGCTACACATCGTTCTGCCCGCTGAAAACCAGCCTTGGTGCAATGCATGGCACCTTCGGCATGCTCAACGCGGACGGCGACCGGTTCGACGCCGCAGTCGCCCCGTTCAGCCTGGCCGACCCTGCGACGCTGAACTGACGCGGTCGTTCACGCGACCAGGACCGCCACGAGCAGCATGGCCGACGCTGCGAGGGTCATCAGGGCGGCGCCGAACAGGCCGATGGCTGCACCC
>JBLFXJ010000124.1:0-19425 GCA_047609825.1 Myxococcota bacterium
GTGGTGCTCCAGGAGAGGCCGACGGCGGCCTCGGGCTCGACGGAGTGGTAGCCGCGACGTACGTCCACCAGGCCCTCGGCGCGCGCATACAGGCCCACTCGCCCCAGGACGCTCAGGGGAGCGTCCAGCTCGAGCAGGCCAGCACCGGTGGGCCCGTGGTTGCCGGTGAAGGCCCCGGGCGATGCCGGTGTGGTGGGCAGGAGCCGGTAGCCGAAGTCGACGAAGCCGCGGGTGCTGACCAGGCGTCGGCCTACGGCGTGGGCCTGGAACCCCGCACCGCCGGTGGCGGAGAACAGCGCTCCATCCGACCCGATCGAGTACCGAGGGGTCCACGTGATCGGAGGTGACTCTTCGATGATGAACGTGACCGGCGCCTCGCCGTCCACCACCACGCCCGGCCGTACACTCGTCGCCTCGATGCCGGGACGCACGGTGATCTTCCGCGCCAGAGCGTCAAGGCCATCGCCATCCCAGGGCGCGCCCTCCCGCACCACGGGCCGCACCATCCGGGTGAGCACGTCCCGGTCCAGGCCCTCGATGCCCACCCAGCGCACCCCGGCCATGCTCACCAGCGGTCCAGGTGCGACGGTGAATGTCGCGAGTCCGCCCGCTCGCTCGACCGACGCCTGCCCGTGGCCGTAGCCGCTGGCTCGGAGGGAGCCTTCCAGGGCAACCACCGCCTTGCCGATGCGCTCGCGATCCCACGGCCCGGGCGGGGGGAGCGCCGCCTCGAGGGTGGCCACGAGCGAGGCGGGCAGGCCGCTGGCCCCGGCGAGTCGGGCAATCACCATGGCGCGCTCGCCGGCCTCGACCCGGAACGTGACCACCCGCAGCCGGTCCTTCGGCGCGTCCACCTCCAGCTCCACCTCCGCGTCCACCCAGCCCCGATCGTGCAGCCAGGCCTCCACCCGGCCCCGATCCGCCTCGAGGACCGAGGGCTCCGCTGTGGTCCGGGTTCGGATGAGCCCCGTCAACGGGATGAACTGCCACCAGTGGGTCTGTTGGCTCTGCAGCGCGTCGCGGGCCGCCTGCGCGGTCTCCCGGGCGCCAGCCCGATGGGGCCTGTCGTCTGCGAGCGGGGGCAGGTCGGGATCGGTGAGCAGCCAGCCGGAGGGCTCGGGCCCGCGCACCCGGATGCCCACGGCCCACGGCGCCGGCTCGTGCCGGGGCACGCAGGCGGACAGTCCGAGCAGCACCAGGCACAGGCTACGCACGGGGGGTGGCTAACCGGCTCACGGTGAGTGCCGGGGCGGGGTAGGGTCTCGCTCCGATCCGTGGAGGTGCCCGATGATCACCGGCGTGCAGGACGTGTATTTGAACGTGTCGAGCATGGAGCGGGCGCTCGCGTTCTACGAGGGCATCCTGGGCCTGCGGGTGATGGAGCGCAGCGACTGGTGGTCGGCGCTGGATGTGGGCGGGATTCGCGTGGGGCTCCATGGCACCGGCGCCGAGGCCGTGCCGCCGATCCCCAGGGATGACCACGGTCCATTCGCCGGTGCCGTGCTCACGCTCCGCACCGACGACATCGACGCCGACGTGGCTCACCTCACCGCCGCCGGTGTGCACCTGCTCGGGCCTGTGTCCCGCCACCCGTGGGGGGCGCTCGTGCCGCTGGAAGACCCCGACGGCAACGTGATCAAGCTGATGCAGCCCCCTCGCCATCCCCACTGGCGCCAGGTCATCACCTACCTGGATACGCGGGATATGGCCGAGATGCACAGGTTCTATGCCGATGTATTGGGCATGGGTCTGGCGCTGGACCAGGGCGCGAGCCGCGTGTACCGGGTGGGCACGGACGGCTTCATCGGCGTGCGCTACCGGGAGCGGGGTGCTGCGCCCGGCGGCACGACGGTGACCCTGGTGGTGCCGGATCTCGAGGCGAAGTGCGCGGCGCTCGTGGCCGAGGGTGTGCAGTTCGAACGCCCGATGGCGTACGACGCGGCGTCGGCCGTCACCCGCGCCGTGCTCCGCGACCCGGCGGGCCATGCGGTGGAGCTGCGCAGGTTCGAGGACTCGAACTGGGTGTAGGCCCGCCTGGGGCGCGCGTCCCTACCAGCGGAACCGCATCCCGATGCCGGCCGACTTGCCGTCGACCAGGATGGTGATGCCAGCGCCCAGGGCGGCAGCACCGGTGATGCCGCTGCCGACGACGAGCAGGTTCGTGGTGGAGCGCGCCGAGGCGAGCTCGGCCTCGGTGGTGGCGTTGGCCACGCCGCCGGAGGTGGCTGCCGCGACGCCGTAGAGGGCGCCGCTCACCACCGCCAACGCGCCGGTGGTGATCACCTTGGCCACCGGGAAGGGCTCCTTCTGGAACACCAGATCGGCGGGCGGCTCAGGCACGGGGCCCTTGTAGAACCGGGGCGCCTTGTACCCGGCGGGCAGCTCGCTGGTGAGCATCTCGGAGTCGAACGCGGAGCCGTCCTGCCACTCCGCACTCACCACGGAGCCATCTTTGTCCACCAGCTGAAGGAGGTAGGGTACCTCGGCGTGCAGCTTGGGCTCGAAGATCAGCACGCCGCTCGCGAACACGCCGCCCTTCCTCGGGATCGCGAGGGCCTCGCCCTCCCGCACGGACAGCGGGCTGTCTTCGGTGGTGGTGAGCAGCTCGCGGAACGGGTGGTCCTCGGCGAAGGTGTCGCCCCAGGCGAGCTTGGGGTCGGCGTAGCGGGAGGCGAGCCCCCACTGGATGGAGACCGTCTCGTCCTGGTCGAAGAAGGCCGTGAGCGCCATGTAGCGAGCAAAGTCGGCGTAGACCGAGCGATCGACCAGCTCTTCCAGGCACCGGAGCTTGTCTTTCGCCTCTGCGAGCGTGGTGCTCATCGTGGCGAGATCGGCCGTGGCCATGGCGGCCTTGGCGGTGTTTACCGCGGCGGAGAACTGAACATTGTCGTAGCCCTCGCAGGACTCCTGCTGGGCGGAGGCCATCGTGGCCCACATCAGGCCAGCTCCGGCCAGGAGTGCGCGCCTCACTTGCCACCTCCGCAGGACTCGAGGGGCTCGGCGTCGGGGTAGTCGGGATCTTCGACCGGGCAGGGCTCCCTGCGCACGCCGTCTTCGCCGTCGCAGTCGTGGTCTATGCCATCCCCGGGCTTCTCCTCCGGCGAGCACGGGTAGATGGTGGGGTCGCCGGGGTCGCAGTCGGCCACGTTGGGCCAGTCGTCGTCGTCGTCGTCAGGCTCTTCGCCGCAGTCGGCGTCGCAGCCATCTCCGCGAACATCGGCGGCGAACGGATAGATCTCGGGGTTCCCATCGTCGCAGTCGTCGTCGATGGGGTAGCCGTCGCCATCGGCGTCCCAGTACTCTTGGTACTCGGCGCGCGAGACGTAGGCGCACCCGCTCGTGGCGACGAGCACCGCGCAGATCCACAGACGCATCGAACCTCCGGGCCGCAGCATATCGGATTGCGAGTGGGCTGGGGCGTTCACTGGAGCGCCGGGATGTCGGTGAGCCACGCGCCGACCGCCGCGAGGCTGATCACGGGGGCCGTCCACAGGATGGTGGCGCTCGGTGCCACGTCGCCTTCGTCGGCGGTGCCGGTGGCCTTCTTGGCGATGTGGGCGCTCACCTTCACGAGGTTTGCGAGCCGACGACGGTAGATGAGCACCCCGATGCCCACCGGGATGTACAGCGCGGCATACCAGAACGTGGTCTCGATCAGCTCCCAGGCACCGACGCATGCGCCGATCCCCATCAGCAGCTTCACGTCACCGCCCTTCTCCACGCCGAGCATCCACATCGGGTAGTGCAGCACGGCGGCGGCCACGAACCCGTACACCCCCACCGTCCAGTCGCCGAGGGCGGAGTTCACCAACAGCCCGCCCAGGATCATCGGTCCGGTGAGCGTGTTGAGGATCTTGCCGGTGCGGGCATCGGTCCAGGAGGCGATGGCGCACCCGACGAGGAGGAGGCCGATCTGCGGGGTGAACTCCATACGGGTCAGTCATCCTCTGGGGGCTGCGCCACGTCCAGGCCGAGGGCACGCTCGACGGCGGCCGCCCGATCGCCCACCCACGGCGCGAGGGTGTCGGCCGACATCGTGACACAGACCCATGCCGTGAGCACAATCACCGTTGCGGTGACCGCACCGGTATGGGACGTTGTCGGAGCCGCGCCCAACGGGGCGCTCGGTGGACCGGTGTGCCGGCGCAGCATCCAGGACCCTTCTCGTTACGGGTGAGCAGAAGAACCGTGTCCAGGTCCGCCATACAGACGTTGGGGAAGTACCAGATCCTGGAGCGCATCGCCACCGGGGGGATGGCCGAGATCTACAAGGCCCGCCTCGAGGGAATCGGTGGGTTCCAACGTACGATCGCCATCAAGCGCATCCTCCCGAACCTGTCCCGCAACCGGGACTACATCGAGATGCTGCGCGACGAGGCGCGGGTGGCAGGCCAGCTGTCCCACGCGAACATCGTGCAGCACATCGACCTGCGCGAGCACGAGGGCATCTGGTTCATCGCCATGGAGTACGTGCACGGGCGCGACCTCGGTGCTGTGCTCCGGCGCGCCGCGGAGCGCGGACTGGTGCTGCCGGTTCCGCACGCAGTGTTCGTCACGATCGAGTTGCTCAAGGGGCTCGAGTACGCACACAGCCGCACCGTGGTGCGGGGCGGCCGCCCGATCGAGATGAACATCATCCACCGGGATGTGTCGCCGCCGAACATCCTGCTGTCGTACTCGGGTGAGGTGAAGCTGACCGACTTCGGCATCGCGAAGGCGGCTCTGAAGGTGATGGACACGGTGTCGGGCATCGTGCGTGGCCGGTTCGACTACATGAGCCCCGAGCAGGCGGCCGGGTCCCGCAACCTCGACCAGCGCTCGGATCTGTTCAGCGTGGGCATCGTGTTGTACGAGATGCTCACCGGGGTGCACCCGTTCCGGATGGAGTCGGAGCTGGGCACGGTGGAGCGGCTGCGCACGGGCGCTTATGCGCCGATGCATAGGCACAATCCCGAGGTGCCGCCGAGCCTCGAGGGCGTGGTGGCGCGCGCTCTTCAGCTCGAGCCGGACGACCGGTTCAAGGATGCCACCGAGTTCAAGGAGGCGCTGGACCGGTACTTCCACGACTCCGGGTTCTACTTCACCCACAACACGCTTGGCGGGTACATCCGGGGGCTGTTTCCAGACGCCGATCCCTCCACCCGACGCCACGAAGGCAACCCGGTGTCGCTGGGCGGAGACGAGGCGGATGACCTGGACCTCGGTGAGGCCGAGCAGCCCACCCGGCGGCTGGAGCTGGCGCTGGTGCGTGACGCCCGCTCCCTCGACGACATCGACGACTTCGGCCACGCGAGCAGTCAGGGCACGGACGCGCCCACGATGATCCGCAACAACCCGCTCCTCGACGCCCACCTGCTGATGCCGCCGCCGGGCGAGTTCGAGGACGAGGTGGCCACTGTGGTGCGCCCGGGGGCAGCCGCGCAGTGGGAGGAGGCGAACCAGCAGGAGACGGTGATCCGGCCGAATCCGCTGCTGCAGCCGAAGCTCACCATGCCGTCGTCGGCGCTCGACCCCCGCTCAGGCGACACCCTGCGGTCGGTGGCCAACGCCGACGAGCCGCTGCCGCGCCCACGACTGGCCGACAAGGTGCCTCCACGGCCCTCACGGCCGCCGCGCAAGCCGACCCCCGCCCCCGTGCCGGCGCCCCGCCCGCGGCCGCAGGCCCGTGCCCCGTCGTCGACCGCGGCGACCATCGGCTGGCTGGGCATGCTGATGCTGCCGGTGGCGCTGGCGTTCGGGTTCGTGCTCGGTGCGGCGGGCACCGGCGTGATCAGCTGGTACACCTCGAGCCCCGGCCAGGTGGTGCTCACGGCACCGGTGGTGCGGGTCGTGGGGCCGGCCGCCACGCTGAAGGTGGACGGCAAGGCCTACTCTGAGGGCGACCCGCTCGCGCCTGGACCGCATGAGGTCACCGTCACCGTGAAGGGGCGCGAGCCGGTGGTCCTGCCCATGGAGCTCACCCCAGGTGGTCAGACCTGGGTGGTGCTGGAGCCGTAGCGAGGCGGCCCGGTCAGAGCTTGTCGAGGCGGTCGAGCGCGACCCACCAGGCCTGCAGCCCCTTGTTGTCGGAGTCGACCCGCACCAGCGAGTTGCCAGAGGTCCACATCGCGAAGTTGGTGGTCTGGTACTCGTCGCCTCGGTCGAGCACCTTCATCGCCTTCGGCGTCATGGAGTTGTGCAGCTTGTCGGCCTTCTGTGACCAGGTGAGCGACGGCTCCGGCTTCGGCGGGGGGCCCTCGGGCTTGGGCTTGCCGATGCCGGTGGGCACGACCTTGGGCTTGGCCTTCGGCTTGAACCCGCCAGGCGTGAGCTTGTAGACGGCGTCCGGGGAGCCCCACTTGCCCTTGGAGTCCTTGAGCACGGCGTCCCACTTCGCGGCCGGCAGGCGCACGCGGTACGCGACGGGCATTCCATTGCTGGTGGTGAGCGCCGAGACGGGGCCGCCGACCGAGCACCAGTTCATGCACGGCTCCATGCGCTTGTCGGGACCGAGGCCGGCGACGATGACTTGCTGGGGGAGCTCGAGCCGGGCGCCGCTGGAACAACCCAGGGCGCCCAGGGCGCCCAGGGTGAGAAGGAGCGCGAATCGCATCGTGGTCCTCGGGTCTGGGGGACGACACGATATCGCGTCGCGAATGGACGGTTCAGCAAAGTTGTGCATCCTGGCGCTCGCCCCATGGCGCGGACGGCGGTGAGCGGCGGGTCGTGGGTGCCGCAGCGACAGCGTCGGACCGTGGCGGACTGTGGGGCCTCCGCGGAGTGGATTGACGGTGCCCGGTCGCCGGAGAGGGCTTTCGGCCGTGGGATCTGAACCCCCGGCGGGCGGCTGCGGTCGGGTGGAGAGACGGCTATCGGTCGCCCTCGAGCCCCCGCACCAGAGCCGGCAGGAGCAGCAGATCGCAGGCGAGCGCGGCGGCGATGCCCGCGGCGGTGACCAGCCCGAACGCTCGCAGGTCCGGCGCGACCGCGATCGCGAGCATGGCGAATCCGACGCCCACCATCACGGTGGTGTCCACCATGCTCCGGCCGGCGGTGGCCCAGGCGTGGTGCAGCGCGCTGTCCACGTCCGCCATGCGGGCGCGAGCGCGCTCGTAGGCGGCGAGGAAGTGGATCGAGTCGTCGACGGCGATGCCCAGGCCGATGGGGAACACCATCGCCACGGTGGGGTCGAGGGGCACCCCCAGCGCGCCGAGCATGGCCGCGACCGCGAGCAGTGGAACGGTGTTCGCCACCACGGCCACCAGCGTGCGCCGCCACGACCGGCTCCCGAGCCACCAGACGGCGCCGATCACCCCGAGGGCGAGGAGGAAAGAGCCGCCGAACTGGGCCACCAGGATCGCGTTCACCTCCTCCACCCGCACGGTCACCCCGGTGGGCCGCGCGGTGCCCAGGCCTGTGAGGTGGCGCTCGGACTGGCGCGCGAGCCCGTCGAGCAGGCCGGTGAGGGCGTCGGTGCCGGCGTCTGCCACGCTGGCCGTGATCCGGTGGCGGGTGCGCCCCTGGGGGTCCACCGCGACGAAGCCGGTGCGGGGATCGTGGCCGCCCTCGAGCACGAGCAGGGTCTGAGCCACGCCGGCCGGGGTGGATGGCAGCTGACCCTCGCCGCCCAGGGCGCGCCAGCCCTCGCCCACTACGTCGGAGAACGCCACGGCGTGGCCGACCGTGGGCTGCTCGCGGAGCCAGCCCACGATGGCGTCGAGCGCCGCGAGCACCTCGGGGTCAGTGTCGGGTCGGTCGGTCGTGATGTCTACCGAGAGGGGGAGGGCGCCGCCGAGGCGGTCCTGCACCCACACGTGCTGGGCGCCCCCCTCGGTGCCCACCAGCCGCGGGAGGATCTGGCTGTCGGCGCGGGCCGAGAGCGCGGCGGGCAGCATCAACACGATGGCCACGCCCCACACGGCGAGCAGGCCGCGCCACCGGGGCAGCACCCAGGTGCCCAGCCGGCTCAGGCGATCGGCGGCGGCGTTCAAGTGGCCGTGGGCGCCCGACACGGGCGGACCGAGTCGCGCGAGCACCGGAGGCACGAGGAGGAAGGCGATCCCGAAGGTGCCGAGCACGCCGAGCCCGGTGCCGAGTCCGAACGCCCGCACGGGTGCGATCTCGGTCCACATCAGGGCGAGGAAGCCCAGCGCTGTGGTGCCGGAGGTGAGGGCGCAGGCGGGTCCGAGCTCGGCCACGGCGCGGCGTGCGGCGGTGTCGGGATCCACCTCGGCACAGTGGTCTGCGAACCGGTGCACCAGGTGCACGAGATCGGCGGTGCCGACCACGATGACCACGGTGAGGAAGGCGGGCGCGAGCAGCCCGAACGGGGTGCCGGAGGCGGCCCATCCACCGGCGGCGAGCACGGCGCCACACCCGACGGCGACCGAGCAAAGCAGGGCATGCCGCCAGTCCCTGAACGTGCGGTAGAGGAGGAACCCGGCGAGCAACAGGGACAGGGGCAGCACCCGCCCGAGGTCTCTGCCCACCCCGATCAGGTAGTCCACCCGCAGGGCAGGAACGCCGGCCACGTGCCACTCGGGGGCGATCGCACGGAGGGCCGCGACCGCCGCGCCCCGCTCGCGGGCCTCGTCTGCGGCGGCGCCTACCAGCCGCACGGCCACCACGGCGGTGTGGGCGTCGGGCACGAGGGCGCGCGCCGTCTGGGGCACGGGGTCGCCAGGCTGCAGGGTGCGCACCTCCACCCCCTCGGGTGTGGACGCGAGGAAGGGCAGGTCGGACGGCGTGACCACCGAGCCTACGCCCGGGATGGCACGGGCCGCGTTGGCCACCCGCGCGACGGCTTCGCCGAACGGGTCGCCGTCGTGGACCAGCAGCAGCAGATCATCGTCGCGACCGAACAGCGCACGGTGCTCCGTGGCGAGCACCATCCGGGGCCCGTCCTCCGGGAACAGGCGCTCGGGAGAGGGATCGAACCGGGCCGAAGGGAGTGCTGCGAGGGCCGCCAGCACCGCCGCCGCCAGGATCGCCCAGGCGGTGCGAGGGTGGTCGATGGGCCACGCGAGCGCCCGCAGGAGCATGGTCAGTGTTCGTGCTCGTGGGCCGGCGCGTCGGGCCGGGGTGCGGTGGGGTCGAACGGGAGCAGCTCGAAGGAATCGGCGAGGAACTTGCCCTTGCGGAGGGTGCCGCTGACCCGCGCCTGGCGGGAGACCGTGCACATGCCCTCGGCGCCGTGGGCCTCATGCTCATCGTCCGATGGGGTCTGGCCGTTCACCGGGTAGTACGCCCCATCCCACTCGATGGCCCAGTAGCACCCGAACTGTGAGGGCTGGCCGTAGATGCACAGCCCGCAGGCGGCGGGGACGGTCTGGTCGGTGATGGGGGTGCCGAACACCATCGAGCAGCCGACCAGGGTGGATGCGACCGCGACACGCAACCAGAGCACGCTGGACCTCCGGGGCATGGGGGGAAGTAGGGTCCGCTGGGCCGCCTGTCCACCGGGTGCACCGCGGCGTGGCGTGGGGGCCGGTCAGGCGCTCCGGAGCAGCCCCTGGCGCTCGACCTCGGCGAGCAGGGCTGCACGGGGCTCGGCATCCATCGGGCACAGCGGCAGCCTGAACGTCTCCTCGCACCAGTCCATGGCGGCCATAGCTGTCTTCACCGGGAGCGGGTTGGTCTGCACGAACAGCACCCGCCACAAGGGGAACAGCGCCAGATGGGCATCGCGGGCGCGCCCGGTGCGGCCGGCGAGGGCGTCTGCAACCATCGCCACCGTGCGCTCGGGCACGATATTGCTCGCCACCGAGATGCACCCCTGCCCGCCGACGGCGAGGAAGGGCAGCGTGGTGAAGTCGTCGCCCGAGAGCAGCGTGAACCCGCGGGTGCAGGACCGGCGGAGCTCGGTGGCGACGTTCAGGTCGCCGGTGGCGTCCTTGACGCAGGTGATGCGCGGGTGGGCCGACAGCCGGGCCGTTGTCTTCGGCTGCATTGCGAGCGCGGTGCGACCGGGCACGTCGTACAGGCACAGCTCGATGTCGATGGCATCAGCGATGGCGGTGAAGTGGCGCACCAGGCCCTGCTGGGTGGGCTTGTTGTAGTAGGGCGTGGTGCCGAGCACGCCTTGTACGCCGAGCTCCTGGACTCGCAGTGCTGTGTCGATCGCGGTGCGCGTGTCGTTGCTGCCGATGCCGGCGAGGATCGGCACCCGACCGCTGGATTCCTCCACCGTCCACCGCACCACCTCCACCTGCTCGTCGACGGTGAGGGTGGGGGCCTCGCCGGTGGTGCCGCACGGGACGAGGCCCGCGATGCCCGCGTCGAGCTGCCGGCGCACATGGGCGCGGAAGGCGGCCTCGTCGACCTGGCCGTCGGCGGTGAACGGGGTGACGAGCGCTGTGAGCACACCGTGGAACGTCATCGGGCCTCCGGAGCCCCAGCTAACCCCTTGCTCGAGACCGTCATCGGGCCCGTGCGCACCTCAGCGGTCCGATGGGCCCTCGGGCGCGAACGCCTCGGCCTCCAGCGCCAGCAGCGACGTCTCCACGTGGCGCATGATCGCGTCGGACCCCTGGTCGGCCAGGCCGGCGTCGGTGTCGACCGCCGCGGCGAACCGCACGGTGACCGTGTTGCCGACCCGCGGCAGGCGGGCGCCGATGGGGAGCACATCGTGCATGCCCCGGTGGTGGAAGGTGAGCAGCAGCGGGCGGGCGGCGGCCACCAGGTAGGCGAGGCCCGTCTTCAGGGGCCGGCGCAGGCGCCCCTGGGCGTCGCGCGAGCGTCCACCCTCGGGGAACACGTGCACCCAGTCGCCCTGGCGCAGGCGCTCGGCGAGGAAAGCCATTCCAGGCTGGTCCACGCCCGCCCCGCGCACCACGGGGACCGCCTTGCCGGTAGAGCTGAACAGCGCCATCCCCGGCGAGCCGAAGAAGTTGACGGCGTCGGCGGCCACCCAGCGCAGCTGCGCCCAGTCCGGCTCCGCGAAGCACGCCAGCAGGAGGGGGTCGTCGAACAGGCCGACGTGGTTGCTCGCGGTGAGCAGGCCGTGACCGGGTCGCTGCAGCCGGCGGGCGGCGTGGAGGTGGTGCGGGTCGACCAGCTTCACCCGGTTCAGGCCCTGCATCAGCAGCCGGGAGGTGCCGGTGACCACGAGGGTGGCGGCGCGTCGGAACGCCGTGGCACGCACGTCGCCGGTGAACCGGGCGACCGCCTCACGGGCGCCGGGTGGCCAGGGTCGGGGGGGCGTGGACGTGCCGCGGCTCCGGGCTCGGGAGTGCACAGGTCCTGTAACGGCGTGCGGCCGTTCCGCCTGCGCGGCTACACTCGCCGCAGAATGGGGTGCCTGTGCGTGCTCATGTCGCCGTGATCGACCCTGGCACCCGGGTGCCTGAGCTGGACTGCTTCAACCGACTGGCCCGGGCCGGCGCCGTGCCGCTCACCCTGCACTTGCCGGCGTTGTTTGGTCTGGACAGCCTGATCCGGGCGGAGAGCGGACTGCTCGGCGTGGTGATCCTCGGCTCCGGTGCCTCGGTGCACGACCCGCTGCCGTGGCAGGGCGCTCTGGGGGACTGGCTCCGCCCGAGGCTCGAGGCGGGTCTGCCGGCGTTGGGGCTCTGTTATGGGCACCAGCTGCTCGCCCACTTGCTCGGCGGGGAGGTGACCTTCCGGGCGGATGGGGTGAAGCTCAAGGGCCTCCGCACGGTGCGCATCGCAGCAGACCGGCTGTGGGGGGAGGGCGGCGAGGGGCCGCTGATCGTGTCGCACCGGGAGGTGGTCACAGCACTTCCGCCTGAGTGCACGCTCCGCGGCTCCACCGAGATCTGCGCCATCGAGGCGTTCTCCCACGATCGCCTGCCCATCGCCGGCATCCAGGCCCACCCCGAGGCGACCCCGGCGTTCGCCGCGAACAACACGGTTCCGTTCGACGCCGACCCGGCGGTGCTGGCGTTCGGGCATGGGCTGGTGGACCGGTTCATCGCGGGGACGGGACATGGAACGGTCGGTGGTTAGGTTCGGCTATCCGGGGTGCGCATGACCTTCGCCACTGCCCTGCTGGACATCGTGCTCGAGCTCGCGCCGTGGCTCCTGCTGGGCACCGCCATCGCGTCCGCGCTGCACGTGTTGCTCCCGCGCGACCTCGTGCATCGGCACCTCGGTCGCGGCGGGTTCGGGAGCGTGGCCAAGGCGGTGTTGCTCGGCGTGCCTCTGCCCCTGTGCTCGTGCGGAGTCATCCCGGCCGGGCTGGGCCTGAAGCATGACGGCGCGAGCGATGGCGCCGCGGTGGGATTCCTGATCAGCACACCGCAGACCGGGGTGGACTCGATCCTCGTGAGCGGCGCCTTCCTCGGCTGGCCGTTCGCCCTGTTCAAGGTGCTCGCCGCGGCGGTCACCGGCCTGGTGGGGGGGGCCCTGACCGATCTCGGGCAGCCCCCGACGCCCGCTCCACCGCCGCTGCCCGCGGCCGCCGCTGGCATGGGAGGGTTCCGAGAGGCATGGTCCTATGCGGTGGATGAGCTGCTGTACCCGATCTGGCACTGGCTGGCCTTCGGCATCGCCGTGTCCGCTGCGATCACGGCCTTCGTGCCCGCGGGAGCGCTCGCCGAGACCGTGGCCGGGAGCGGCGCGCTGGCCCTGTTCGGCGCGCTCCTGATCAGCCTGCCCCTGTACGTCTGCGCCACCAGCTCGGTGCCCATCGCAGCAGCGCTGGTGCACGCCGGCATGCCGGCCGGCGCGGCCCTGGTGTTCCTGATGGCCGGTCCGGCGTCGAACATCGCCACCATCGGTGCCGTGTCCAAGGGCTTCGGGCCGCGGGTGCTGGCGATCTACCTGGGCACCATCGTGCTCGGCAGCGTGGGCTTCGGCCTCGCCTTCGACGCCGCCTTCGGGCTCCAGGTCGCCGACATTGTGCACGCCCACGAGCACTCGGGTCCGGTGGCTTGGGCCTCGGCCGCCGCCCTCGCCGGCCTGCTCGGATACTACGCGGTGTCCGACCTGGGCGCTGCGGTCCGCCGTCTCCGTCCCGCGCCCGTCACCGCCGAGATCCTCGTGTTGCCCGTCGACGGCATGAGCTGTGGGGGCTGTGCGCGCAAGGTCACCGCCGGGCTGTCCGCCGCCGCCGGGGTGGAGGATGTGCAGGTGGACCTCGAGGCCAAGACGGCGACCGTGCGCGGCTCCCAGCTGCGCCAGCCCGACCTCGAGCAGGCGGTGGTCGACGCCGGGTTCACGGTTCGCGCTGCCGGTTGAGCGCACGAAACGGCTGACCTCCCGCCGCCAAGAACAGCTATGGTCGGCTGCCGTCGCCGCGCGGAGGGTCAGCCGCCGCGCATGAGCCGAGGAGCCCGTTGTGTCGTTGTCGATCCGTGCCTCGAATGCCATCCAGCTGTGGTGCCTGCGCCACCCCAACCCCGTGTCCTCTGCGGTGCTCACCGCGTTCAACGGGGCCGAGCTGATCTCGTACTCCATGAAGCAGCAGGACTTCCTCACCCGGCGGGTGGAGCTGTTCGGCCCGAACTTCGCGGCGGTGGGCAAGCTGCACGTCGGTGAGCACGCTGAGGTGGTGGGGCTTCTCGCCGCACCCCAGCAGCGCGGGGTGATGATCGGGCAGGCCCGGTTCGTGGCGGATCGGATGCCCCGAGGCATGCCGCTGTTCATGTCGGACGACGGCGCCACCGGCGGTACCGGAGCCCACGGCGCGGTGCACGGCGCCATCTGGCGCGACATCGCCAAGCCCGGCCAGGATCGGCTGTCGAGTCCGGTGCTCGCTGGGTACGTGGACGAGGCGGTCGCCCAGTTGGTGCCGCTGGGCCGGCAGCCGAAGGATGCGGATGCGCGGCCGATCATCCAGCGGATGGTGATCCGGTTCATGATGTATGTGCTGTTCGGGATGGAGGCGACGCCGGAGCAGGTGGAGTCGCTGTACGAGATGTTCTACGGCTCGAGCCCGTCCACCAGCTACACGCTGTCGGCCGCCAAGCCCATGGCCCCGGCCGAGTCGAAGCTGGCGGGCCTGAACGCCAGCGTGGCCGCCATGCTCGACGCCATCGTCGCAGCACCCGCCCTCCGCGACTACGCGCCCGACCCCGCCACCGGCTCGCTGTCGGCGCGGGAGTGGGCAGAGCTGCTGCTGGCGATCATCGGCGTCGCGGCGTTCGGCGGCGGCGGCAACCTGGCGGTGTCGGCGGTGTGCGACATCCCGACGGAGTTCGCGATCGACCTGTCCGACCGCGACGTGCTGCTGCGCGCGATCCTCGAGGTGGGGCGAATCTTCTCGCCGGTCGGGAACTTCAACCTGATCACCGACGCACCCAGCGAGTACACGGTGTCGGGCAAGAACTACACCTTCCCCAAGGGCACCGTGGTGGCAGGCGTGATCAGCGTGGCCAGCGTCGACCCCACGGTGTTCCCCGACCCGCTGCGCTACGACCCCACCCGGGAGAACCTGCTCTCCGGCTTCGTGAACTTCAACGGCGTGGGGTTCGACGCCGAGCGTGAGACCTCCACCCGCACCTGCCCTGGCCGGAACATCGCGGTGGCCATGGCCTCGAAGCTGCTGGTGGCCTGGCGCACGGCGCGCCCGGCCTGAGCCTCAGATCAGCGCGGCGTCGGTCATCACCTCGACCAGCGCCGGGCCGTCGTGGTCCAGCGCGGTTCTCAGGGCACGGGCCAGGTCCCCGGGGCGCTCCACCCGGATGCCGAGCAGTCCGCACTGCTCGGCGAACGCGGCGAAGCTCGGGTTGACGAGGGTGGTCTGCCACACGTCGAACTCGCCGGCGCGCTGTTCCTTGCTGATCTTGCCCAGCTCGCCATTGTGCAGCACCACGTGGGTGATGTTCATCCCGTGCAGGGCGAGGGTGGTGAGCTCGGCGAGGTACTGGCCGAGGCCGCCGTCGCCGGAGACGCTCACCACCTGGCGGCCGGAGAACGGAGTTCCGACCTCCTGGGTGGCGGCCCAGGCGCCCATCGCGGCGGGCAGGCCGAACCCGATGGAGCCGAGGTAGCCGCTCATCAGGACGGCTTGGTGTTTGGTCTCGAAGTAGCGGCCGAAGCTGTACGTGTTGTTGCCCACGTCGACCGCGATGATCGCGTCGTCGTCCACCGCGTCGCTCAAGGCGGCGAACAGCGTGGCGCTGTGGATGCCCTGTCCGCGGTCCTCGGACTCCCGCTTGCGCTTCTCGGCGCGCCACAGGGACCATCGCTCGGCCAGCTCGGACCGCCGGTCCACCGTGTCCACCTCTTCGGGCAGGGCGGTGTCGATGGCGGCGAGGCCGAGCCCGATGTCGGCCTGGAGCAGGTGGTCGATGGGGTGGCGGTTGCCCAGGGCCAGGGGGTCGCGGTCGATCTGGAGCGTGCGCGCCTTGGCCGGGATGCCGGTGTGGTTCGAGAAGCTGGCCCCGAGCACGATGAGCAGGTCGCTCTCGTTGAGGAACCAGCTCGCCACCGGCGTTCCGCTGCGGCCGAGCACGCCCGCCGCCAGTGGGTGGTGGTCGCCGATCTGGCCCTTGGCCTTGAACGTGGTGACTACGGGGCAGCTCAGGCGCTCGGCGAAGGTGACGATGGCGTCCATGTGGAACCGGGCGCCATGGCCGACGACGATGACCGGCTTGCGGGATGCGGCGACCGCGGCGGTGGCTTCGGCGCATGCCTCTGGATCGGGAGCGACGCGGCGGTTCACCAGGCGCCCGGTGGGGCCACCTGCGGGGGCGTCGGACGGCAGGGTCTGCACCTCGTCGGGGAACACGAGCTGAACCGGCCCCTCCTCGAGGATGGCGTGCTTGCACGCGAGGGTGGCGAGCTCGGCATAGTCCGCGTCCTTCAACATCACGGCGGACCATCGGGCCACGCCGCCGAACGCCGCCTTCAGGTCGAGCTCCTGGAACGCATCACGCCCGAACCACTGGCTCTGCACCTGCCCGGCGAGCGCGATGACCGGCGCGTGGTCGACGTGCGCATCCCACAGCCCGGTGAGCAGGTTCGTGGCGCCGGGACCGGCGATGGCGAGGCAGGCTGCGGGCCTGCCGGTGAGCTTGCCGTAGGCCGAGCACGCGAACGAGGCCGCACCCTCGTGCCGGATGGCGACGTACCCCATCTCGCCCTGCACGGTGCGTCGGCGGATGGCGTCAGCCAGGCCCAGGTTCGAGTGGCCCACCATGCCAAACACCCACTTCACGCCCCAGTTCACGAGGGTCTCGGCGACCACGTCGGAGGAGGAGCGGTCCGGGTCCGGCTCTTTGGGCAGACCGATGTACACGCCGTCGGGGCGCACCTCCACCGGGAACGACTCCACCCCGTCGTCGTGCCCGTCGGGGGAGGCGCCGGTGGTGGGGTGGAAGTCCCAGCCGTGCCACGGGCAGCGGAGCCAGCCGTTCTCGATGGACCCCTCGCCGAGGGGCCCGCCCTGATGGGGGCACTTGTTGTCCAGCGCGGCGAAGGTGCCGGCGTGGTGGGTGAGACAGAAGGTCCGGTGCGCGCATGTGACGGATGCAACCCGCCCCTCCGGCACGTCCTGCACAGAGGCTGCGCGATGCCACTCGAGGTCGTTGCTCATGTAGGCTCCGGTGTGACGGTCAGAACTCCCAGGCCACGCGGCTCTGTACCGTGAAGAAGTTGCCCTTCGGGTTCAGCCCGGCGCCCTCGAGGGGCAGCCGATCGGTGGCCTTGGCGATGCCGGTCTCCATGCTGATCAGCATGTGTTCGTGCCACCGCAGCTTCACTCCGAGGTCGGCCTCCCAACCCAGCGGGCCGGTGGTGGCCTGCTGGCTGCTCGGGGCGTCGCACCCGACCGAGTCGCTGTTCCGGCAGCGGATGACCGCGCCGTCGGGCTTGTCGGGCCACGCCATCAGCCAGCCGGCCAGGATCTCCACGTTGTCCAGCGGGCTCACCGTGACCAGCGGGAAGATGTACCGGCTGTTGTACACGCCGCCCTTGCTCCACAGGCCGTCGGCGCTCTCGGTCCACACCTGCTGCGTGACCCGGGAGAGCACCTCTTCGTACAGGAGCAGGCCCACGTTGTGGTCGGGGTGGAGGGGGCGACCGGTGAAGTCCTTGTCGGCCACGTTGTCATCGCCCGACGCGTAGCCGGTCTCGAGCACCGCACTCCACGAGGCGCGGTCTACGCCTGCGCGGCCCACATAGCCGGCGATGTTCGCGGTCTTTGCGAGGGGGTCCTTGCCCTCGGAGGACGGCAGGAGGATCGCGCGGGTGTCGCCGCGGATGGAGATGCCCTCGAACTCCACCAGCACCGAGCGCCACAGGCTCTTCCAGTAGGCGTCGATGATCAGAACGCTGGATTCGGTCTCGGGCTGGGTGCGGTGCACCACCCAGGCGCCCGCTGTGAGGTCGCCATTCGTGCCCAGCAGGTTCACGTCTTCGCCGCGGTAGACGAGCACGTAGATCATCTGCTTCACGTCGTCGTTCTGGTCCGCCCACCAGTCCTGGTTGCGCTGGTCGCCGGTGCGCGTGTCGTCATCCCACGAGTGGTCGGCGTCGGTGATGCCGTCGCCGTCGCTGTCGCACCGACGGTTGAAGTCGGGGTCGGAGGCGGACAGTCCGGGCGTGCACTGGAAGCCGTAGTACTGGTGGAGCGGGTCTTCCACGAGGCGGTCCACGGCGAGCACCGCATACAGCGGGATGCCGCTGTCTTCCTTGCCGGCGAGGGCCTGCGCGATGGCGATGGGCTTGGTGGCGAACAGCACCCGGTCGGAGATGGTGCCGTACCGCTTCTCGCCGAACGACACGTCGAAGCCGTCGCCGTCGTTGGCGAGCAGGCCCATTCCCCAGGTGTTGGCCTGACGGCCGAACTGGAACCGGCCCACGGGGATGCTGAAGCTGGTCCACACGCGCCGCAGGCGGACCGGCACCACCTCCTGGCCATCCAGCCCTGTGCTCGATGGGTCGCCCGCGAACAGCGAGGTGCTGGCGAGCTGCTGGTTGTCGCCCCACAGCATGCCGTCGAAGAAGTCGAGCTCGGTGTTCAGCGAGGCCAGGCCCTTGTAGTCGAACACGGGCCGCAGCCGCAGCCGGCTCTCCATGTTCCGCGCATCGCCCAGGTAGGTCTTGCCTTGGGTCTGGCTCGCGAACAGGTGGTTGTACATGTTGGCGCGCACCCGGAAGTGGCCCTCCATGGTGACGCTCATGCCATCGTCGCTGCCGAGCACGGCGAGCTTGGTGCGCACGAGCTCCTGCTGCAGGGCGTCGAGCCGCTCACCCTGGGCCGCGAGCAGTGCGGCCATGGCCTCCAACTCGTCGTCGTCGTCGTCGTCGTCGTCCGGCCGCGCCTTGCGGTCGTTGACGTCGGGCGGAGCCTCGGCCTCAGCGGGGTCGGCCTCCGTCGCGGGTGGGGGAGCCTCGGCTGGAGCCTCGGCTGCGGTGGCGTCGCGGGTCTTCCGCTGGTCCACCGGGGTGTCGTCGGCGTCCTGCGCCCATGCGCCGGACAGGAGGCAGGTCGCCAAGAACCACATCGTCACTGCTCGCAGGAAGCGGGGAACTTCACGCCGTCGCGGTAGCCGGCGTACACATTCGCGATGTTGATCGAGTCGGTCTCGGAGAACAACTCCGTGGCGCCGAGCAGCTTCAGCTCGCCATCCACCCGACCCCACATCTCGACCCGCAGGTCGCCGGGCGGCACATTGCTCGCCACCCACAGGCCATCAGGGCTGGTGTACTTCTGGTCGCGGTCGGGGAAGTCGCTGACGAAGTAGTTCACCGCGAGGGTGTCCGGGATGTTGCCGTCGGCGTCGTACACGATGATCTGCGCGCCCTCGATCTTGCCGGCGGGATCATCGGACGGCCACGAGGGGTCCCGGGTGATGTCGAACGCCGTGCCGGCGATGATCGCGAGATCGGGGTCGATCACCACACCGAGGATGGTGGGGATCAGCTGGTAGGTGATGCTCGACACGCTGGTGAAGTACGCGCCATCGATGGCCGCGGCCTCGCCGGGGTGCGGGTAGATCTGGTTCGGCTTGAACGTGGTCTTCGTCTCGCCGAGCACCGGATCGGTAGTCACCCGGTACAGGACGGGCTCGCAGGACGGGCCGCGAACGGCCACATCGCCCACCGAGTCGGATTCGGCGGTCACATCGGCCGTGGGCGAGAAGCTGTTCGCCAGCCACAGGGCCACCTCGGCCTTGTCCACCCCAGAGCCGCTCTCGAAGTCTTCGACGAGCCCGAGGATGTCGTACTCGCCGCCCTGCAGCGCGGGGTCGACGGTCTGGGTCAGCCACTGGGTGGTCTCGACATCATCGCCGGGCGTGAACCCGGTGAGATCGGCCGACGCCTCCACCTCGACGTTGATCAGCTCGTCGAAGCGCTCGGTCTTGTTGTTGACGCCATCGCCACCACCACCGTCGCCGCAGGCCACCAGGGCCAGGGCCAGGACCGTCCACGTGCGCATGTCGACCTCCTCTCGCGAAACCGGGCGCTCTTACCTCGATCGTCCGGGGTTGTCGCGCGGAGGGGCGGTCGTTATCAGCTGACGGTGCTGGGCTGCGG
>JBLFXJ010000125.1:0-19423 GCA_047609825.1 Myxococcota bacterium
CGGCGCGGAAGATGTCGTCCTCCGGCAAGCTGGCCTCTGCATCGTCGATGACCGGACCGAGTGAAGCCGGGAGCGAATCGAACCGGAGGCCGGCCAGCTGACCGGTCACCCACTCGGCCACGGCCTCCGTGTTGCCCACATGCCACAGGTTGAACACCGCGGTGCGACGCTGGCGGGTGGTGGGCCGCACCGAGTGCACCGAGCGCGGCCCCATCACCATCCCGTAGGCGCTGTTGAACCGCGGGGGACGGCGCTGCACCTCTTCGGTGCCAAGCGCGTCGGCGTGCAGCAGCAGCTCGCCGCCGTGCTCCGGCCGCCAGCCTGGCGTCAGCTGCACGATCAGCCGGGCCGCTTCAAACCCGGCGAGGGGCCGATCCGTGTGCGGCAGGGCGTACTGGCCAGGCTCCATGCGCTGCACCGTCACCGCCAGGTCCGGGGCGAACGGCAGGCCGGTGATCGCCGCCACCCGGTCCACCACCCCGGTTCGGAGCGCCGGATCGAGGCGGTCCGCCACCTCGCACAGCCAGGCCCGGTAGAACGAGTCGGCGTGCAGGTCCCACGACAGGTCCTCGTCGTACAACGCCAGCAGGGCTTCGAGGGCCGAGGGCGGCAGGGCGCCGTCCGCCGTGAACCAGCGGAACGGCGTGTCGTGGACCTCGATGGTGGGCAGCAGGCGCATGCGCACCCGATAGCCCGCCGCAGGATCACGCTGCGATGGCGACCGTGCGCCGGATGTAGCCAGGTGCGTCGAGCTGCTCGAGCATGAACTGCGCCACATCCGCCCGGGAGATCTTGGTGGACGGCAGCGGCAGCTCCATCGGGTAGCCATGACCCACCTCCCCGGACAGCGGGCCGTCGGTGAGATGTGGCGGGCGCACGAGCGTCCAGTCGAGCTCGCTGGACCGCACCGCCGCCTCCTGGGCCTCGTGGTCGGCGAACGCATTCGCCAGGTACAACGGCACCAGCAGCCAGCGCATCCACCACGGCAGGCCGACCGCGCTGTCGCCGATGCCGTGGCTCGACTGAACCACCAGGCGACGAACGCCATGGGCCCGCATGGCGCGCACGATGTTCACGGTGCCGGTGGCCCGGAGCCCCGACCGGTCGCGGGCCGGCGCCCCCAGCGCGCAGAGCACCGCATCGTGGCCAGCGACCGCCGCCCTGACCGCGTCGGCGTCTCGCACGTCACCGCGCACGACGGTGAGGTTCGCGTTGGCGGTCTGCACCTTGGCCGGATTGCGGACGAAGGCGGTGACGGCGAAGCCGCTGGCGAGTGCCTGGGTGAGGATCTGCTGCCCGCTGGCTCCGGTGGCGCCGAAGAGGAGGATGCGCTGCATGAGGACTCCCTGGTTGGTGCCTCTGGTCTACGGCGCGACTGGACATGAGCCCAATGACGTATAATCATGAAGTCATGCACACTATTCATAGCCTCGCCGAGCTCGACCTGAACCTCCTGGTCGCCTTCGCAGCACTCGCCGACGAGGGCAGCGTCACCCGGGCCGCCCGCCGGCTCGGCATCAGCCAGTCCGCCACCAGTCACACCCTCCGCCGCCTGCGCGACGCCTTGGGCGACCCCCTCCTTGTCCGGTCCGGGCAAGGGATGGCGCTCACCCCGCGGGGCGCGCAGCTGGTGGTGCCGGTCCGGCGCGCGCTGGCCGACCTGGAGCGCGCGCTGGCCTCACCCGAGGCGTTCGACCCCGCCTCCGCCCAGCACACCCTCCGCATGGCGAGCATCGACTTGTTCGACGTGCTGGTGCTGCCCCACGTCGCTCGGCGCCTGCGCACGGAAGCGCCCGGAGTCTGCCTGGTCTCGGCACCCGGGGCCCAGGTGGAGCGCGACCTGGCGACGGGGGACCTCGACCTCGCGGTGGTGGCGCGCATCGGCGACCACCACGACGCCCCGCTGCCGAATGCCCTGGTTCAACGCACGTTGATTCAGGACGGATTCAGCTGCTTCTACCGCAGTGATCACCCGCTCTTCTCCGCTGGACCGCCGACTCTCGAGGGGTACCTCGCGGCGCCCCACCTCCTGGTGTCGCCGACCGGTCGCGGCCAGGGCCTGGTCGACAGCGTGCTCGCCGAGGCTGGGCATACCCGCCGGATCACCGTCCGGCTCCCTGCGTTCTTCGCTGCATTGTCCATCGTGCGCGAGACGGATCTGGTGCTCACCGCACCCACAGCGCTGCGCCGCACGATGCCGAACGACCCTGCCATTCGGTGCGCGCCACCGCCCATCGCGGTGCCGCCCCACCGCCTGCTGATGGTGTGGCATGCGCGGTTCACGGAAGACCCCGGCCACCAGTGGTTCCGCGACGTGCTCGCGGAGGCCGCCGGCGCCGTAGCCGGAGCGGGCCAGCCGACCGCGGCATCACCCCGGCTCGGTTGACCGCTCCGAAGCCGTGGAGGCCAGCGGGCCAGGGCGAAGCAGGCGCAGCTCGGGGTCCACGACGGCCCGGGACGGCTTGCCCGGCACCACCACGTCGAACGCCGCCTCCCGGCCAGGCACTGGCACCGCCAAGTCCACCTTGGCGCCCATCAGCCGCACCACCACCGGCGCGCCGCCGAGCTCGGTGCCTGACCGCACGGTCCCGCGCACGCGCCAGCCACCCTCGTCAGCTTCCACCGTGTCGATGCTGGCCGCGATGGGACCGGCGATGTGCCCGTCCCGGAGCCAGCGATCTACCCATGGACCCGCCTCTGGGTCCTCCGCGAGGGCCGCGACACGCCAGGACTCCACGTCGGCGCGCCCGCTCGCGAGCAACGCAGAGCGTATGCGGAGGGCGCCTGCTTCCCCGAACCGGTCCGCGAGCATCGGCCCCAGCACCAGCGGCGCCGCACACCGCACGGACGGATCGCGGAACCCGCTGGTAGCGGCGACCTCGGGCGAGAGCGCCGGGGTGCGAGTGGGCAGGGTGGCGCAGGTCTGGAGGTCGCGGCGCCAGGTGCGGGCTGCCTTCGGGTCCAGCGCCGCCTGCAGGTCGAGGGCGAACGCCCGAGCGAGGGCATCGACCCAGGCCGCACCCACCGCGTCCACCGCCAGGTGGGCCAGCGACGCTCCCGCGACGCCCTCGGAGAGCAGGAAGGCGTCGAGGTTCGGCGCGTCGACGGCGTCGTCGAACCACAGGCTGTCGGCGAGGGTGAGCACCGGTCGGATGCCGGCGATGCCCTCCCCCCACAGCGCCCGGGGCGGCGTGAACTCCGGCGGCAGCTCCACCAGGTCCACGTCCGAGGCCGGCAGTCCGGACCACGCCGCGAACGCCCCGACCAGCCGCGCCGCCGACTGGGCGTCCCCGCTGCGCTCGAAGTGCACCGACACGGGACCGTGGGCCTGGGCCGACCATTGTCCCGCGACCACTGTGGCCGCGCCACCGGTGGTTCCCCGGGTGCGCACCGTGCGGCCCTTCCGGGTGAGCTCGTCCGACTGCCAGGTACCGGAGACCACGAGGTCTACCGCCGCGGGTGCGTGCACGACCAGCTGGTAGGGAAAGTCGCGCGCCGCTCCCGCAACCGTGGGCAGCGCCGGCAGCATCGGCGTTCCCGTGCCCCGCTGCACGTTGGTGGTCGCCAGGTGATCCGCCCGCTTCCACGGTACGCGCTGACTCCACGCCACGTCGAGCGTCAGCGCCGTGCCCGGGTCTGGGCCGAGGTCGACGATCACGAGCCGCCGATCCGGACGCGCGATGTCGATCTCCAGGTCCCGCCCGGGCGCGATGGTCACCGGGAGCGCCACGCCATCGCGGCTCACCCCGGCCACCGTCCACGCATCGTCCATGTGCAGGCTGCCGGCCACCCGGCCGAACGCCGCGTCGGGCACCTCGAGCCCGAGCCACCGCCCGCCATCGCCGGTGAGCTGGAGTCGCGCGCTCGTCGCCACGCTCGCCAGCAGCGGATTCGCCTCGGGCTGCACCCGGGAGGTCGCGGCCGCACCGGTGATCATCCAAACCGGAGGTGCGGAATCCCGCGCGAGCACGCGATGCCCGAGCTCCACCCGATCCTGCGCCCGGTTGACCAGCAACTGCCGGTCGGGAGGCAGTCAACAGGCTGAGGCCGACTCGATGAACCGTCGCCCGAAGGCCACACTGACCACCCCGGACCCGCCGACCAGCACGTCATTCGCCAGCGTGGTGAGCCAGGGATCACGCCCCGCTCGGTTGCCAGCCAGCCGCCCGAGGTCGAGCTCGGTGCGCACCTCGACCAGCGCCCACGGCCCATCGGTGGCGAGGGTCGCGACTGCGGTGTCCAGCGGGAAGCCCGCCTCGGCCAGGCCTTCTGAGCGACGGAGCAGTCTCTCCGCCGCCGCCCGACGCGCGGCCGCCAGCTCCCGATACGCGATGACGAGCAGGGTAGGCTGGACGGGCGCATCCAGGTCGTAGATCACAGGATCTTCGCCGCGGATCCGGCGCCAGTCGGAGGTGCGCTCGTCCACACCATTCGCACCGAGGGACCACACGCTGTCGACCCCGGTGGACCAGCTGTCGCCCGACGTGGTCAGCGCCAGCTCTCGGCCGAGCGCCGGAGGGAGGGAGGGGTCGACCTGCAGGGTGTGTGTGGCCTCGCCGACGAAGATCACCCCGAGCCGCTCACCGTCGGCCTCAACCGGGAACGCGAAGCCCTCATCGAACGTGACCGCCGACCGCCCATCAGACCAGGCGCCGCCATCGACATACCAGGCGCCATCCCCCAGAGTGAGCGGGCTCGCGACCGCAGCAGCGATGAGCATCCACATCCAGACCTCCGGGCAGGGTCTGCCTATCCAGACGCTGGGTCCCGGCCGCCGTCCCCCCGAGTGGCCGCCGCCACTGCGGCCTCCACCCGCTCCAGAGCCTCCGGTCGCAGCACGAGCCCGATGTGCGAGCCGCCCACCTCCACGTGGTCCACGTGGGAGTTGTACGGGTCGACGCTCGCCGCCGCCGCCACCACGCCATCGCCCCGGGTGTAGATCGCGGTCACCGACATGGGAATGGGCTCGCGCTCCCGCGCGGCGGCCCTGCGCTCCAGCACGCCGAGATCGACGCCCCGTCGACGGTAGGACGCCGCGAACACAGTGTAGGTCGCTCCACCGACCACCGGAGTTCCGAGGGTGACGACAGCGACCACGCGGTCCGGGTGTCGCCGGGCCACCTCGCGCGCGATCACGCCGCCGAAGCTCCACCCGACGAGCACCGCCCTGCCCACCCGCTCGAGCCGCGCGGCCACGGCGGGCACGAGACGATCGAGCCGCCCATGATTGCTGCCGAGGCCCCAAGGATGAACCATGTGGCCGGCGCGTGCGAGCCCAGCGCGCAGCACGGCGGTGCTCCGGTCCGAGGTGTACAGACCGGGGAGGACGACCACCGTGGCCCGCTCATGCTGGGGGCGGGGCCGGATGCGCACGAGGTTTGGCACGGCCCACACCAGGTCGAGCACGGCCAGCGGCTCGTGCAGCCAGGGGTGGGCGCGGGGCGTCCACGGGAGATCGGCGGCCATGCCCATGGGGGCATGGTACCCCGATGGGCCCCCGCAGCGCCCCCGCGCAAGTGACCGTCGTCTGCAAGTATCTACTGCTGGTGGCTCAATTACGATGGCGACAACGAGCACGGAGGTTCGGCATGAGACGCATCTGGATTGGACTCCTGGCCTGCGGCCTGACGGCGTGCGGCGGCGACGACAAGGGCGACACGGCGGATACCGGGGGGAGCGCCGCCACGGCGACCGGCACGGGTGGTGGAACCGCGACGGGCACAGGCACCGCTACCGCGACGGGGTCCGGCACCGCGACCGGCTCCGGAACGGGAACGGGAACCGGAACCGGAACCGCGACGGGCACTGGCACCGGAACCGCGACGGGAACCGGAACCGCGACCGGCACCGGCACCGGCACTGCCACTGGCACCGGGACTGGCACAGGAACCGGCACTGGCACGGGAACCGGGGGCACCGCGGACGGCTGCACCTCGCTCAACCCCGACGTGGCGGGCACCGAGAGCGACGCCTGCTTCGTGCCAGGCGGCATGTTCCACCGGCTCGCCGAGCCCGCGCTCCCCGCCACCGTCAGCCCGTACTACCTGGACCGCTACGAGGTGACCGTCGCGCGCACCCGCGCCTGGGTCGAGTCCCTCCCCCGCGACGCTGGCACCGCCGTGGTCGACGCGATGAACGCCTGCGGCGACCACACCTGGACCGACGCGCCCGGCGCAAACGAATCACTCCCGATCAACTGTGTGAACCACGACTACGTGGTCGCCTTGTGCGCCAGCGAAGGCCGGCGGCTGCCCACCGAGCTCGAGTGGGAGTTCGCCGCCGCCGGGGGCGACCAGGAGCGCTACTGGCCGTGGTCGGACCCGCCCGATGACGAGGGCGTGAGCGACGCGGAGGCGAACATCGCCCCGTCCGACGGGCCCCACGCCGTGGGGGATCTGCCGGGCGGCGACGGCCGCTGGGGCCACGCCGACCTCGCGGGCAACATGTGGGAGTGGGTGCTCGACAACGACATGGCCGGGTACGACAGCGAGCCCACCTGCGACGACTGCGCATTCACCGACGGCAGCGACCGGTTCGTGCGCCGCGGCGGCGGCTACAGCGACGGAGACGACCGCGCGAACAACCGCTCCCGCGACTCGGACCCGAACCGCGGGATCGAGATGAACGGCGTGCGGTGCGCCGTAGACGTGGACTGAGCGTGCCGGCCGGGACGCATCGCCAGCCCACCTGGCCGCCGTGTCCCGGCTCGGTACGCGCTCGATGCGAGCGGCGCGTTGGATTAGCCGCGCTCCATGATCGCGTTCCACAATGTCAGCAAGCAGCATGGGCCCCAGGTCCTGTTCACCGGCGCCTCGTTCCAGTTCGACCCCGGCGAGAAGGTCGGCCTGGTCGGCGCGAACGGCTCCGGCAAGTCCACCGTGTTCCGCCTGATCATGGGCGAGGAGCAGGTGGACGAGGGGTCAATCGAGAAGCCGCGGCGCCTCACGGTAGGCGTGTTCCGGCAGGACGTGGGCGACTGGCGGGACGGCACGGTGCTCGAGGTCACCTGTGGCGGTGCTGGGCCCGTGGCGGAATATGGGCGGGAGCTGGCCGAGCTCGAGGTGCGCCTCGAAGACTGGGAGGCCGCCGACTACGACCAGGTGCTCGAGCGGTATGGCGAGGTGCAGGAGCAGTTCTTCGCCCTCGGCGGCTACGACCTCGAGCCTCGAGCCTCGAAGATCCTCGCCGGCCTCGGTCTGACCCAGGACCGCATCGAGGGTCCCATCGCGGCCCTCTCCGGCGGGTGGAAGATGCGGGTCGCGCTGGCGCGCATCCTGCTGCAGGCGCCCGACGTGATGCTCCTCGACGAGCCCACCAACCACCTCGACATCGAGTCCATCCTCTGGCTCGAGGCGTTCCTCCGCGACTACTCCGGCACCGTGGTGATGACCTGCCACGACCGCGACGTGATGAACCGCGTGGTGAAGCGCATCCTCGAGATCGACGCCGGAGAGATCCGCAGCTGGACCGGCGACTACGACAACTACGAGAAGATGCGGGCCGAGGCGTCGGCGAACCTCGAGGCGGAGTTCAACAAGCAGCAGGCCATGCTCGCCAAGGAAATCCGGTTCATCGAGCGGTTCAAGGCGCAGCCGTCCAAGGCGAGCCAGGTGCAGAGCCGCGCCCGCAAGCTCGACAAGATCGAGCGCGTGGTGCCGCCGCGACGCATCGTGGAGCGCAGCTTCAACTTCCAGGCCTGCGCCCGGTCCGGCGACGAGGTGATCAAGGTGTCGGGGGTGAGCAAGGGCTTCGGCGACACCGTGGTGCACGACAACCTCGACCTGCTCGTGCGGCGGGGTGAGCGCTGGGCGATCATGGGTGAGAACGGCGCGGGCAAGACCACCCTGCTGAACATGATGGCCGGGCGCACGAAGCCCGATGCCGGCACCGTGCGGCTCGGCGCGGCGGTCGAGCTGGGCTGGTTCGCGCAGCACCACGCCGACAACCTCGACGATGGGCGCACCGTGATCGAGGAGCTGCTCGCCACCTACCCCTCGGCCGGGCTCGGCACGCTGAAGACCCTGGCAGGCGCGTTCTCGTTCAGCGGCGACGACGTGGACAAGCGAATCAGCGTGCTCTCCGGTGGCGAGAAGACCCGCCTGGCCCTGGCGAAGCTGCTGTACGCCGCGCCGAACCTGCTGGTGCTCGACGAGCCCACCAACCACCTCGACCTGATCACCAAGCGGGCGCTCCTGCGCGCCCTCGACGCCTACGAGGGCACACTGGTGTTCGTGTCTCACGACCGTGAGTTCCTGCGGGCCCTGTCGAATCACGTGCTCGAGCTGTCCACCACGGAGCCGCCCCGCCTGTACCCGGGCACCTACGCCGAGTATGTGCAGCAGGCGGGCCACGAGGCGCCGGGCCTGCGCGCGTAGGCCCTCAGAGCATCGCGGACGCCACCATGCCCATGCCCACGATGCTGACGCCCCAGACCGCAGTGCGCAGCCACGGAACGCCCACGGCATAGACGATGGCGTGGAGCACTCGGGCGCACACGAACACCTGCGCGCCGATGGCCGAGGTGGGATCCGCCTCGCCGGCCACGTGAACCACGAGCACCAGCACGGCGAACAAGGGGAGGTTCTCCTTCATGTTCTCGCTCGCCCGGTGCAGCCTTCCGTGCAGCCCCTCCGGGTCGGGGGTCACATCCCGGTTGCCGCTCGCCCACCCGATCCCGTTGTTCAGGATTCCCGGAGTGGCGTCGGCCATGATCAAGATCCAGGTGAGCAGCGCAGCGGCGGCGAGCATCCACAAGTCGGTGGTCATCGGACTCCGATGGGAGGCATGCGGCGGACCATCCCTGCGCGCTTCGCCTCGCAGAGCCATCCTACAGCCAGACCGCGACCCAGCAGATAGCGGATACGCAGTCAGCTACCAGAGACCTGATTGGGCGGCGCCCTCTGCCATGAGCGCGGCGCACATCGGGTGACCCGTCTGGCGCCTGCAATGACCACGCCGACCGCCACCAATCCAGCGAGAAGTCCGATAGCGACCCACCCCGAGGAACGTGGGGTAAGCTCGCGAAAGGACGACGAGCGGCTGACCGCCGAACGCCTGGATCCGATGATCCGCTGGAGGCACCCACGGAGGGAACCAGACACTCGCGACATCCATCCCCTCCGTGCTCGAGTGGTGAATCGTGTACGCAGCCGCACGCCAGTTGTTTCGTCAAGACGCCAGCTCCCCGGCATTCTCAGCGTCGGGGCGCGCCGCCGCCGCTACTCGATGACCACCGGAAAGGCCCGGGTGAAACCCTCGAGCGGCTGGGCCCGGGCGCACTCGGCATGCAGGGTGAACGCCGGTGAGGCCTCGCCGTCCCGATACGCCATGGCCTCGCGCCGGTTGGCGCACGTGGCGAGCACGCCGCCGTCCAGCGGGATGGCGCCGCCCTGGTTCGGACACGACACGCCGAGGGACCACGCCGCCTCCTCCACCAGCAGCCCGGCGTCCAGCCGATGCCGCACCACCCTGGAGAACCCGGCGCTGAAGTTGTCGAACACCCACAACTGGTCGCCGTGGACGCTGGCGTTGTGCTGCCCGCTGAACGCCTCGCCGATCGCCGGCACGAAGTCGGGATCGGGCAGATCGTCGTCGCCGCCGGGAGCCCCCGCCGCGTGCCAAGCGAGGTCTCCGAAGGTCGGGGAGGCCGGATCCCCGTCCACCGCGACCACCGCATCGAACCCGAACACCGACAGCACCACCTCGCCGTCGTCGGTGACCGTGAGCCCGTTCGTGTGGTCGATGATCAGGTTCGGCACGGCGCCGAAGTCGTCGCGCAATGAGAAGGTTCCCCGGTAGGTGTGGCCCTCCCACACCTCGAACCCGCCCACGCCCGCGTCGTCGCCCAGCAGGTAGGTGTAGGGCCCCCAGCGGCCCACATCGTGGCTCAGCCGCAGCCCGAAGTCCACATCGGGCTCGAGCCGCAGCACCTCCTCGCCCGAGACGTGCACCTCCGAGAACACACTCGCGTCGGGGCTCATCCGGCTGTCCCGCACCGCGAGCACCGACCGGTCGGCCTGGGACCAGGCCATGCCGTCCGGAAGTGCGTCGTAGACATCGGTGGGAGCAGCCCACACGATGTCGCCGTCGCCATCCACCATGATGAACCACCCGCACGAGACGTACACCAGCAGGGCGTCCGCACCGAACAGGGTGCCCGAGACTGCGAGGGTCAGGTCCGACAGCTCCCGTGGCACGGGGCCGGTGCTGACCGAGCCCGACGCGCCCGCGAACTCCCATGCATAGGTGGTGGAGGGCTTGAGGCCCCACCCGTGCACCGTGTGCTCGGAGGCCACCTCCGCGGCGAAGGTGCGAGTGGGGACGCCGGGCGCAGACAGCACCAGCTCAGCCGGTCCCGGGGCGGGCAGCGCCGCGTCGCACACCACCACCAGTGGGAGGTCGCCTTGACGGCAGGAGGCCGAAACGGGCGCAGCTCCTGTGTCTGCGGTCGCCGTGTCGAGCGGCCCCGCGGTATCGAGAGGCCCCGCGGTGTCGGGCGGAACTCCACCGGAGTCACCCGTCGTGTTGCCGGACGACGTGCTGGTGCTGGAGATCGACGGATCATCGACGGTGGACTCGTCCGGACCCGGCCCCCGCTCGGCCTGGGTAGCACACGCCACCAGCGCACCTGCGAGCAGCGGGCCCCACAAACCCACTACAGCGGCACCACCTGCAGATCGTCGCCGCGCTGCACCTCGATCCGCGGCGTGGGATCGGCCCCGAACACCGAGAACGCCGCTCCCTCCACCTCGGCGTCGAGCAGCACCACCGGGGCCTCGGCCCCCAGCCGGAGCAGCACGAGCCGTCGCGGGCTGCCCCCGGTCGTGACCACGAGCGCAGGGCGGACCTGGCCATGCGGACCCGCCGACAGCCGAATCTCCTGCCCGACTTTCTCGAGGTGGAGCCGGGTGCGCCCAAGGTCGACGAACCCGTGCACAGCGGGTGCGGCGGACCCGAGCTCCACCGGCCACGCGGCGCTCGCCGTGCCCGGTGTATCACCGGCAGCGAACACCACCAATCGGTCGGCGCCGCCACAGGAGGCCAGCGCCCACGCCGCGGTGCCGGGCAGCTCCCACACCGTGACCAGGGTCGACACCACCGGCGCCTCACACCCGAGCGCGGCCGCCAGGTGAGGACGCACCTCGGCCTCGGTCACGTCCACGAGCGCCGAGCCCGCCAGCGCAGCGGCCACGGCAGCCGCCATGATCACTCCCCGCCCGCGGGCGCCTGCGCCGGACCGCTCTCGGCCTGGAACAGGAACTCGGACAGGTCATCGCGGTCGCTGTACGCCTTGTTCTGGTCCCGCAGGCCATCCCACTGCCCGCCGCCGCCCAGACCGTCTGCGGTGGGGGTGTAGCTGGCGCTGTTGGTCTTCATGCGGATCTCCTCGAGCACGCCCTCGTCATTCGGCAGGCTGCGCTTGAGACCCCCGGCGTTGTGTCGCGAGTCCTTCGCGGCGGCATCCGAGCGGTCGCCGTCGATGCGCATGGCGTCGAGTTGGAACTCCCCGTTGGTCTCCGCACCGTCCTTCGCCAGCGGGGCGAGGCTCTTCCAGTACGAGCTCACCTCGATGTTCTCGAAGGTGTCCTGGAGGAACTGGTTGGTGCTGATCGCGTTGCCCTCGCTGTCCACCATCGCCAGCTGGTCGGTGTTGCACGCCGCCAGCTGCACCGACTTCACGCCGGCGTAGGCGTTCGGGAACACATCCTTCATCCGCGCCATGTCCACGAGGCTGAAGTAGTCCGCCGTGTCGTCATACACGTGGTCCTGCCCCGCGACCTCGCCCCAGATGCCCTGCGCCTGGTCGGGCGAGTACTCACCATCCCAGTGGTGGCCCGAGAACACCACGCTGCGAACGTCCATCTGGCCCTGCTCGGCCTTGTACATCGCCATCGCGAACTGCACGAGCTCGTTGGTGGCGCCCGCACCCGAGTCGAGCATCCGGAACGAGCCGTCGGCCTGCTTGAACAGCGCACCACACAGCGCATCGGCGGTGGTCTCGTCCATCCCGAGGGCCATCACGGTCTTCTTCCAGCCGTCCACCACCATGGCCTCGGACTCGGCGTTGCCCTCCTCCACGTACTCGGTGCCCAGGGTGAGCACCTCGCCGCCCACCCGCACCTGCCCTTCCGCCAGCTCTTCGTCTCCGTGCCACCACTCCACCCGGTCGGCGGCCTCCTCGCCGAACACCCCGCCATAGGTGCCCTCGTCGTAGGTCACCTCGCCCTCGCCATCCTTGGACCAGTACGGGTCGGAGATCGGCAGCACCTCGCGGTGACCGAGGCCCTCGTCTTCGGCCTGCTTGAGCGCCGACATTGTCTCGGGGATCTCGTCGGTGTTGTGCGTCACGTTGTTCAGCGTGAGGTACAGCACCACGTCCTGCGGGTCGGTCACGCCGTCGAGATCGGGCGTATCACCCGACTTCAGCGAGTCTTGCACCGCCTGGTTCGACACCGCGGGCGTGTCGACCTTCGGCTTCTCTGGCGCCAGCTCGGGACCGTTTTCTGGCGCCGGGACGCGAGAGTGTACGGGCATGGGGGCTCCTGGGCCCGAGAGAGGAGGCTCGGACCTGCAGTGGATCTAACCCATCCGTGAGGCGAGTTCGCACGTCGGACTGACTTGGCCTTCGCCCGGCGTGAACACCCGCCCGAGAGCCGACACCTCACCAGCAGCAGAGGGGGTCCGATGGTGCGTCTGATGGCGGTGTTGCTGGTGGGATGCGTGACCGACCGCGCACCCACGTGGACGCCGGATCAGGGCGACCCCGCCGACGGCACACGAAGCTTCGGCTGGCAACCCGTCGACCAGGTGCAGGTGCCCGGCATCGGGTCCGCGGCGCTGCATGCCCACGGCGCATCGGCCCACATGGGCATGGCCGGCGTCACCTGCCTGTGGCGCGAGGGAGGCATCGACAGCGGCTGGACCGGACCGTTCGACGAAGACGACGACGTGGAGGAGGGCGACGAGGACGTGGTGGCCGGCACCACGACCACCGACCTGGGCGACATCACCGCCCTCCGCTCGGCCGCGGGCCTCACCCTGCTCGTGGAGCGCGGCACCTCGACCGAAGAGCCGCGCGGGGACGGCGCCACCCTGGGCGAACCCAACTCCTGGGCCATCCTCCGGAACGCCACTCCCGGTGTGCATGGCGGGTTCCTCGACGACGGACGGTTCCTGGACCTGGTGCCCCACGGCGAGCGCTGCGCCGTGCGAACGGTCTCCCTGGACGGCTCTGAGTTGCTGGTTGGCGGGCTCCCGTTCGACTGCGCACAGGTCAGCGACACCGCCGTCGACCCCTCCGGGGTGCTGTTCGCCGCAGCGGGAGGCCGGGTCTGGCGATTCGACGTGCACGGAACCAGCCTGTCACTGCTCACGCCGTCTGCAGATCGGGTCGCGTGGGACGGTGTAAATGGGCGCCTGGTGACATCCGACCGGGACGGCGTGCACGGTTGGATCCCTACTTCGGACGGGTGGACCGCGCAGTGGACGGTAGTGACCGACGGCCCGATGGACCACCTCGCGGTTCTACCGTCAGGCGAGGTCGTTGGCGCCCAGGGCGCAGCGCTCTGGCGGTGGCGGCACGGCGAGGTCACCGGCCTGCACCGGGTGCCGGGCCTGCGGGCGCTGTCGGTCGCGACCGCAGCGGAGCGGGTCCTCGCCGCAGGGGACGGCGGGTTCAGCGTGCTGCGGCCTGAATAGGGACGGGGCCGCACAGCCACTGGCTGGCGACCCCGCCCGCACACAAAGGTAGTGCCTCCGGCGGGAGTCGAACCCGCGATCTCCGGCTGATGAAGCGATAAACCGTTCCGTCGGCCCCGCTGTCGGGGCATGTGTTGGCGCGGTCGTTTACGGCGTCTTACCACTTGACTACGGAGACACTGAATCAAACGCAACGAAAGGAGTCTCCTCGGCGGGGCTCGAACCCGCAGCCTCCCGATCCCAACGATAACCCCGGACTGTCGGCCCACTCGCGTGGGCATGGGTGCCGCCTGGGGACTCTGTCGGACGCTCTACCCATTGAGCCACGAGGAGAGAATGCGCCCCTCCGTGAAGGGGGAGCGTCGACGGGGTCAGGCCACCGCGAAGTCGGCCATTACAGCCGGCGCCGCCGTGTCGAACCCGACCACGTCGAGCATGCCGCGGTCCTTGGGATCCGCGATCGTGAACTCGTTGGCCACCATGCCCACCACGATGAGCTTGGCCGGGATGCCGGTGGCCTCCCGGTACCGACGCAAAGCGTGCGCCGGATGAACCTTTCCGTGCCAGGTCTCGCTGTCCGTGTAGACCACGAACACGTCCACCTCCTCCTTCCGACGCTGCGCCTCGAGCATCGGAAGGGCGCAGTCCGTCCGCCCCATGGGGATGCGGTCGAACGTCTCCAGGACCTTGGCCAGCGGCGCGTCGGCCAACAGCGGCACATCCACCAGGCGGTCGCTGAACGCTTGGATGGCGTGCCGCGACTCGGTCCGAGCCGTGAGCATGGCCATCGCCGCAGCGCCAATACGCGGCGTGATGCCCACCATCCCTGCGATGTCACGCCAGCCCATCGACCCCGACACGTCAACCGCCAGCCGCCAGCGAAGCCCCGTCGCCAGGACCGCATCGAAGGCCAGGTAGAACGCACGATCGAGCGCGCGAACTACCGACGGCACCGGCTTCCAGGTCAGCTTCCCACGCACACCCGCACCACTCTTGTAGGTGTTGTGCGCGACGAGGACCTGGAGCGGATGGAGCCGCGCCGAGGCCAGCGCCCGACGGTCGCCGAGGCGACCCACCACCGTGCGCGCCGCCTCCGAACCCGAGGCGAGCAGCCCGATCTGGCTCATCTTGCCCAGGTTGCGAACCAGCGCCGTCAGCGGCATGCCGGTATCGAGCAGCGCCTCCCACACAGCCACCTCGCCCAGCCACTGCGACCCGATCGCCTCCCGAGGGAGACGGTGATCCCGGATCAGCCGCACGATGTCCTGCGCAGACTCGGCCCGCTTCGCCGCCTCGAGCGCCCAGATACGCGCCCGCGCGTCGGTCGGAGCCTCAGCCGGCAGGTCGTCGGTCCAGCCGTGTGCCATCCAGTCGATCACACCCGCGTGCTCGGCAGAGACGGGTGCCACGTGGGCGAGCCGGAGCACATCCCGCGCCGACCAGCCCTCGCGGGACTGGTACTTGATCGCCTGGTACGCCAGATCGTTGGCCGAGCGGGCCGCGAACCACGAGCCGATGGCCCGACGGGTGAGCCGACCCCAGCCGCCGAACACCTTCACCGCCGCCATGAGCTGGTACAGGTGGGTGCCCGTTCGGCAGACCTTCGGCACCGCCTCAGCGGCGGCGCGCCGGGTGTTCAGGTCGCCGGTCTTCAGGGCCATGGCCAGCGCCAGGATGGCGGGACCGTTCTTCGGCGCGCGCCCGGCGACGCTCAAGTCGACCACCCGGTCGACCGTCTTCACGCCATCCAAGGCGATGCACGCGGCCACCGTGCCCACCCGCTCGCGGGTCAGCGCACGGGACGAGGCGTAGTAGGAGCCAGACTCGGTGCCGAGGATCAGGAACCGATCCAGCGCGACCCAGGGCGTGACCGCCCAGCTGTAGCCACCGGCGCTGTTCGCGACCTGCCCCTTGAGAGGGGCCGACTGCGGGGTGGTACCGATCAGGTGACGGAGGATGTTGCGCATGGTGGCCTCCTCGAGGCGGCCCGTGACGACATGCCGCGGGCATGGCTCGCCAGCTGGCGAGCGGATGAAAAGGTGGCTCCCCCGACGGGATTCGAACCCGCATCTCTCGAGTTGAAATCGATAATCCTCATCCATCGGCCCTGTTCAGGGCATGAGGCGGAGAGGACAAAGCGCTCTGTCCATTGAGCTACGGGGGAACAGCGTGATGACAAGTGGCGTTGCGAGGGCCGTGCCATATCTGTAGATCCGCTATTCCCAGCGTTGTATCGTCCGCCCATGCTCCGAGGATGCAGGCCGACGCGCGCTGTTGCGCGTCTACTCGCGATCTGGCGCATACAGCGCACACCGCCATCAGTCGGCGGCGGGTGGCTGGAGGAACTGCACATCGATGGCAAGTGGAGTGGACAGGTCCACCGGGTTCGGCACCGGGGACACGCCCTCCAGCAGCGCCAGCACACCCCGGTCCACCGAGAGCTGCGACGCTACCGCAGTCGGCAGGCCGGTGTCAGCCCTCCCCGCACCCGTCGACCCCTGTGGACGACCCGATACCGCCCGGCCGAGAGCCTCACAGATCCGCCACCACCGAACATCGGAGCCTGTGGACATCCAGTGGATTCTAGTTGGGAACTTGACGTGTCACCTAGCCAGAATTCAGCCCGGATTCGGCCCGCCCGGAGTCGGCTCGACGATGGCGAAGTCGAGCCCCCCATCGGGGGTGCGCCCCCACGCTTGATCGGCGCCCAGCGCCGGGAACACCACCTGGTCGGTGAGGCAGCCGTCGGGGTCGACCACGATCACCTGTTCGCCGTCCGCAGCCAGCTTGAAGTCTGCATGCAGCGGGCCCTGCTCCGGCTCCTCGTCTGCCCAGATGACGAGGTATCCCCCGGGCTCCAGCGTGAGGCCATCCGGCAGGCTCCACAGCGGCTCGGTGGCGCCGGGGAGCACGTCGCCCAGCTGCCAGCCGTCCAGGGACACCGCGGTCCGGCCTACGTTGTACAGCTCGATCCAGTCCTCCGCTTCGTCGGCCTCATCGGTGATGGTCTCGGTGTTGTCCGGCATCACCTCGTTCACCCGGATCGCCCCCGCACAGGGCGTGGTGGCGGTGCCGTCCGTGTTCGGCGCGCCCGGCGTGGGGGTGTCCAGCACCGCGAACTCCCCGACCCGATCGGGCACCCGACCCCAGGTGCCCTCCTCCAGCTCGGGAAAGCTCACCCGGCCGACCACGCAGTCCATCGGGTCGAGCAGCCACACGGTCTCACCATCGGCCGACAGCTTGAGGCCCACGTGCAGCGGCCCCTGCTCCGGCTGCTCGTCCGCCCACACCAGCCCATATTCGCCGGCCTCGAGCACAGCGCCGGCGATGAATCGCCACGGCAGATCCTCACCCAAGGCATCGGTGATGCCCCAGCCCTCCAGGTCCACCGCCACGTCCTCCGGGTTGATGATCTCGATCCAGTCGTCGAGCTCGGCGGCATCGTCGGCCAGCTCCGAGCCCTTGGGCGCGAGCTCGTTCAGGATCAATCCAGGCCCCCCGCAGTCACCCGTGATGGTGGACGACCCGCCCGTGCCCGACGTGAGGGGGACCGTGGACGCAGTGTCCACGCGGTCCACCTCGGTCTTCGCCCCGCTGCATCCGATCAGCGCCGCCATCAGGATCCGCATCAGCCCTCCAGCCCACCGCGGATGACGACGGACCTGCCCTGATTCCACCACAGCGCAGCGCCGCCCGGGTGACGGCGCGGTGACAGTCATGGGCGCGCCTGCAGGCCGATCTCTCCCTGCCCGCGCACGCCCACCTGAAGGAACACGAGATCCCAGCCCGAGCGAGCGCCCGTGCCGGCGAGTGCCGCGGCCGCCTCACCCACCATGCCGCGCTGCCACCCGACCAGGACCTGGGCGGGACCGCCCGCCTGCAGGGGAAGCCGCGGCCCGCCCCCGAGATGCAGCGTGGTGAACGCGCTGTCGGCCATCGAGCGACTCGCCACGTCGTGGTCGACCCGCACCCACCCCACCGCGGGGAGCGCATCGCCGGTGCGGGCCCAGCCCGACACGACCAGCGGCAGCAGCGTGGGATCGGAGCCTTCGCCGGTGCCACGGATGACCTCGGCGCCGCCGCCGACCCAGCGATGCTCCGTCCACACCCGCGCTGCGAGGCGATGATTCGCCGCGCTGGACAGCCCCCGGGAACCGTCTCGCGCGTACAGCGACACCGCGAGGAGGTCGCGCTCGCCATCGCGCAGTGGGCGCGCGGTGACCAGCACGGCGGTGTCCTTCCCGTCGTTCCGTTCGCGGCGAAGGTGCCCCTCTCCCGACGACAGGGAGGTCGACACCGAGACCCACCGCTCGCGTGCCGTCCAGCCCGCCCACAGTCCGAGGTCGGACCGATTCAGTGTGCCGGTGGACAGCCCTGCGGTGTCGACCACGGCGGGGAGCGCCCACAGCCGCTGGCCGGTGCCGGTCCACAGGTCGTCGATGACGCCAGCGCCCCCGGCGAGCCCCAGCGCAGGCGACGCGATGCGCGCCTCGGCGATCTGGACCGTGGGCACCAGCGCCTCGCCGGCCACCCCGATGTAGCCGGTGGCCCCGCCAGACCGGACTGGCGTGAGGGCCAGCCGCGCCGACGTCGTGTCCGAGCCGATGCCGATCTCCACCCGGGCCCGCGACAGCTCGACGGTGCGACCCAGCCCCGGCGCCGGGAACCGCTCCGCCAGGCGACCGGCGAGGTCAGCGTCCGCCGCGAACCGGACCCCGGGCGTGACCTCGGTGCCCTGCGCCGGAGCGGTGGTCGGCAGCACCGGGGTGGACAGCAGCGCCGCGACGGCCAGGGTGCTCATGGATGCACGTCCTCGGCGAGTCGGCCCGCCCCGAGCAGCGGTCCGAGCCGAGAGAGCGCCCCGCGAAACAGGCGGTAGTCCCAGCTCAAGCTCGCGATGTCGGCATCGGTTGCCGTCACAAGTTCGGAGGCGAATCGTCTGCTTCGCCCATCAATGTCCCGCGAGATGGCCGCGAGGCCCCGTCCGCCACTGGCGGTCGGGGCTCGCGCGTGGGCGCCGGCGAGCACATGCCCGATGCGCTCGGCGAGCCCGGCCAGATCGTCCTCATCCGCCCGCCCCGCAGCCCAGTCCGCCGCGATGCGGGAGTGGTCGAAGCCCTGGTTCCAGGACGACCAGGTCACGTGTTTGAACGCCTGGTCTCCATCGGTGACCCCCGCACTCCTCACGTCGGTGTCGGACCGCTCCCACAGCAGGCGGGAGGCCGTGCTCAGCCGGTCCGCGTTGTCGTCGAACAAGCCCGGCACGGACGGCCCCAGGGTGGGCACGGCCGCCGGGTCGACCACCTCGCGGAGCTGCAGGAGCTCGTCGTCTGCGGGCCCATCGTCGCCGCGATCCCACAGCACCATGAACCGCACCGCCGGCAGGCTCGCCACACCCAGCCCGAACACCCGCGCCGCACCGAGCTCGCGGAACCCACGGGGCAGCGGACTGTCGGCCAGCAACCGGTCGAGCTGCGCCCGCTCCTTCCCCGTGAGGGCGAGCACGCCCTGGTCCCGGTGCAGCGCTCGGTCCACAGCCAGCGACCGGGTGCGCAGGTCCGGGGCCACGGTCGCGCTGACCAGCCTGTCCCGCCGCCGACCCTCCACCAACACCCGCTCCACCTGGTCAGCGACGATGGCACCCCAGCCGTCGAGCTCCGCCGCGCGCACGGCGCGCTCACCGTCAGCGCGCTCGCCGATCCCGTCGGTGTAGCCCTCAGCCAGG
>JBLFXJ010000126.1:0-19074 GCA_047609825.1 Myxococcota bacterium
CGCCGCTTGCAGGTCGGTGCGGCCGAGGCACGGCTGAGCGGTGCGCCCGCCCATGTCGCGGATCACGTCGCCACGCAGATCGGCGACGTGAAGCGGCACACCGCTCCGGAGGCGCTCCGCCACCGCACCATCGAGCCGGATGACGTGCTGCTCGGCCCCATGCTCGATCCCGAACCACTTGTGCGGGGCCAGGCGATCCCCGCTGCGAACTGCGATGCAGCATGCCGGGGGTCTGAACTGCGTTCGGATCGTGTGCAGCAGCGGGCCCACCACATCGGCGACCGAGTCCGCACGGTGTAGTGCGAGCACCGTATCGTTCACGCGAGCCTCGTCCATTGACCCTCCGTCGCCCCGAGCCCACTGTATACGCACGTCGGAGCAGAGGATGCCAGGGTCAGGTACGCTCGGGCGGCACAGGTACGCGCGCCGGTCGCCCGGCAGCTGCGGTGCCAGCGCCCACGACGGGTTAGCTCGCCCGCTCTCAGCCCCTGGAGCGCGCGGTGATCGACCGGAAGCGACTGGTGAACCACTACGACGAAACCGCCGAGCTGCTCGCACGGAAGGGCGTGTCGGCCGAGGAGCTCTCCGACGTACGCGAGCTGCTGGCCCGTCGAAGCGCCACGGTGACTGAGGAGTCGGAGCTCCGGGGAAACCTGAACAAGCAGTCCCGCGAGATCGGCAACCTGTACAAGGCAGGGAAGCGCGCCGAGGCCGATGCGGCGAAGGTAGCGGTGGGCGAGCTCAAGGTGTCGATCCAGGCCAACGCCGATACGCTCCGCGAGATCGAAGCCCAGCTCTCCGCGCACCTGCTCGCGATTCCCAACCTCCCCCACCCGGACGCACCGGTCGGAACGGGTGAGGAGGACAACGTTGTGCGCCGAACCGTCGGCGTGCGCGACAGCTACCCCGAGACCCCGCCCCATTGGGAGATCGCGGAGCAGCTCGGCATCCTCGACGCCGAGCGGGGTGCGAAGATCGCGGGCGCCATGTTCACCCTGCTCCGGGGCGATGGGGCGCGGCTCATCCGTGCCCTGGTGTCGTTCGGCCTCGGCCTGAACCGGGCGAACTACGAGGAGATCGTGCCGCCTACGTTCGTTCGCACCGACGTGTTCACCGGCACGGGTCACCTGCCGAAATTCGGCCCCGATGCCTACCACCTGGCCGAGGTCGACCTGTGGGCCATCCCCACCGGCGAGGTGCCGCTCATGGGCATGCACCAGGGCGAGCTGCTCCCCGAGTCCGCACTGCCCATCCGGTACATGGCGCACACGTCGTGCTTCCGACGCGAGGCGGGCTCGGCCGGAAAGGACACGCGCGGCATGCAGCGCCTGCACGAGTTCCACAAGGTGGAGCTGGTCAAGCTGTGCACCGAAGACCAGGTCGACGCCGAATACGCCGCGATGCTGGCAGACGTAGAGCACGCGATGGCGCTGCTCGAGCTGCCCTACCGGGTGCTCGATCTCTGCACGGCCGACCTCGGCAACAGCTCTGAGCGCGTGCACGACATCGAGGTCTTCGCGCCCGGCGTCTGCAAGTGGCTCGAGGTCTCCAGCGTGGGGCGGTTCAGCGACTACCAGACCCGGCGCGGCAACATCCGGTACCGGCCCGAAGGCGGCGGAAAGCCTCGGTTCCCGCACGCCATGAACGGCTCTGGCCTGGCCACGCCGCGCATCTGGGCGGCCTTGCTCGAGCACGGGTGGGAGCCCCAAGAGGAGCGGGTGCGACTGCCGGCGGCGCTGATCCCCTACATGGGCAAGCCGTTCGTGGAGAAGAACACACTTCGGCGAGTGTGAACGCGCAGACCGCTCCCTCCACCGATAGGGTGTGTTGAAGGGGCTGGATGAGCAGAACGATGGCAACCGTGCTCGGCCTGGCCGTTCTCGTGGCCGGCTGTAAGGGCAAGGAAGATGACGCAGGCGCCAAGCGCGGTGACATTCCCACGATCGCACCTGTGTTCGGTGTTCCGAACCTGGACGACGACGACGACAACGGCAAGTCGGACTGGCGAGACGAGGGCGCGAGCGACGACGACGACCTGGCTCCGCTCGACCTGACGGCCCTCGCCGAGGCCTTGCTGAACGACGATCTGGTCACCTTCTCCCTGACCGGCAATGCGCCGGTGCGGGTCTGGGCCGGCGGCGCGGTGCTGGCCGATGAGACCACCGAGGGCACCCTCGGAAAGTCCGAGCTCGCAGACCCGGTCCTCGTGGAGTTCGGCGACTTCGCGGCCGGCGATACCCTCACGCTGACCGTGCTGAAGAAGGACGGATCCGAGGTCGACCGCCAGCAGGTGCGCCTGCAGGGGGCACCCGCGATCCTGAACCATCACCTGCAGCCCTTCGAACGCGCGTTCGCCGTGTTCGACAACGGCTACAACGACGCGATGATCGCCGACATGGACGACGTGATGGGCAACACGTTCATCAGCCGCGACGTGTTCGACTACGACTTCGACGTGTGGGTGCAGGACGAGTTCGAGACCGCCACGCTCACCAGCCCCACCTCGCGCATCGACGTGGTGATCGACTCCATCCGCTCCGACGGGTACGGCCTCGACGCATTCCCCGAGCGGGTGGTGGCGAAGGGCGGCAACAGCGTCGTGCAGACCTGGGGCAAGGGCTTCCCCAACTCGCAGGACTCGTTCGGCAACCTCGAGGTCAGCCCGCCGGTGACGGTCGACGGCGTAGAGTACCCGTTCGGCCGCATCTACTACGGAGAGTGGGCGTTCGGTGAGACCATCACCAACAAGCTCACCCGGTTCATGGAAGACCAGCGGGTTCAAGATCCGTTCACGCTCGACGTGAGCTTCCTCTGCGTCGGCCACGTAGACGAGTTCACCACGTTCCTGCCAGACCCCACCGCCCCGAAGGGCTTCCGGCTGTACATCGCCGACATCCCCGAGGGCCTCGCGTTCCTGGAGGGGCTCGGCCCTGACTACGCGCTCCCGCGCTACGGCCGCGACCATGGCTACGGCAGCGTGGGTGAGATCCTCGACGATCGCGCGCTCATCGCTATCAACGAAGACTACCAGCGCGACTACATCGACCCGACCGTCGATCGGTTCAAGGCCGAACTCGGGCTTGATGACGGCGACATCGTCCGGGTGCCAGCACTGTTCGAGGAGATCGGCGCCTGCGGCCCGTACGGCCTCGCGCTGATCCCAGCCACGGTGAACATGCTGGTGTCCACCGGCGAAGACGGCGCCGTGGAGGCCTTCCTCCCCGATCCCTTCCTGCGCGGCGATGACGAAGGCCCGGAATCGGATCCATTCGTCGCTCTGGTGAACGATCTGCTGCCCGCCAACGTCACTCCCCACTGGGTGGACAATTGGTACACCTACCATCTGGCGTGGGGCGAAGTGCACTGCGGCACGAACACAGTCCGAACGCCCACTGCGAACTGGTGGGACGACGCGATGCACCTGCTCGAAGGAGGTGAGTGATGCACTGGATGATGCTGGTACTCGCCTCGGTTGCCTCGGCGGGAGAGCTCGATGATCGCCTGCTCGCCGCACATGGATCCGCCACGTGGAGCGAGACCCGCGCAGCATTGGTGGAGGATGCGTCCATCGACGATGCCACCCTCGCGCAGGTCGCGGTGGGCGACGAGTGGCGCGCGGCGTTGAGCGCCAGCGCCGTGCTCGCGTGGCGTGCAGATGCCGACCAGGCAGCCGCAACCTGGTCAGCGGCAACCCGGGAATCACGAGCTGGAACGCCGGTGTTCGACGCCCGCGTCGGCACCGCCACGCCGGCGGTTCTCGCAGAACGCCTCGTGCACGCCGGGGAACCTGTGGCGATTCGCCGCGCCCTGATCGACCAGCTCCGGCGCACCGACGCCGTCTGGGGCCCGTGGGTCGCGGGTCTGCTGTTGACCGACGCCGACCCCGGCGTGCGGGCGATGTGCGCCGAGACCCTCCGGTATGCCGAAGGCGATGCCACCGTTCGGGCGCTGCGTTCTGCACTCACCGACCCCGACGCCGAGGTGCGCGCGGCCGCCGCCCGAGGTGCTGGCTGGTCCAAGGTCGGGCCGCAGCTGGTCGACGCTCTGGTCGCCGCAACCGCGGATGCCGATCACGGCGTGGCCGGGTTCGCCGCGCGGTCGCTCGGGTGGCTGGAGGCCGAGTCCGCATTCGATGCCGTCGTACGGGTGATCGAGGGTGCAGACCCGCGGGCCAGGCTCGACGCACTGCGTGCGCTGGAGCGCATCGACGCCGCCCGCGCCGCGACCCATCCCGCCGTGCAGCAGGCTGTGTCCGACCCCGACGAAAAGGTCGCGCGAGCCGCGAGCCAGATCACCGGCGGCTGATCACCACTCGCTAAACCCGATCACCAGGTGGCCGCCAAGGCCTGTCGGGCCGAACACCCCGGCCTCGGCAGCCAGCTCCACGAACGCGCCTCGCTGCAGCGCGACGCGCACGCCCGCGCGTGGGGTGAGCGCATAGGTGAGCGCCACCACGTCATGAGGCTCGCCATCGAGCTGCAGCTGGGCCCGGACGATGGTGAGGTCCCCCATCAGGTCGGCGAACGGCGTCACGGGACCCAGCTCCGGCCCATCCAGCCCCAGACCGAGCCGGAGCTCGTGGGCATAGGCGCCGCCCACAGCCGCTGGCACCCGTCCGCCGTCCTGGCCTCGCGCGCGCGGCGCCTGGCCCCCGGTCCAGTCCGGGAACGCCGCGCGGTACCCGATCACCACGCGCACCGGCTGGGCCACCTGTCGCACCTCCAGCGCGGGCCCGACCACGACGGTGTCCTGGAACGGCGTGGCATCGAACGGACCCGTCGCCCCCGCCAGACCGTCGGCGTCGTCCCCTGTCCACGCGAACGGCACCTCCCCCCACGAGCGCGTGCCACCATGGAAGCCAACCACCCACTCGGTGTGGGCATCGGACGCGATCGCGGCCGGCGCCAAGGCCGCACACGCAGCCACGGCGAGTGCGATCCGGCGGGCCTGTTGGATGACGCTGCCGAGAGCGGGACGATGCATGGTGGACCTCCTGTGGGTCCACCATCACGGGTCGATTCGGACCCGCCGTGGCGTTGGTGTGGACACGGTGTGAATCGGCACGCTCAGCCCCCGACCATGACACCGCCAGCGCCTGCGCCGGGCTCGGAAATCGGGTCGTGCACGGCGTCGAACCACCCGAACCACTCGATGCGCACGCCCTGATCCGTCTTCGTCTCGCCGACGGTCTCACCGTACACCCGGTCGCCATCGTAGAACCAGCCATCCCAGCCGCCAGCGAACTCGTCCGTCTCCAGGTCGCCGCCAACGTAGGGCATCTGCTCAATCTCCCCGACAAGCAGAACGTCCAGCTCACCCGAGTCGCCCAGATCGCACAACACACGCCCCCGCACGCCACGACCGGTGTTCACGTTGAGCTCGAACGGCTGGGTGCACACCTCCTGCCGCACCCGAAATGGCCCGATGAACGCCCTGACCTCAAGCTCGATCTCGCCGCGGTAGGTGCCGTCGGGCGCGTGAGGAGCGAGGTCTTCGGGCATGCCCTCGGGATGCTGCCAGTCACAACCGCCGGCAAAAAGGAGCAGGAGCAAGGCGTTCTTCTGCATGGGTCCCCAGGGTGACCCTCCATCGGTACATGCGCGGCGGCGGCAGGTCCAGCGCTGCAAGTCGGGTGTCAGGTGACGCGGCGCGTGCGGCAGCCTGGCCGGGGCGGTAGGGGCCGTGAGCGTCGGAGAGACCGTGATCGTCATCAAGAAGTACCCGAACCGCAGGCTCTACGACACGAGCCGGTCGACCTACGTGAACCTGGACGGCCTCGCCACCCTGGTGCGCGCCGGGCACGAGATCGAAGTGGTGGATGCACGCTCCGGCGACGACCTGACCAAGGAGGTGCTGATGCAGGTGGTGCTGGAGGTGCTCCGCGGTGAGGACTTCTTCCCGCCCGGCATGCTCCGCCGCATCATCCGGGCCACCGGCGACACCGCACCCCAGCGGGCCCTGCGCCAGCAGATGGTCATCGGCATGGAGCTGATGAGCACGCAGCTGGACCGGATGGAGGCGCTGTTCGGACGCGCCGCAGCCCCCCCGAAGCCGCCACCGTCCGCTCCGGAGCCACCTCCTGGCCCGCAGGTCGACCCCGAAGACGACGACGCGGCCGATGCCGAGCTCGCCGCCATGCGGGAGCGCCTGGCGGCCCTGGAGTCTCGCCTGAAGCGCCGGTAGACCGCGCGGGTGTAGGCCTCCGCCTTCAGTCCGTGGTGGATGGCGCACGCTGGGGCTACGCTAGCGCATGCCCATCCTGCCGGTCGCCCTCCTCGCGTGCTCGCTGCTCTCCGCCAGCGGCGACACGGCCGTGCCGTGGGACGCCACCGAGGTGCCCGAGAGCCAGGCCGTGCGGCCCCCGCCCGTGCTCACCGTGTTCGTGCCGGATGCGCTGCACCGGGGCGCCGCCGAGCGCATCGACGTGCACGGCGCCGCCGCCGGCGAGACCGTCTACTTGGTGGCAGCGGGGGGCGCTGGGCCAGGGCCGTGCCACCGCGGCATCGGAGGGCGGTGTCTGGGTGTCACGCCGCCGATCGTCCGTGTGCAGGAGGCGCCGGCCGACGACGACGGAATTGCGTCGTTCGTGCTGCTGGTGCCCGACCGTCTGGAAGACGGACTGGAGATCGCCACCCAGGCGCTGATCGTGCGCGGATTCAGCGGCGCCGACACCGTGCTGAGCGACGCCAAGGTGATGCCCGTCGCCCCGCCCGACACCGGTGAGCGCGACACCGGCGGCGGGGACTGCCTGTATGACACCGCGGTCCCGCCGGGTGATCCTGGCGGAGACCCCGCCGCCACGTGGGGCTTCGTGCGGGAGCTCGACACGCCGGTGACCGACGCTCTACTCGCGTTCGACCACCACCATGCGACGATCGAGGTCCAGTCGGACGGCAGCTTCCTGGTGGCCTGGGACGAGGGTGAGCCCCCGTTTGCACGGGTGAAGGCGAGCCTGCTCGACGCCGATGGCGCCTTCGTCCGCAACGACTTCTTCGTCGGCTATCTGGCGGAATATGTCCCTGGCCGGCCCGATGTCGCGCCACGAACCAGCGGGGGGTGGTTCGTCGCCTACGGCAATGCCGCCGACGTGTACGTGGTGCAGTTCGACGAGACCGGCACCGAGGTCACCCGCACCGCACCGGTGAACGAGGCCTCGGGAACCGCCGAGTTCCAAGGCATGCCCGACCTGGCCGTGGACGGAGATGGAGCTGGATTCACGATCTTGTACATGTTTGGAGACGACGACCTCGAGCCCCGCGGCCGCTACTACATTCGCCGGTTCGGCGAGGATCTCGAGCCGCTCAGCGAAGAGGAGCTGATCGCCACCTCGACCCTCGACCCCTCCCCTCCGGACGCCGCGACCGTGGGCGACGGCGTGGGCCTGGTGTGGTCCCAGCGCGCCGTCGACTGCGCCGATGGCGAGCTGGCGACGATCCGTGCCCAGCGCCTCGACGGGGCGGGAGAGAGGCTCGGCGCACCGTTTCGCGTCGACCAGGGCGACCTGAGCGAGCCCCCCTCGCGGCCGGTGATCGCAGGCACCGACGCCGGGTGGTACGCGGTCGCATGGCGCGCACAGGATGCCTCCCGCGACGGCGTCGGCACCCGGCTGAGGTTCTTCGACCCGGCAGGGCGGCCGATGGGCGACGCACGCGAGCTCGAGGTGGAGCGCGCCGAGAACGGCAACCGGCCGGTGGTCGACATCGCTGGCGAGGTGCTCGTGGTCGCGTGGGAGGAGTGGACCTTCGTCAACGACCTCGACGTGTATGTGCAGGCCTTCGATGTGACCTCGGGCGACCCTCTCACCGAGCCCGAGCGGGTGAATGTCGAGCGCAGCCTGGAGCAGGAGCGGCCGGACGTCGCGATCCGGCAGCGGGATGACGGCACCTTCGACGTGTACGTGACCTACGAGGGCGTCGAGGAGTCGGCGCCATCGCTGCGGGAGGTTCGCGCCACCCGGTGGCACCTCGCCCCGCTGTGAACAGCGGCCACATTTTCTCGCCGGTCGAGGGAATGGGACGGCAGGTGGCCCGTAGAGTAGGTCGCCATGACCACCGCCCCCTTCGAACACCTGCTGGCCGCCCACAGTCGCCGCGTACACCGCGCGGCGCTGGGCATCCTGGGCGATGAGCAGGAGGCACGGGAGGTGGCGCAGGAGGCCCTGCTGAAGGCCCACCGCGCCCGCGCCCGGTACGACACGTCGCGGCCGTTCTACCCCTGGCTGTACCGCATCGTGAAGAACACCTGCTTCGACGCCCGCGCGCGGGGACGGCACCGGGCGCTGCCGGGCCTGCAGGACGAGCGGGTCGCGGCACCCGATGCGTCGCCGGGCGACCGCATCGACCAGTCGCGTGCGATCGCGCGCATGCGCACCGCCTTGGAGACACTCTCTGCGGACCACCGCGAGATCATCGCCATGCGCCACTTCCAGGACCTGTCGTATGCCGAGATCGGCACGTTGCTCGGTGTGAAGCAGGGGACCGTGATGTCCCGCCTGTTCCGCGCCCGACGCGCGCTGTCCGCTGCCATGGAGGCCACATGACCGAAGACCGCCTCGCTGAACTGATGGTGCGGGTGGTGGACGAGACCGCCACCCCGCTAGAGCGGGAGGAGTTGATGGCTCACCTCGCCAGCCGCCCCGAGCTCCGGGCCGAGCTCGACAGCCACCGCGCGCTCAAGGCCGTGACCGACGGCTGGGTGGCGCGCCTGGACCGGGATCTCGCCCAGGATCGCTATGCGGCGCGGGCACCGGTGCGGTGGGTGCGCTCGGGCGGCGTGGCGCTGGTGCTGCTCGGCTTCGGAATCTTGCTGGGGTGGGGCCTCGTGGAGCTGGCCGTCGATCCCACCGCGCCCCTGTGGGTGAAGGCGGGGGTGGGCGCGCTCTCAGCGGGCACACTCGCGCTGCTCGGCTCGCTGGTCATGCAGCGACTCGCCACGTCCGACCCCTACTCTGAGGTGATTCGATGACCACCGCGATCCAGGCCGCGGCCGATCTTGCGCACCGCCCTGCCGATTCGATCCTCACCCTGACCACGGAGGCCGTACCCGGCCATCGGATCGTCGCGGTGATCGGGCTCGTTCGGGGCAACACCATCCGCGCACGCCACCTCGGGCACGACATCATGGCTGCGCTCAAGGGAATCGTCGGCGGCGAGATCAGCGAGTACACGAAGCTGATGGCGGAGTCCCGTGAGCAGGCCCTGGATCGACTCCGCGCCGAGGCAGCCGCCCGGGGCGCCAACGCTGTGCTGGGCGTGCGGTTCACCACATCGATGGTGATGCAAGGGTCGGCCGAGCTGCTCGCCTATGGTACCGCTGTGAGGATCGAACGGGACGACCCGTGACGACTGCGCCTCGGGCGCCCGTCGTCGAAGACAGCACCGGAGGTCAGATGCGTCCTGCGAGCCTGCTCGCCCTGTTGCTCGTGGCCTGCGCCGCCACCCGCCCCACGTCCGGCGAGCCCATCGCGGCCAGCACGGCCATTCGCAAGGCCATCCCGCCCGCCGCCGCTCCGGCCCTGCCATCCGTCCCCCGCGGCGGGGTGCACCGCGTCACCGTGGACGGGCGCGGCGAGCAGCGGTTTGCCTACGTGCACGTGCCACGGGACTACGACCCCGCCACGCCCACACCCACGATCCTGGTGTTCCACGGCGGCAAGGGCTCCTCCACCGCCGCCCAGAACTTCAGCCGCACCTGGGCGTCGATGTACGATCAGGGCATGATCCTGGTGTTCCCGAACGGCCAGGACCGCGACCGCGAAGAGACCGCATGGATCTCCCGCGACGCGCGCGACACCCGTGACGTGGACCACGTACGGGCCCTGCTCAGCCACCTCGGGCAGTCCTACAACATCGACCCAGAACGAATGTATGCCGCAGGCTTTTCGAACGGCGGCATCATGACGATCATGCTGGCCTGCCACGCGCCAGAGATGTTCGCCGGGTTCGCGGTGTTCAGCCAGACCGTGCACAAGCACATCGCCGCAGACTGCACGCCCACGATCCGCCGACCGGTCCTGTACCTGGCTGGAACTGCGGAGAAGCACTGGCCGGGCCGCCACTTCTCCCACTCGGCGATGGAGACGGTGGCCTGGTGGCGGGACGAGCTGGACTGCCCCCTCCAGCCCACGTCCATCGAGACGTTGCCCGACGGCCCCGATCGCACGAGCGTTCAGCGATCGATCTGGGCCCCCTGTGGCAAGGCCGCCGCCTTCGAGTTCCTCCGCGTGGAGAACGGGGCGCACTTCTGGCCGGGGCCGGGCCTGGCCCCAGCGGCAGGCCGATGCACGGACATCGACGGCGCCACCGAGGTGCGGCGGTTCTTCCAGGCCTACGCCGGGCTGTGACGGTCGGTCAGCAGTAGCGCGCGAATCGGTCGGCCCGGAGCCAGCCCACCAGGCACTGGCCGCCATCGCGGGCCAGGTCGACGGCCAGGCTGGTGGCAGCGCCGAGGCACACCACCGTGGTCACCCCGGCGACCCGGGCCTTCTGCACGATCTCGAACCCTGCGCGGCTGGACACGAGGAGGATGCGGTCATCCACTGGCACCCGGTCGGCGAGCAGACGCCACCCCAGCACCTTGTCGACCGCGTTGTGCCGCCCCACATCCTCTCGCACCACCTCGAGCCGGCCGTCGAACCCCACCAAGGCGGCGCCATGCAGGCCACCGGTGGCGGCGAAGCCAACCTGGGCGGCGCGGAGCAGTGCCGGGAGCGTGACGAGCATCGCGGGGTCGAGCTCGGGCGGGGGTGAGACGGCGGGTGCGAGCACACGGATGCGATCGATGCTCGCTTTACCGCAGATGCCGCAGGAGCTGGTCGCGTACAGCTCGCGCGTGGCGTGGTCGAGCGCCTCGCGGTGGGCGGCGACACCGCCCGCGAGCCGAACGTCGATCGTGTTGCCATCCCGGTCGCCCGCGAGGTGGGCGAGCGCCACGAGATCATCGGCACCATCCACCACGCCTTCGGTGAACAGGAACCCGGCGGCAAGCTCACGATCGTGGCCCGGAGTGCGCATGGTGACGGCGACCGACCGCCCCTCGACCCGGATCTCGAGTGGCTCCTCGCGGGCCAGCAGGTCTTGGTCGGGCCCGTCGCCAGGCCAGCGGTGCACCGATCGGGGCGTGGTCTGCAGGCGGCCTCCGCCCTCTCCATAGCCGGGTTCGGCGTAGCGGCCCGCCTGTCCCTCCGTCACTCGGCGCGATATGCGGCGGGCTTTCCGACTGGAGCGATCATGCAGGCCCTCACGTCACGCTGGAACGACCGCATCGCCGCCGCAGGGGACGACCCCGCCGCGCTGCGCGAGCTGCTCCTCGACCTGGTGCGGGCACGGGTGCGCTCCCTGACAGACATGGTCGCCCAGCGGCAGGCCACCTGGGCCGTCGTGAAGGTGCAGCACGCCCTCGGCGCGGCGGACAAGGCGCAGCACACGGCGCGCGAGTGGCTCCAGCTCGCTGACAGTCCACCGGTCGCCTCCGATGGCGAGATGCGCGCCGTGCGGGCCTGGCTCGCCTCGGCGGGTGTAGACGCGCCGGCACAGCGCCGTCTGCCCCAGCCCGGCCGCGGCGCACGGTCCGACCGGCAGCGCGCCCCACGCAACGAGCGGGGCGAGCGGGGCGAGCGGGGCGAGCGGGGCGAGCGGGGCGAGCGGGGCGAGCGGGGCGAGCGCCGTGAGCGACCAGAGCGGGCGGAGCGGCCCGAGCGGGGCCCGCGCCCGGCACCGCTGGACGAGGCCCGGCAGGCCGGCCTGGAGGGCCGTTGGAGTGATGCCTTCGGGGCCGCCCGACGCCAACGAGGTGCCGACGCCCAGGCCGTCCGCGTGTGGCTGCACGTCGCGAAGGCGCTGACCCTCGAAGGTGAAGAGCGCGAGCGGCACCTCAGGGAGACCGAGGCGTGGCTGCGCAAGCGCGCCGGGATCGCCGCCGCCGCGGCTCCGGCCGCGCCCGTAGAGCCGCCACCCGCAGACGACCCCCTCGCGATGATCATCGGCCGCGCCCTGCCCCGCAAGCGCAACGCCGCCGTGCGGATCGTGGAGCAGCACATCGCCGCACACCCCGCGACAGCCGACGCCCTCGCAGCGGCTGCGCTGCGCAGCCACGTCGATCGCAACGGTCCACAGCGCACCGCCCCATGGTGGATCACGTCGGTCACCCACGCCCTCGCCACCACCGATGGCACCGCAACCCGCGCCGCCATCGCCGAGCTCGGCGAGGCGTACGCGGTCACCGCATACGGCGAGCCGGTGTTCGAACATGTGGTCGCCGCTGCTGGTGCAGTGCTCTCGGCCGGCCACACCCTGGGCTCCGTCCGGCGCGGAGCATCCCGGGACGAGCCCGCGGACCGGCGGCTGTGGACGCTTCGGTTCACCGCCTCCGACGATGCCGAGCGCCAGCTGGCCCTCGCGCCCGCGGCCGAGGCTCCCTGGGCCGACGGACTGCCCACCACGCTCGCGGAGCGCCTGCTCCAGTTGTGCCCCACCACGGTGTTGTTCGACGCTGGCGGCAACCACGACCTCGTCGATGCTGCCGGCACCGCGGGGATCACGGGCGTGTCCGGCGCCCCGGCGGCAGCGATCGCCGCCTTGGCCGCGCTCACGCCGCCTCCGCCGGCCCCGGCGACGACCGAGCCCGCGAAGGCCGCGCCGTCCGCGCCCGCCAAACCGACCGGCCCGCTCCCATCAGAGGTCCTGCGCACGCTCCTGACCGACGCCACCTCGGATGATGAGGCGCTGTCCAGCGCCATGGCCGCAGTGCGCCGACGCCGCACCGTGCAGCGCATCGTCGAGGAACTCTCTCCGGAACTGGACGACGCGATCGTCGCGCGCGCCGCGGCTGCCGCCACCCGTGCGTGGCCCGGTGAGCGTCCCCTCCCCGAGTTCACCACGCTCCTCGTGCGGGCCGCCGCGGTCGAAGGCGAGGCCTGTCGGGGCATGCTCACCGAAGGCGATCTGGCCGAGCGCATGGGCGGCGCCGGGATCGGCCTGCTCCTCGATGTCGCCGCGCCCGCTGTGGCTGCCGGCTGGACCATCGATCGCGTGCTGCGCGGCGCCACCCGCCGTGAGCGCGAGAACAACCCGCTGGTGGAGGCGGGCGCCGATGCCCTCCGCGCGCTGTGGCGCGCTGTGCTCGTCCGCGGCGACGTGCGCGGTGAGCTGTGGGCCGTGTCGAGCCTCCCGGCCGAAGCCCGCGCGGCGGTGCCCCAGCTGCTGCTCGACGCGCGCGAGCGCACCGTGGTGCTGCCGCTGGATGCCGACCTGCTCGATTGGTACGGCGGACTGTCCGGGCCCGAAGCCGTGGGTTGGAGCGGCCCCGACGCCGCCGAGTCCATCGCCGCCGCGCTCGACACCTGGGCGGCCCCCGCCGCCGAGTGATGGGCACCTCCCTGGCTACGGGAGCGTGACGCCCTGGCCCATGCCGGGGATCGTGCCCTCTGGATCGGTGACCGCGCTGAACAGGAACAGGGACACGACGCCCACAGCGATCACCCACAGGGCGATGGGCACCAGGATCAGGGTCAACAGGCCCCCCTGGAACAAGGCCCTCCCCGGGCGCACCGCGCGCAGGTCGAACCGCTCGGCCCACGCCGCATCCAGCGCTGAATCCAGCGCCGCGATCGAGTGATTCGCCGGGAGCGTTCCCGCTCGGATCATCACAGCGCCGTCCGGCGTCTGCAGAGGCCAGTCCAGCCACTGCCCACCCTCATCCGCGACCATCGGCTGGGCGCACGCGGGACACTCGGCGACCACAGCGCCCGTGTCGCCAGCCAGCGCGCCCCGGACGGTGTGCCACGCCGCGAGATCCGGGTGCACCGCCGGACGACGACTGCCGCCCTCGACCTGCACCACCCGCTCGCCCGATTCCCACTGCTCCATGCGATGGCAGCTTCGACAGCGGATCATTGACGTGTCCCGTCCACCCACAGCTCCGTGCGGTCGACCTCGCCGTCTGGCCGATACCAGGTCCAGCTGCCGTCCCGCTGCCCACGAACGTATGCGCCCGCGCTCTTCACGGCCCCGTCCGGATGCCACACCGTCCAGCGTCCCTCGGGCTTACCGCCGACGAACGCCCCCTCCGCCTTCTTCTTGCCGTTGGCGTGCCAGTGGATCCACTGACCGTGCTCCTCGCCGTCCATCAGCTCCCCCTCGGACCGGAGCGTGCCGTCGGGCCACCACCTCCGCCACACGCCGGCGCCCTCGCCGGCCGCGTAGTGCTGCTCCGCCAGGCGCGTACCGTCGGCTGCGATCGTCTCGCAGGTTCCGTTCAGCGCGTCCAGGTGCCACTGACAGGTCTCCACCGAACCATCGGTCGCCCGCACACTCTCTGGACCCTCCTTCACGCCGCGCGACCATGTGGTGGAGCTCTGCTCCACCCCACCCGAGTACTGGGTATCCACCCCATCCAGCGTGCCCGCGAGGTAGGATGCCTGCCGCTCGAGCTCGCCGTCAGCCCCGTAGAACGACCACTTCCCGTGTTGCCGGCCTGCGCGGTATCCGCCCTGCCGCCCAACGCTGCCGTCGGGGCGCCAGAACGTCCACGCGCGGTCGCGGGCGCCGCTGGTGTACGCCCCCTTCGCCTTGGGAGTGCCGTCCTCGTACCAGGAGAACCACTCGCCATACTTCGCCCCGGCGACGAAGCCCCCGGCTGCCTCCCTGCCACCGTCCGGGTACCAGTAGGACCACTCGCCCGACGCCTTACCCAGCGAGTACTCGCCTTCAAACCACTTTTTGCCATTCTCGTGCCAGTAGGACCACGCCCCATGCCGCTGGTCATTGAGGAACCCGCCCACGGACTCCTGTGCGCCGTTGGCGTACCAGAACAGCCAGCCCCGCTGCCGCTGATCGGCGTCGTAGCCGCCTTCTGCCTTGCGTTGCCCGTTCGGGTGGTACAGGTACCAGTCGCCGACGCGCCGTCCGCGCTCATACTGGCCTTCGGCCGCGGGTCGGCCACCCTCATGGGTCTCGCGGAACGGCCCCTCCCGGATCGGCCCGTCGGCGCCCGACACCACGCACCACTCCGAGCGCCCCTCGGCCATGCGCTCCCGCCCGTCACCGCATTCCAGCGGCTCGGCGGCTGCGGCCAGCAGCACCCATGACAGAAGCAAGGTCACTCCCAGACCGTACCGCGGGTGCCACCGTTCCGTGAACCCCACTTGTCGATCGCACATGCGTCACGCATGCTGCGCACCTTCCAAGGAGGTCCCTTGCGCGCCATCGCATTCGTCGTGCTGCTGTCCGGTCTGTCCACCGCTGCCCAGGCTGCACCCGAGTTCCCCGTCGAGCTGACCAGCGAATACTGCGGCTTCGGCCCGTGCCTGCCGATCTTGGCCACCCTGTTCGAGGACGGCACCTGCGAGGTGGACCTGGTCGGACCCTGCACCTGGCGGTACAGCCGCCGGCTGCGCGTGCTCGAGGTGACGTTCATCGACGACAGCGTGTGGGAGGGCGTCCGCGAAGGCCGCTGCTTCACCGGCGTGTTCGACAGCCCTCTCATGCCGGCCCCCGAAGAGCTGGTGATGTGCGCCGAATAGGTCTCGTCTCCGCCCTGCGCACCCGCACGGGATGCATCGACAACCGGTTAGTCAGGCCCGATGCGTGCGCCGATCCGACTGCTCGACCTGCTCCCGCTGGGCGCCGCGGCCTGGCTCGTGACCCAGATCCTCTGGGTCTGGGCCGGCCGACTCCCGTATGCGTATGACCTGGAGTGGATGGAGGGCGGCATGCTCGCGCATGCCTGGCGCCTGCAGCAGGGGCTGCCGCTGTATGTCCGTCCGAGCGCAGACTTCATTCCGTACATCTATCCGCCTGGCTACTCATCGGTGCTCGCGGCGCTTGGAGTGGGCGGCCTCTCACCCGCGCTGGGACGCGCAGTCAGCATCGTCGGCACCCTCACCGCCGCCGCCCTCCTCGCCGTCGGGGTCGCCCGCCAAGGGAGCGGACGGGTGGTCGGACTGCTCGCCGCAGCCTGCTTCCTCGGGTGCTACTCGGCGAGCGGCGGATTCTATGATCTCGTCCGGCCGGACGGTCTGTACATGGCCCTGGTCGCTGGCGCGGTGGTCGCCGGGCTCGAGCGCAGTCGAGGCGCGCCCGTCGCCGCCGGCCTGCTCCTCGCGGCTGCGTTCTCGGTCAAGCACAACGCGGCGATCTTCGGCTTCCCCCTGCTGTTCGGGATCCTCGCCCGGGACGGCGTGCGCGGCGCTGTCCAGTTCGTGCTCGCCTCGGCGGTCCCCGCTGGGCTCCTCACCCTCGGCCTGCAGGTTCGGACGGACGGCCTCTTCCTGACCTACCTGCTGGGCGTTCCGGGCTCCCACCCAACCGTGTTCGACCGGATCCTCCCCGGTGTGCCGGCGGAGCTCATGCGCACGCTGCCGGTGCCCATGGCGCTCGGCGGACTGTGGATCGTCAGCCGAACCCGGTCCATCGCGCCCCAACTCCACGATGCCGCGCTGTGGCTCCCACCGGCCGTCGGAGCTGTGCTCGCCGCCGCCATCGGGCTGCAGCTCGCCGCACCGCGGGGCGTCGAGACCGACCGCGTGTCCATCGCCATCGGCTTCGCGGTCGTAGGTGCGGCGATCGTCGCCGTAGGAGTGCAGGCGGTGGTGCTCGTTCGCGCTCGCCACGCATCTTGGCGCTGGGTGTTTGGAGTCGGGGTCGCCACCACCGCCTTAGTCAGCGCCGCCCTCATGCGAGGTCACTTCGGCGGCTTCCTGAACGTGTACATCCCGCTGCACTGGGTGGCGTGCTTCGGCCTGGGGATCGCCGCGGGCCGGATGCGGCACACGGGCGGGGCCGCGGCCGTCGCCTTCACCGCCCTCGCGTTCACCGCCCAGCTGGTGTTCCTCGACCAGCGCGACGACCGCAGCCGACTGGTGCCCACCGAGGCCGATGTCGCGGCCGGTGATGAGGTGGTGCGGGCTCTGGCCGAGTCGTGCGAAGGCGAGGTCTGGTCGCCATATGCGGTGTGGCTCCCCACCTACGCCGGCTTCGCGCCCCACGGCCACCTGATCGCCCTGTGGGACGTGAACCACGAGACCGGACCGCTCTACGCCGACCTGTCCGAGCTCCGAAGCGACGTGGCGGACGGATGGTTCGGCTGCATCGTAGAGGGCGGACGCACCAAGCTGAAGCAGGGCGTGCAGGACAACTACCGCACCATTCGACGCCTGCCGCTCAGGGGCAACAGCCTCACGCCGAAGACCGGCTGGCGGGTACGCCCCACCCTGCTCCTCGGCCCGAAGTGAGCCCCCTCATGGCGCGAGGGTGATCGACCACACCGACTCCCGGCCCACGTCGTCGTCGTCGAACCACAGCGGCACCGTCTCGCCAGCGACGAACGCATCGAAGTGGCTGGCGTAGAACGGCGACTTGGGCTGCCCGGCCTGGCCGCCGGGATGCACCAGGGTGGCCGCGCCGACATCGTCCAACGGCACCACGAGCCGAAGCGAGGCCATGCCGCCGACCGGACGCTCGTCGCCGAGCCAGCCGTGCCCCGCCGCCGCAACGGTGGCCCCGTTGCCGCCGAACGGCACCTCGCGCATGTTCCACTCGGCCAGCATGTCGCGCCCGCTGGCGAACCGGTGCTCGAGGCGGAGCGGGTGCGCATCCCCCCACCGCCAGCCCGCCGGATCCACCCCGTGCACGGCGATCACCCGCCGGCACGCCTCGTCCAGCGCGGTGGACACCGTCGCCACCCGGTCGTCCATCCACCCCTCGAGCTTGCCCGCCGCGAGCAACGTGCGGCTGGGTCCGGTGGCCGACAGATACATGGCGAGGCCCTCGGCCGACAGATCGTCCGCGAGGGCCGCTCGGGTGAGCGAGGTCTGCAGCCGGGTCCACACAGCGGCGCCCGCACTGTCGGCCGCCATCGTATGATCCCAGGCAGCGAGCACGTCGGTGCACGGCTTGGCCACCTCGCTCGGCGTGACCCCTTCGAGCAGCGCTGGCAGGCGGTCTCGCGCCACCGGATCGAGCAGATCGAGCTGCATTGCCGACATGTCGGCGGGGGTGGCACCCTCGGTGGCCTCCAGCAGCTCGGCCAACCGACCGGCGCGGTGTGGCGGCACCCAACCCGACCCGATGGCATCCACCTGGATCGGCTCCTTCTCGTCATTCCAGGACCGATCATGGGTGGGGCGGGCGTTGGCCGTGACCACCCAGCCGCGCTCGGGCGCGTGCTCCCCAGGGAGACTCGCGAACCAGCCGTCCCAGCCGGACGCCGAGCCATCATGGGGCACCCGACCGGAGTGGGCGCTGCGCACGGGGACCGAGCCGACGTACTGGTAGCCCCAGTCGCCGTCGACATCGGCGATGACCACGCCCTGCGCCACCATCAGGGCTGAGTCGGCGATCTCAACCAGCGAGGAGGCGGACTTGCTGTGTGCGAGGCCATGCACCACGCCAGCGAGATCGTCCTCCAGCTCCAGGGCATGCCACCGCAGCACCAGCACGTGGGTGCCTTCGAGCTCCGAGATCACCGGGCCGATGGGCGTGCGGTAGACCGTGCGGCGCACCGGATCGCCGCCCTTGACCACGATGCGCACGACGGCCGACTCGAGTGGCACCGTCTCGCCGCGGATGCGCACCGCGTCATCGCCCACGCGCTCCAACACGGCCACGTCGACCACGTCCGCCATCAGGTTGGTGAGGCCCCAGGCGACCCGCTCATTGTGCCCGATCGGCACGCCGAACAGCCCGGGCAGGGTGGCCCCGGCGACATGCATGTCTCCGCCGGACACATCGGCCACGTACCACAGGCTCGGGACCGACTGCCCGAGGTGCGGATCGTTGGCCAGGATCGGCTTGCCGGACGCCGTGCGCGACGGCCCGACGACCCAGTTGTTCGATGCCTCGGCACCGTCGGGCCTGCCCCCCAGCGCGCCCGTCCACGCCTTGAACGGGGACGTGAGCGCGCCGGTGACGGCCTGGGTGCGCAGCGTCTCCCAGCGGTCCTCGATGGGCGGCACGGTGTCGTCGAGGGCGAACAGGCGATCGAGCATTGCTGCGTCCCACTTGTCGCGCATCGCCCACGCCGCCAGCTCCACGCCCAGGTTGTCCTGCAGGTTCCATGACTGGAGGAACCCGATAG
>JBLFXJ010000127.1:0-19067 GCA_047609825.1 Myxococcota bacterium
ACAGACCGGAGTATTCCCGAGCCCAGCGAGGTGGCAGTGTCCGACACCGACCGAGTGCGCGCCCACTACGACGCGACGCCCTACCCCCATGTCGGGGTGCCAGCCCTCCCCGGCCACTGGCTCGACGCCGGGGTCGCCACGCCTCCGCTGCGCCCCGGGGCCCGGGTGCTCGTCGCGGGCTGCGGCACCGGCGGGGAGGCCGCCGCCTATGCGGCCCAGGTGCCTGGCAGCACCGTGGTCGGGGTGGACCTGAGCCCTCGCTCCATCGAGGTGGCGCGCGCGTCCGGGTACGGGGGCGACCTCACCTTCGACGTCGCCGATCTCGCCGGCGACGACCTGGCCGACCGGTTCGCCCCGTTCGACTTCATCTGCTGCCACGCCGTCGCCGACTACGTGCCCGACGCCGACGCCCTGTTCCGCACCCTCACCCGCGCCTTGGCGCCCGGAGGCGTGCTCTACGTCGGCACCAACAGCGAACACCACCCCGGCCGCCGCCTCCGACGCACCATGCACACCCTCGGCCTGGACGCCTCCGCCTGGGTCGAGCAGCCGCACCACCGCGCAGGCCTGCGGGTCGCCCATGCGCTCCTCGGGCCCGACGTACAGATCCACGACCTGCCGAACCAGCCGGCCCACCTGCTCGGCGCCGACGTGTTCCCGCCGTGGTTCCACGGCATGGGGCTGGACGGGTGGACCGCGGCCGCCGAGGCCGCCGGACTGCACCTGACGGACTCCCTCGCCGCCCACTTCGCGTTGCCTCCGGTGGCCGACGCCGACCTGCCCCTGCTGTACCGCCTGGACCGTCCCGGGCTCGCCCGGCTCATCGAGGGCCTGCGGCGCAGCGCCGTGCTCCAGCTCCTGTTCACGAACCTGCCCGCCCCCACGCCCCCGTGGACCGAACCCGCGAGCCTGTGGACGTGGAGCGCAGCCCTCCACCCGGCCGTCGGGCAGCCGAATCTCCCTGTCCTGTCGGGCGACTGGATGCTGCCCCGGTTCCTCGGCATCGCCGCCCCCGGCCTGCCCGAGCTGCGGATCCAGCTCTCCGCCTGGCTGCTGGAGCTGGTGCGGCGGTGCGACGGCCGAGCGAGCCTGGCGGAGGTGCGCGCGTCCATGCCCACCCCAGCTCACGACGAGCACCTCCGGTCCGGCCTGTTCCGGCTGTGGCATGCGGGGCTGCTCCGCCTCGTCCCCCCCGTGGCATAGACTCCCGGCCCATGGACCTCCGCGACCTGCTCATCCACACCGCCCTCGACCCCGCCCTCCGGCAGGCCGTGCGGTCCACGCCCGACGCAGCCCTCGCGCCGTACACGCTGACCGCCGAGGAGCGCGATGCCGTGCTCCGGGCCGACACCACGCTGCTGCCGCACATCGCCCGGGCCGCCCTCGGACCGTCCGCGCCCGTCGTCCCCACAGACGCACCCGTTGCGGCGTCGACCACACCTGCGGGCGGCGCGTCCGAGCACATCCTCCGGTTGCGGCTTCGACCCTGGGCCGTGCACGCCGATGGGGCGATGCAGGTCGGCTACACCGCGAGCCTCGACGCGCCTGCCCCGCCTCCCCCCACCCGGTCGGCCCCCTCCCCCGACGCCCTCAGCGCCGCGGTGGCCGACGTCCACAGCGCCGACCACACCACCCGCCTGCCCGCCCTACGGGCTCTGCTGGAGCTGCTGTGACCGCCGACATCACCGTGGTCGGCCTCGGCATCTCCTGCACCGAGCACCTCACCCCCGAGGGAGACCGGGCGATCCGTGCCGCCAATGAGGTGCTGTTCGTCGACACCGGCGTCGCCACCCGTGCCTTCCTCGAGCAGCGCTGCCAGCGGGTCACCGACCTGTACCGCGAGGGCTATGTCGAGGGCCGCGACCGGGTGCACACCTACCACCACATGGCGGCCCGGGTGGTGCGCGCCGCCCAGGACCACGGGCCCGTCGTGTTCGCCGTGCAGGGCCACCCCACGGTGTTCTGCTACCCACCATTCCTCGTGCGCGAGGCGGCCGGCCTGCTCGGGCTGTCGGTCGTCGTACAGCCCGGCATCTCCTCCCTTGCCTGCCTGTTCTCCGAGCTGATGGTCGACCCCGGACCCCTGGGCATCCAGATGTACGAGGCCACCGATGTGCTCCTCCGCCGACGCCCGCTCCAGCCCGATGTGCCGCTGGTGCTGTGGCAAGTGGGCACGCTGGAGAGCCGGATCCACTCGGGTCGGGCCAGCGGTCCAGAGCGGTTCGTGCGGTTCCGGGACCACCTGATCAGGTTCTACCCACCGACCCACGTAGCCACCGCGTTCTATGCCTCGCCACACCCGCTGGCGCCCTCGCGAAAGCATGCGTTCGCCCTGGGTGAGATGCTCGACCATGCAGCAGCTCTCGACGGCGGCGTGACGCTGTATGTGCCGCCGGCGGAGCACCGCCCGATCCTCGACCGGGAGCTGTGGGCCCTGCTCGACTCCGCCGACCACCTCGACCGGATCAGCGGCTGACCGCTGGCAGGAGCAGCGACACGTCGGGGTGCAGCGTAGGCCCCCAGGCGCACAGCTCACCCAGGGCGACGGTCTGCACCGCCGGCGTGGCGAGCGGGTGGGAGGCAGCGTGGGCCGCGATGCACGGATGGGACGGTGGCCAGAACCGGAGCAGGTGGTCGCGCAGCGGGCCGAAGGCCTCGGCGGTCGCCGGCGCGCGGTCGGGGCTGACCAGGGCGCCGAGGCCGAACACCCACAGCGGCACGTCGGCGTGCAGGTGGCGCGAACGGTTCACCAGGTCGGTGGCGTCGAACACCTGGAGCCCGGCAGCGAGCGGGTCGTGGAGCACGGTGGCGGCGACGGCGTCCAGTGCAGAGACCCCGGCCACCAGCTGCAGGGGGACACCGAGCACCGCGCACAGGTCGTGCAGCCGGGCGGTGGCTGGCTCGCCGAAGGTCGGATGCCCGCGCACGGCGAGGGCGGCCGAGCCGTGGGTCAGGGCGGCGTCCACAGTGCGGGCCGCCACCTCGTCGTCGGAGACGTGGCGTTCGAGGCACACCACCTGCGGACACAGCCCCTCGAGCAGCGCCGTCGTCGCCAGGCCGCGGTCGCGCACAAGCACCACCCGTACGCTCCGGAGCACCGCCTCGGCCTGCCGGGTGAGGTGGTCCACGTCCACGATGCCGAGCCCGACGACGGCGATCATGGGACCGTCCCCCGCCCGGTGAGCGTGCGCATCAAGTGCAGGAGTCCGGCCTCGGTGTCGGCCTCGACCACGGCATCTGCCACCTCGGGCCGAGCGGTGTCGTGCACCCAGGTGGACGTGTCGGGGGCCGGACCGGCCGGCGCCGGCGGAGACCACGGCTCCACCGTCAGCACATGCCGCAGACCAGCGCCGTCTGGAACCGGCGACACCCGGACGGCCCACGCCTGCTCGGGCAGAGAGCGCGGCGCTGGCACCTCGTCCACATGGGGAGCGGTGGGCCAGCCATCGGGCAGCCCGGTGACGAGCGCGGTGAGCCGCACCGGATCGGCCACCAGCGCCTTGTCGTCCGCAGTGAGGGCCTCCGCCGGCGCCGTCCACCGGAGCGACGGGTCCACCGTGGCGCGCACCAGCCAGTCACGCAGCGCATCCGATGCCATGCTCGCTCCACTCCAGCCCCTTATCACAGGGGATGAGGGGGACGACGGCGTGCACGACCTGCACCGGCTGGTGCTCGCGGACGACGGGGACGGCATCGACGCGCTCCCGCCCGAGGCATGGGACCGGGTGCGGAGCCGCGCGGCCCAGCTGGTCCTCGTGGCCGTGCAGGCCCGACGCCACGAGGCCCTCGCCGCCCTGCTCGCGCGGGAGCCCGCCGCCGCCACGCCCGCCAGCGGCCCTGCCCCCGCTTGGATGGCCGCCGCCGCCGGTGATGATCTCTCATTGGCGCTGCTCCTCACCACGGCCCCCGAGACGGCGCTGTCCGCCGCCGCCGGTCCAACCCCCGCCACCCTGGCCGCCATGCGCGGCCATCGACGCTGCGTGCAGGTGGTGGCCGAGCTGTGCCCGACCGCCCTGTGCGCCCTCGACGGCACAGCGGGTCCAGCGGCGTGTGCGGCAGCGCGGGCTGGCCATGCCGACGTGCTCGGAGCCCTCGCCGATGTGCCCGGCGCCCTGCAGGCGCGCGACGGCGAGGACCGCACGCCGGCCTACCTCGCGGCGGCTCACGGGCATGTGTCCTGCGTGCTCGCCCTGGGCCAGCTCGCACCCGCCACGCTCTCGCTCCAGGTGGACGGCATCACCCCGGTGGAGATCGCGTTCACCAAGGGCAATGACGACTGTGTGCGCGCGCTCCTGGCGCTGGGTCAGCCCAACCCATCGGAGCGGTGGCGGTGCGGCTGCGACGTGGGCGAGGTGTGCGCGCCGACGACCCTGGGCCAGAGACTGGGTGCGCCGTGACCGGCCGTGCTACGATGACCGTGTTCTGTCGCGTTTTTGTTCTGTCGAGAGGTGTTCTGTGGGCACTCCAGCTTCCCGAATCGGCGACATGACCTCGCCGTGCCCGATGCTCTGCGCACCGGGCTGCATCCACGGCCCCGAGACCCTGGTCCTCGGCGCCCCCACCGTGATCGTCTGCGGAAGCCCGGTGTCCCGCATGGGCGACATCGCGGTCGGCTGTGGCCCGCCCGCCCCGGTCGCCGTCGGCTCTCCCACAGTCATCGTCGCCGGCGCTCCCTGCGCCCGCATCGGCTCGATCACCGCGCACGGGTCATCCCTGATCCTCGGCGCGCCCACCGTCCTGGTGGCGTGAGCGACCGATGTCCGACCCCGATCTCCCGTTCAAGTCCGAGATCGCCGAGGTGCGCGCCCAGGTGGACCGCGGCTCGCGCGCCCAAGTGCACCTGCTGCGCATCCAGGCAGCACTCCAGTCGCTGAGCGTGATCGAGACGCAGCGACGGCTGCGCCCCGACCTGGAGTGGCACGTCCCCGGCGACGACGTGGTGGCCGAGGTCACCGCTGAGTGGAGCCTGTCGGCCGATGAAGCGGATGCGGCCGACCCGTTCGCCGCCCGACGCGCGATGCTCCGGTATCTCGAGTCGGTGGTCCAGCCCCACCTGGCTGGCGTTGGCGCCGCACAGGCGCGGCTCACCGCGTTCATCGAGCAGCAGAAGCGCGCGCTGGCCGAGCCCGAGTTCGCGCCGGTGGTGGAGACCCTGAAGACCCTGGCCGAGGGCTGGACGGCGAGCAATGCGCGCCTCCAACCTCTGGAGCAGCGCGTCGCCGTGGTGGGGCCCGCCATCGCCTCGGTCTCCGATTCCCTCGACCGGCTGGATCTCGCCCTCGCCGGCGATGACGAGCGCGCCCTCGTCCGCGCGAGCCGCCTCGCGGAGGGCCTGCTGGCCAGCCTCACCGACGTGCTGTCGCCGTTCGGCATGATCGGCGATCTGCCCGAGTCCACACCAAACGCGTCGCCCCGAGAGTCGGCCGAGGCGCTGCACGGCGTGCTCGAGGGCCTCGGCCGGGCGCTCGCCGTCGCCGAGACGGAGCAGCAGGCGCTGGCCGAGGCCGCGGGCGCCGAGTGTGCGGCCTTCCGAAACCAGGTCTTCGCGATCACGGGCTGACACCGTACAATCTCCCACGCGGATGAGGAGTCGGAACATGTCGTGGTGGCGCCGCCTGTTCGGAGTGTCGGACGCAGAGCCGGAGCCGCCGGCCGACCCTCCGCCTCCGCCCGACAGTCCTGCCCCACCCGACACTCCGCCGGTGGTCGAGCCGACCCACGAGCCCGAGGCGCCCACGATCCCCGCCCTGGTCTCGGCCCTGCCCGACTGGCTCCTCCCCCACCGCCGTCCCACGTGGCGTCCCCGGGTGGACGACGGCGAGGGCGCGCCCGACGGCAGCCGGTTCGGCGGCCGCGCATGGCTGCCCGCGGGCACCGACTGGCCCACCTGCCCCTCCTGCGGTCACTCCCTGCGCCTGCTGGCCCAGCTCGACGCCTCCACCCTCCCCACCGACGCCCCGGGCCACGGCGAGGGCCTGATCCAGGTGTTCTACTGCCTCACTGAGGAGCCCGCGATCTGCGAGGTGGCGCTGAGCGGGTGGGAGGCGTTCTCGGGCGCCAGCCTCGTGCGCCGGGTGCCGCGAGGCGATGGCGCCCTCGGCCAGCCCACCGGCTTCGACCCCCTCCCCGCCCAGGCGATCGTCGGCTGGACCGAGCACGACGACGCCCCGAATGTGGAGGAGGGCGCCCTCGAGCTGTCGGAGGAAGCGGAGGAGGAGTACCAGGAGGGCGAGTTCCCCCGCGCGGGCGACAAACTCGGCGGCTGGCCGTTCTGGGTCCAGGGCATCGAATACCCGACCTGTCGGCAGTGCGGCACCACGATGCACCTCCTGCTCCAGCTCGACTCCGAAGACCACGTTCCCACCATGTGGGGCGACAGCGGGTGCGCACACATCACCCAGTGCGCCAGCCACCCTGACGAGCTCGCCCTGGCCTGGGCCTGCTACTGACCCGGAGTCGGTCCAGGGGTGTGGCAGGTCGCCCGCGGACGGGGCATCGTGCGCGCATCCCGGGGGATGTGATGACGAGTCGTATGTGGTTGCTGCTGGCGGTTGCGCTGGCCGGGTGCGGAGACGGCAAGGGCGACGGAGATGACTCTGCAGCGCCAAACCCGGCTGCGGACGCCGATACTGACTCCGACGCGGACACCGACTCCGACGCGGACACAGACTCCGACGCGGACACAGACTCCGACGCGGACACCGACTCCGACGCGGACACCGACACTGACACTGACACCGACACCGATGTTGAGCCGGCGAACGTCGGGGAGCTGTCGTGGGAGCTGCACGCCGAGATCGGCGCGATGGCGTACGTCTCGTGGACCCAGGACGCGGCTCAGGACGCCCACGTGGAGTTCAGCGTCGACGACGGTGTGTGGCTCTCGTCCCCCACAATGGCGGCCGAGGTCGGCGTCAACCAACAGCTGCTCGTGGGCATCCCGTTCGGCATGGAGGCCGAGTGGCAGGTGGTGGTCGGTGGCGTACAGACCTCGGGCCCGCCCATCCGCACTGCCGACCCGCCCCGCGACCTGCCCGTGGCCACCGTGCACCTGTCCGAGCCCGCAGCGTGGGCGCCGGGCGACAACTGGCTGCTATCCAGCATCAACCAGAATGATGGCGGCTGGGTGGGCGGCACCTACTGGACCTTCATCATGGACCGCCAGGGCCGCATGGTGTGGGCCCGTCCAGCGCCCAGCCGGCACTGGACCCTGTTCGCGCAGGTCTCTGTGGGCGGTGACCACATCCTGTGGGACGACGCGACCTACTGGTCCAGCTTCGACAGCGGACGCGGCTCGAGGGTGCACCGCACCTACCTCGACCGAGAGATCGAAGTCATCGACACCCCAGGTCTGCACCATGCTTTCGTCGAGCTGCCGGACGGCACCCTGGCGTGGGGCAGCCAAGCCCATGGCGGCCGTGAGGCGCTGATCGAGCGGGCCCCTGGCGCCGCCGAGGGCACCGTCATCTGGACCTGCGCCGACGACTGGCCCGGGTCGGGCTCGTGCGAATCCAACGGCATCTACTACTCGCCCGAGCGCGACACCTACCTGTACAGCTTCTACACGAACAGCTCGGTGGTCGAGGTGGAGCGCTCCACGGGCGCCAGCCGCTGGTGGGCTGGCGAAGTCGCGGGCGGCTTCCGCTTCGACCCGCGCGACAGCCAGTTCACCTGGCAGCACGGCATCTCGTGGACCGACGCCGGCACCCTCCTCCTCTCCTCCCACCCGGTGTCCGGGCCCGACACCACCTTGGTGCGCGAGTACGAGGTGGACGAAGGGGACGGCACCCTGACCCAGGTGTGGATGCACGATTCCGGCGCGTTCGCCGAGACCAATGGGCAGGCCTGGCGACTGTCCAACGGCAACACCCTGCACGTGATCGGCAGCTCCAGCGTGATCAAGGAGATCACGGCCGACCACGACGAGGTGTGGGCGGTGTCATTCCCGTCGGATCGGCTGCTCGGCCACGGTCAGTACATCGAGGACCTGTTCGACCTCATCTCGCCGTGAGCCCCTGCGGATCGCATTCCTGCTTGCCTGCGTGAACATTCAGAACTAACTAAATGTTCATGCACGAAGAAGCACTGGAGGACCGCGCGCGACTCCTGGTGGACCAGATCGCGATGCTGTTCGAGAACGGGGGATTCTCGCCTGTCTCGGGCCGAATCATCGGCCACTTGCTGCTGTGCGACCCCCCTCACCAGTCCAGCGCCCAGCTCGCCGATGCGGTCCTCGCCTCCCGCGGCGCGATCAGCACCCAGACCCGCTCACTCATCCGGGCCGGCATGGTGGAGCGGGTGCGGTTCGCTGGGGATCGGTCCGCCTACTTCCGCCTCGTCGAAGGCTGCTGGGCCCGGCTGCTCGAGGCGGAGCGCGCCCGGGTGCAAGTGCTGCGCCGGGTCGGTGACGAGGCCCTCGCCTACTTCGACGCGATCGGAGCCCCCCCAGCACGCACCCTGCGCCTGCGCGAGCTGCGGGACTTCAACGCGTTCATCGAATCGGAGCTGCCGGTGCTCATCGAGCACTGGCACACCAGGAGTGCCCCATGACCGCCCTCGTCCTCCTCAGCGCCCTGGCCTTCGGCGCCCCCACGGCCCAGGAGCTGCTCGACGCCACCGACGACCTGTTCCGCGGCGAGTCGAGCACGGCCACCATGGAGATGGCGGTGAAGACCTCCCGCTATGAGCGCACAATGAAGATGCGCACCTGGGCCCGGGGCACCGACAAGTCGCTCATCGTGATCGACGAGCCCGCGAAGGACAAGGGCATGGCCACCCTCAAGGTCGACGACAACATCTGGAACTACATGCCCAAGGTGGACCGCACGATGAAGGTGCCCGCCGGCATGATGTCCGGCGCCTGGATGGGCTCGCACTTCTCGAACGACGACCTGGTGAAGGAGAACCGCCTCTCCGAGCAGTACACCTGGACCACGCCGACCCAGAACGCAGGCGGCAACTGGGTGGTGGTGCTCACGCCCAAGCCCGATGCGCCGGTGGTGTGGGGCAGCCTTGAGGTGGAGGTCACCGACGACCGGGTGCCGGTGGCCGTGCGGTACAAGGACGAAGATGGCGAGCTGGCCCGCACGATGACCTGGGAGGAGCCCAAGGAGATGGCCGGGCGCACGCTGCCCAGCGTCATGCGCCTGGTGCCCGCCGACAAGCCCGACGAGTACACGGTGGTGCGCTACCTCGACCTCTCGTTCGACGCGGACGTGCCCGAGTCGATGTTCACGCTCCAGTCCCTCAAGAAGTAGCGGCCATATGATCTGGATCGCCATCGCCTGGCGCAACCTGACCCGTCAGGGGCGCCGCACCCTCGTCACCGCCAGCGCCATGTCGGTGAGCGTCGCCCTGTGCATGGCGTCGATCTGCCTGATCGACGGCATGTACGACAACATGTTCGACCTGATGGTGAACCAGCAGCTCGGCCACATCCAGGTCCACCACGTGGACTACCCCGCCAAGCGCTCGATGTACGACACCATCGCGCACGCCGACGAGGTGCTCCAGACCATCGACGCGATGCCCGGCGTGCAGGGGGTCACCCCGCGGCTGATGGGCTTCGGCCTGCTCGGCGGCGCCACCCGCTCGGCGGGCGCCCGGCTCGTAGGCATCGACCCCGTGCGGGAGTCAGCGGTCACGCCAATCGCTGAGCGGATCAAGGCCGGAACCTACCTCGACGCTGCCGAATCCGGTGGCATCCTCCTCGGGCGCAAGCTGGCCGAAGAGCTCGAGCTGGGCGTTGGCGACGAGGTGATCGCGGTCACCCAGGCGGCCGATGGCTCCACCGGAAACGTGCTGTACACGGTGAAGGGCCTGTTCCACACGGGCGACATCGGCATGGACAAGGGCGGCGCCTACCTGCTGCTCTCCGACCTGCAGGAGCTGATGGTGCTGCCCGACCAGGTGCACCAGCTCACCCTCACCTCCACCGACCGCGAGGCCCTCGACACCCTCGCAGCCGCGATCTCGGCCGCCGAGCCCGACCTGCTCGTGCGCACCTGGTCGCAGGTGTCACCGTCCACCGCACAGATGATGAGCATGCAGACCGCCACCGCCGGAATGCTGCTCGGCATCGTGTTCCTGGTGGCCAGCTTCGGCGTGGTGAACACGATGCTGGTGTCGGTGTTCGAGCGCACCACCGAGTTCGGGGTGATGCGCGCGCTGGGTGTGGCACCCCGGCAGCTGGTGACGATGGTGGTGGTGGAGGCGATCCTGCTCGGTGCCATCGCGGCTGTCGGCGGCGTGACCGTGGGCCTGGGCCTCGACGCCTACCTGGTCATCACCGGCCTCGACTTCTCGGCGAGCATCGGCGAAGGCTTCGAGGTGAACGGGGTGATGATGGACCCCGTGTTGCGCGGCGCATTCAACATCGAGCCGGTGCTCTCCACCGTGCTCATCCTGATCGCCGTGAGTGGACTCGCCGCCGTGTGGCCTGCCGCACGCGCCGCGATGATCCGTCCCGTCGACGCCATCCGAGCGGACTGATGCCATGCTCAAGCTGATCTCCCTCGCCGCGCGGAACCTGCTCCGCAACACCCGCCGCACCGTGCTCACCACGGCCGCCATCGCGTTCGGACTCGCGGTGATGGTGTTCATGATCACGTTCGCCACCGGCACCTACAACGACATGCTCCGCAAGGGTGTGTCGCAGCTCGCCGGCCACGTGGTGGTGCAGGCGCCCGGGTTCCAGGACAGCCGCGAGCCCACCCTGGTGGTCACGGGCAGCGACAGCGTGGCAGCCACGCTCCGGCAGACCTTCCCCGACGCCGTCATCACCCAGCGGCTGCAGCTCGGCGGGCTGCTCACGTCCTCCGCGAGCTCCGTCGGCGCTGGCCTCGCGGGCGTGGTTCCGGCAGACGAGGCTGAGATCAGCGAGCTCGACGACAAGCTGGTGGACGGGGAGTGGCTCGCCCCGGATGACGCCCGCGGCATCGTGATCGGCCGCACCATGGCCGACCAGCTCGATGTCGGTCTGGGCGGCAAGATCGTGTACATGGGCCAGCAGAAGGGGCAGGCGGAGATGCAGTCCCGGCTGTTCCGCGTGCGCGGCATCTTCCGCACCGGCGGCACCGAGATGGACGGCTTCCTCGCCGTGATCCACCTCGACGCAGCACGGGAGCTGCTCACGGTGGACGACGCGGCGGGGCAGGTCGCGGTGCACCTGACGAACGCCCGGGACGCCGACGCCGCAACCCTCGTCGCACGCGCGGCCGTGGACCGTCCCGACCTCGACGTGTTGAGCTGGAAGGCCGCGATCCCAGAGCTCGTCGCCCTGATCGAGGTGGACAAGGAGTCCAACGACTTCCTCCTGGTGATCATCGGGTTCATCGTGGCGCTCGGCGTGCTGAACACGGTGCTGATGAGCGTGCTGGAGCGCACGCGGGAGTTCGGCATGCTCATGGCGGTGGGCATGCCGCGCCGCTCCATCGCCGCCCTCGTGCTCCTCGAGGGTGCCACCCTCGGGTTCGTCGGCGCCGTGCTCGGCGTGGCGCTCGGCGCCATCCCGTCTTGGTACTCCGTGACCTATGGCATCGACCTCACCGCCTACATGGGCGAGCAGATGAGCTCCGGTGGCATCTCGCTGGACGCACTGATGATGGGCGGCTGGGACGTTCCGCGGATCGCCCAGTACTTCGTCGGGGCCGTCCTGTTCACCGTCGCCGCGGCCGCCTGGCCCGCGTGGCGGGTCACCCGGCTGCAGCCAGTCGACGCCATGCGTCACCACTGAACGAGGAGCTGTCATGGCCATCGCCACCGTCCGAGGTGCCACCCGCGACTACGTGCAGGGCGCCTACACCGTGCGCGCGCTCCGTGGGGTCGACCTCGACGTGGAGCCGGGGGACTTCCTCGCGCTGATGGGCCCCTCCGGATCGGGCAAGAGCACCCTGCTGAACCTGATCGGCGGGCTCGACCTGCCCACGAGCGGCGAGGTGACCATCGAGGGCACGCAGCTGTCCACGATGTCGGCATCCGCGCTCTCCCAGCTCCGGCGAGACCGGCTCGGCTTCGTGTTCCAGTCGTACAACTTGATCCCCGTGCTCAGCGCATATGAGAACGCGGAGTTCGTGCTCCTGCTGCAGGGCAAGAGCCAGGCCGAGCGCCGGAAGACAGTGCTCCAGACCCTGAAGGATGTGGGGCTGGAGGGGCTGGAGGACCGGCGGCCGAACCAGCTCTCCGGCGGCCAGCAGCAACGGGTCGCGGTGGCGCGGGCCATCGCAGGCAAGCCAGCGCTGGTGCTGGCCGACGAGCCCACCGCGAACCTCGACAGCACCACGGGCGCCGCCCTCATCGAGCTGATGCAGATGCTGAACCGGGAGCACGGCATCACGTTCGTGTTCGCCACCCACGACCCAAAGGTGATGGCGGCCGCCAACCGGGTGGTGCGGCTGGAGGACGGCGAGATCAGCTCGGATGAACGCCGGGAGACAGCTCCGCAGGCCTAGCCACCCGCCCCGGACAGCACCGCATCCAGCGCCTCGACCAGCTCCCGCGACGGGCGGTCGGCGTACACGCCGCTGCCCGGGCGCTCGGGGTCCATGCCGCGGAGGAACAGGTACCGCGCGCCGCCCACGTCGCGGTCGTAGTCATACCCGCGCAGGCGCCGGCCCAGGTACCGGTGCAGGGCCACCAGGTACAGGTGGTACTGCAGCACGTAGTGGTGGTGCGCCATGGACTCCCGGAGCGCGTCGCCCCGGTAGTCCCCAGCCCGGTCGCCCAGGTGGTTCGACTTGTAGTCCACCAGCCACCACCGGCCCTCGTGGGCGAACACCAGGTCCACCACGCCCCGGAGGAAACCCTCCAGCGGCGGGAACCCGAGCTCTGCGAGCCGGTCGGCGGTGGACGCGACGAACCGACCGCCATGGCGCCGGAACGGCTCCGCGAGCGCCGCCGCCGTGAGCCCGCCGTCCACCGTGATCACGAACTCCAGCTCGTCCAGCCGATGGGACCGCGGCACCTCCGCCAAGGCGGGCGCACCATCCCCCAGCGGAGTGGCCAGCACGTGGCCCAGCGCCTCGGCCGCCAGCGGCCCCCACTCCGGGTCCACCCCGTGGCGGGTGAGCATCGCCCCGACCGACACGGGCTCCGGCGGCACCTGGAAGTCGAGCACCTCGAGCACCGCATGCAGTGCTGTGCCCGGCCCGGCCCCGCGGGGGAACTCCGCCATCGGCACCACCGGCCCCTCCCCCGCGCCGAACACCACCTCCACGCCCGCGTCGTGGTCCACCGGCGTGTCGGTGTGGGGCGCGCCCCGGACCAGCGCACTGTAGGAGCCGATCCGCCGTGCCCGCAGATCCGTGCGGGTGGGTGTGCGGGCCTCGCGCGGCGCGACCGGCTCCGCCGACGAGACCCACCGCACGTCGGCATCATCGGGGAGCACCCGCACCGCCACATCAGGACTGCGCCCCGCCACCGTATCCAGCGCATCCCGCAGGTCGGTGTCCCGCATGTCGGCCAGCGCGGACTGGAGCCAGCCGACCGGGTCTTCCGGCGGACCGGCGGGCGGGTGGAGCAGCCACGCCAGAGCGCTGCTGTCGAAGCCGCGGAACGCCCCCCAGAACACGATGGCCCGATGCTTCGCCCGGGTGAGCGCGACGTAGAGCAGGCGCAGGTTCTCGGCCAGCTCCTCAGCCCGCGCACGCTCGAGATTCGCCGCCCGGTCGGGCCCACCCAGGTCGAGGGTGAGCTGACCGCCGGCCGCCGGGTCATGGAACCGGAGCACCGGGTCGCGCTCGCTCACCCACACGCCCGACCACAGATGCGGCACCAGCACGATGGGGTACTCGAGCCCCTTCGACCGGTGCACCGTCACCAGCTCCACAGCTCCGGAGTCGGACTCCAGCCGCAGCTGCCCGGCGTCCGCGTCCAGGCCCTCCCGCTGCCCCTCCCGCGCCCGGCGCAACCAGTGGAGCAGGCCGGCGGTGCCGAGGCGCTGCTCGGTGGCCACCTGCTGAAGCAGCTCCGAGAGATGGAGCAGGTTGGTGAGCACCCGCTCGCCCCCCTCCTGGCCGAGCAGGCGACGCGGCACGTCACGCTCGGCGAGCACGGTGCGGAAGGCCTGGAGGAAGCCGTGGCGCAGCTGGATCGCGGCCCAGCGGTGCATCCGGCCGGACCACGCCTCCCAGGTGGCCTCATCCTGCTGCGCATCGAGCAGATCGTGTGCATCCAAGCCGATCACCCGCGAGACCAACGCCCCGCGCACCGCCCCGCGGTCGCCCGGATCGGCCAGCGCCGCGAGCAGGGCCTCGGCGTCCCGCGCCTCCGGCGACTCGAGGACAGAGGCGTCGCCCTGGAGCGCGGCCGGCACGCCCCGCGCCTGCAGCTCCCGGTGTAGCGCGCGGGCCTGCTTGTTCGTGCGCACCAGCACCGCCACATCACCGGGCCGAACCGGCCGACCCTCCGGCGCCTCCTTCGTGGTCAGGAGGGTGTCGCTGTGCAGCAGGCGCACCACCTCGGCGGCCACGCACTTCGGGTAGTGGTCGTCGCGGAACGCGGTGGAGAGCAGCGGCGAGCGCCAGGTCTCCACCCAGCGGGGCCGGCGTGGCACCAGCACCAGCTCCACCGGCGCGCCGGGCCCGATGAGACGCTCGGTGGCCGCCGGGGCGGGGTCCACGTCCACGAAGGTGATGCGCGGGTCGAGGAAGGGTGCGGGGTGGGGCGCGAACAGCGCCGCGATCCCCCGGAGCAAGCCCGGATCGGACCGCCAGTTCACCGAGAGCGTATACGACTCCTGCGCGTCGTCGCGGGCGTCGAGGTAGGCGATGACATCCGCCCCGCGGAACCCGTAGATCGCCTGCTTCGGGTCGCCGATGAGGAACAGCGTGGCCTCGGAATGCACCCGCCCGAAGATGCGGTACTGCACCGGGTCGGTGTCCTGGAACTCGTCGATCAGGGCCGCCGGGTAGCGCTCGCGGATCCGCTCGGCGAGCCGGTCCCCGGTCTCTTCGCGGTCCAGCGCTTCGGCCAGGGCGTGGAGCAGGTCACCATAGGCCACCAGCCGGGCCTTCTGCTTCGCCGCGGCCGCGCGCGCGCGCACGGCGTCCACCATCTTGCGCCGAAACCGGAGGATCCACGCCTCGACCGGGCCGCGGGTGGCCCGGTAGGCGTCGAGCAGGGTGGCGGCTGCGTCGAAGAACGGGTGGGAGGGCGGCGCGTGGCCGGTGCGGGTGCCCGCCGCCAGCGCCGCCGGCGTGAGCCGCTCGAAGAACTCCGGCAGCTCCTCGGGCCCGGTGCTGGTCTGGCTGAAGGTGCGATCCACGAGCCAGAGCCAGTCGCTCTTGATCGTCTTCGACCGGTACTTGTTTCGGTTCAGCGGGCCCGTGAGGAGCCGGTCCATCACCTCCTCCCGGTGCGCCCACCACAGGTCGACAGCGGCGTGGTGGGCCACCTTCCACCGGGCGATGGCCTGCAGTGCTGCCGCATCGTCGAGCAGTCCATCGGCGTCGGGAACCACCCGCAGCGTGGGGTCTCCCACCACCTTCGCCGCCAGATCGAGCAAGCTCTCCGGCGACACCCGCCGGCGCACCAGGTGGCGCACGATCTGGGGTGGGCTCTTCTCGGCCTCGTCGGCCCAAAAATCTGCAAGTACCTCGGTAATAAGCGGGCGCTCGTCTTCCACCAGCTCCACGTCGTACCGGGCACCGCTCTCGAACGCGAACTCCTGGAGCATGCGCTGGCAGAACCCGTGGATCGTGAACACTGCGGCGTCATCCACCTCCATCAGCGCCAGCTCGAGCCGCTGCCGGGCCGCCGTGCGGTCGGTCCACCGCGCCACGAGCCCGGCCAGCACCTCGTCTTCCGCCTCGCCCCCCTGCACCGCCGCCAGCGCCTGGCCGAGCCGCCGCCGGAGCCGGTCCTTCAGCTCGGCGGTCGCCGCCCGGGTGAACGTGACCACGAGGATCTGGCGCACCCGCAGGCCCCGCTCCACCAGCAGCCGCAGATGCAACGCCGTGATCGTGAAGGTCTTGCCGGTGCCGGCGCTGGCCTCCACCAGGCGCACGCCGTCCAGCGGGACGGTCAGCGGGTCGAGCCGCAGCATGCTCATGGCACCACCATCGGCGCAGGCGGCGCATCCGGGTCGGACCGGCGGTGGCTCAGCAGCGGCTCCCACACCAGCTCCGCGAGCCGCGGGAGCCGCACCGGGAAGTCGGGGGACTGCGGATCGAACGGGTCGAGGCCGGTGAACAGCAGGCGCACGTAGGCGTCGGCCAGACCGTCCCGCTGGCGCCCCTGGTGGAACCGGTTGCGCGCCTTCGCGAGCAGGGCCTCTTCGTCGAGGAAGTGCAGCCGGCGGGCGTCGTCGAGGTAGCGCTTGCTGTTGTCGGGGAAGAACGCCACAGCGCGGGTCTGGGCCCACCAGAACATCCGCACCAGCCACGCGAGCCGATCCCGCGCCTCCCGGGGATCCACCGGCAGCAGCTGCACCACCGACGCGAGCGGCTTGGTCGGGTGCCGGCCGACGAGCACCGTGGTTCGCGGCGTTCCAGGCATATTCGCCGCACACAGAGCCAGGTGGCGGACCCACGCGGCGAGCTCGTGGTGCGGCCGCAAGCGGGCATAGCGCAGGTCGACCTGGGCGCCGGGCCACACATCCCCCAGCCAGCCCACGAGCCGGGAGGTGCCGTGCCGCAGCGGCAGCTCGAGATCCACCTCCACCGCGCGCAGCCGCTCACCCGCGAGCCACGGCCGGGCCGCATCGGCGACCATCTTCACCAGCGGGTGGATCTCGTCATACACGCACAGCCCGGGCACTCCGGGGGGGAACCGACCGCTCGCATACAGGGCCGGCCACAGCTCCCGCCAGTCGAAGCCGGCGAGCGCTCGTGCGAGGAGCGGCGCCGCCAGGTGGTACCGCTCGAGGGCGTCCGGCACCAGCGGCTCCCGATCGGCCAGGGTGGTGGTGTGACGCTCGAGCACCAACCCGAGCCGCGAGCCGAGCAGGGTGCGGGCCGGGTTGCCGAGGAACCGTTCCAGATCCCGCAGCGCCAGCTCCCGCCGCTCCTCCGGAGTGACCTCCAGCGTGCCGATCAGGAACGGCGGAGGCACATCGCGGTCGCCGAGCAGCGCCTTCGCGCCAGCGGCGAACGACGGCGAGTAGCTGTACCAGCGGTCGTCGCCCGAGAACAGCGCCGGACTGAACGGCTGCAGCGGGTGGCGAACCCGTACGATCCGCGACGGCAGCACCTCGCCGGGGAACGCCCGGTCGAGCCAGTCGAGCAGCTCGCTCACCACGACCGACGGCGGCAGCTCCTTATTGTCGCGCACCGATCGGCCCGTGTAGGTGATGATCAGGCGGTCGCGGGCCGACAGGATGGCCTCGAGGAACAGGTACCGGTCCTCGTCGCGCAATGTGCGGTCGCCGGCCCGGGGGCGCTGAGTGATGCGGTCGAACGCCGGTGGACGGTCGCGCCGCGGGAACGAGCGCTCGTCGAGGCCGAGCAGCGCGACGACCCGGAACGGCAGCGACCGCATGGGGAGCAGGGCGCCGATGGTCACCCCGCCCGACGCGAACCCGTGGCTGGACCGCTCCTGCTCGAACCGCTGGGCAAGCATCCACCGCACCCCGCGCAGCGGCAGGGGCTCGTCGAATCCCGAGGCGGCCGCGGCGTCGGCCAGCTCGCCCACGGCGTCCCGCAGCCGCTGCACCTGGGGGGCCTCGTCATCGGTGGCGAGGAGCAGGTCGTCGATCAGTGCACCCACCTCGTCCACCCACTCGGCCAACGTGCGAGGGTCCCGGGTGCGGGCCCGGTGGTCGAACAGCGCATCGGTGAACGCCAGCAGCTTCGCCAGGGTGTCGGCCGCGTCTCCCTCGATCTCGTCATAGGGCAGGGCGTCGCCGAACAAGGTGTCGCCGCCCCCGGTCATCGCGAACCCGAGCAGCATCCGATCCAGTCCGAACGACCACGTGTTCTGCCCATGGCCGGGCTGGCCCACGCTCACCCGGTGCGCTGCATCCACCCCCCACGCGATGCCCGTCTCGCCCACCCACCGGGCGATGGTCTCGAGCTCGGCGGCGTCTACCCCGAACCGCGCCGCGACCGGGGGCGAGGCCAAGCGGTCGAGTACGTCGGGCGCCTTCATCCGCGTGTCGAGCAGGTCGAGCAGGCCGAGGGCGGCGTCCACCACGGCGCTGTCGGCCCGGAGGGTGCGGTCGGCGATGCGGTACGGCAGGTGGTGCGGGCTGCCCTCGTCCACCCCGAACACCGCGTCCACGTACGGCGCATACCGCTCGAGGTCGGGGGTCATCACCACCACGTCCTCGGGGCGGAGGGTGGGATCGGCATCGAACAGCGCCTGGAGCTGATCCCGCAGCACCTCCACCTCGCGCATCGGCGCGTGGCACACGTGCACGGCGATGGAGCGGTCCGCCGGGTCGAGGGTGAGGGTCGGGCCCGTGTCGGGGCGGTCGACCAGGAGGAGGAGGTCGTGCTGGAGCACGTGCAGCGCGGTGTCCAGCGGCGGGGTGTCGTAGGCGGCGGCGGGGATCGCCGGCAGCTCCACATACGGCGCACCGTGCAGCTCGAGCACGTCCTGGAAGTCCTGCCCCACCCGGCCACATGACGCGAGCAGCGGGTGGCCGACCTCCAGGTGCAGCTCATCGGACGACCGGCCGCTGGCTCGCTCGGCGCGGGCGATGGCCCGACGACTGCGCAGGTCGGCGAAGTACTCCGACGACGGCGACAACAGGTACAGGTCCACCCGCATGCACGCCGACGCGGCCGCGAGCACCTGCACGAACAGCGGCGGCAGGGTGGGGATGCCGAACAGGGCAGCGCGGGCGGGCAGGCCGGTGGGACGCACGCCAGCCTGGACGGCTTCGATGAACCGCTGCGCCCGCGCTGCCCGATGCTCGACGCCAAATCGATCGGCCAGATCGCGCCAGAGCACCGCCTGCCAGTCCTCCTCGGCGCCTGCCTCCCACGCGGCCACAAGATCGGCGCGGTAGGTCGCGTATTGGTCGAACCGATCGGCCACGACCCCCGCCAGCTGCAGCCGCTTCAGGCCATCCGTGTCGTCAGCCAGGTAGGCGCGCAGGGGCGCGAACGCGGGCGCGTCGAGGTGGC
>JBLFXJ010000128.1:0-19066 GCA_047609825.1 Myxococcota bacterium
TCGCCGCAGGCCACCAGGGCCAGGGCCAGGACCGTCCACGTGCGCATGTCGACCTCCTCTCGCGAAACCGGGCGCTCTTACCTCGATCGTCCGGGGTTGTCGCGCGGAGGGGCGGTCGTTATCAGCCGACGGTGCTGGGCTGCGGCCGGGGATTGCGCGGAGACCGCTCGAAGCAGGTGCGCTCCTCGCCGCAGGTTCCGGGCGCGCACAGCTGGCCATCGGGGCCCCAAGGCTGACACGTGCGCAGGCAGGAGAACGGGGAGTCCACGCTGGTGAGCGCGGCCTCCAGGTCGGCCTGGCTGGTGAAGTGGCGGGTGCCGAGGCTCTTGGATCGCATCCAGTCACAGAGGGTCATCGGACACGCTCCGCCGGGGTGCCGGCGGCGGCGCGCTCGAGGGCCTCGAGCACTGCACCGGCGAGCACCGCAGTCTTGTACTGATTCATCTCGAACGGGCGGGCGCCCGCGGCGGCGGTGGCGGCAGCGGCCTCGAACCCGTCGGGCCCGCTGCCGGTGAGCGCCTTCATCACGGGCTTGAGCGGGATCGGCACATTGGCCACTCCGCCGGCGGTCACCTGGGAACGCACCACGACGCCAGCGTCGTCCTGCTCGAGCCGCACCACTACCTCGGCCAGGGGCCACTCGGAGCGGCTGCGGGTGATGGCGCGGAAGTAGGCCGAGCGCTCACCGACCACCGGCGGCGGCAGCTCGATGGCGGCCAGCAGCTCGCCGGCCTTCAGCGTGTGGCTCTGGGTGGGGTTCTTGCCGTTGCCCACCACGGCACGCACGGTGCGCAGCTCGTCATCGTCGTGCACCTCGACCATCGCCCCGAACGCCAGCAGCGCGCAGGCGAGGGTGGAAGGATGGGGCGCGATGCAAGGGCCGAGGTCGAAGATCGAGTGGTAGAGGTGATCGCCGGTGCGCGCGAAGCAGGCGTCGCCCCCCTTCTTCGCGCAGACGAACTCCGGGGTGCGGAAGTACCAGCAGCGCACATCCTGCAGCAGGTTGCCGCCCACCGTGGCCCGGGCTCGGATCTGAGGCGTGGCCAGTCCGGCCGCCGCCTGGGCCAGGCCCGGGTAGCCGATGATCACGCGCTCGTCGGTGGCGAGCTCGGCCACCGTGACCAGCGCGCCGATGCGCAGTCCACCCTCGCGGGTGCGCTCGATCTCACGCAGCTCGGGCATGCGCGACAGATCGACCACCGGGCCATCGTGCAGCCCGCGGCGACGGAGATCGGTGAGGTCGGTGCCGCCGGCGCGGAAGGTGCCAGTGCACTTCTCCACATCGTCGAGGGCTTCGGGGAACTGGACGACCGATGCGACACCGCTCACACGACACCTCCGAGACCGGCGAGCACACGATCGGGACGCAGCGGGAGCGATCGGGGTCGCCACCCGGTGGCATGGGCCACTGCGTTGGCGATGCTGCCCGCGGTTGGGATTGTGCACAGCTCGGCGAGGCCGGCGCCGCCTGCGAGCGCCCCCTCGAAGCCGCGCTCCTCGAAGTGCACATGGATCGGCGGGGTGTCGCCGAGGCCGGGCAGCTTGTAGTCCTCGAGGCCGAGCGTGAGGATGCGGCCCGTGCCCACATCCACCCGACGCTCCTCGAACAGCGCGTAGCCGATGCCCTGCACCACGCCGCCCTCCACCTGGGACCGCGCCAGCGGTGGAACGCGGATGCGCCCCGCGCCGATGCCGATCCAGGTCTCGAGCACTCGGACGCCGCCGAGGCGGGTGTCGACCTCGACATGGGTGATCTGCACCGCGCCCGGGAAGCCCTTGCCGATCTTGTTGCCACCCAAGGTGATCGGCACGAGGTAGCCGCCGGGGTCGCGCTTGCGCTGACCCACCACGCTCACCCGCGCGCCCTGGTCGAGCACCTCCTGGAAGGACAGGGGGCCCTCGTTGGTGACGAGCTGGGTGGGCTCGATCTCGACCGAGCTGTAGTCCAGCTCATCCTTGGCGAACTTGGCGAGCGACTTGCGGAACGCGGCGCACGCATCCTCGGCGGCCGGCGCCACTGACGTGGTGGTTTTGCTGCCGCCCGACAGGGGGCCGTGGGGGTAGCTGCTGTCGCCGAACCGCACCTGCACGCTGCGCCGGGGCAAGCCCAGGGCGTCGGCCACGGCCCAGGCCACCACGGTCTTGCTGCCCTGGCCCATGTCTTGGCAGGCGCACATCACCCGGATGCCGTCTTTGTCGGCCTCGAGGGCCACCTCGGTCTTCGGGTCGAGGATGTAGAACCAGCCGCCGACGGCCAGGCCGACGCCGCGGCGGTACCGCCCGGAGTCTGCCTGTCGCGGCCCGCGGGTGCGCCACACGGGGAGCTTGGCAGCCCAGTCGTACAGACGGAGACGGGGCTCGTTCTCCTCCCAGCGCCGGCGCAACCCGATGGGGTCTTCGGCCCGCATGGTCGCGACCTGGTCGACCAGCTGCTCGAGCGCGAACGCCCCGGGCGGGCCTCCGGGGGCGCGGAACGGCTTGCCTGGGGGACCGTGGTTCAGCACGTCGTAGTCCGACATGTCCTTGAACTTGGACTTGTACGGGATGCGCATCAGGGTGCCGGTAGTGTGGCCGACCGCGACGCCCGAATCGCCGTAGCCTACCGACTGGATCGCCAGCAGCTCGCCGTTGGAATCGGCGGCGACGGCAACCTCGAGCTGCTGCGCGGGCCGGAACCCGCCGACCCGCATCTCGTCGTGCCGCTCGAGCACCACCCGAACGGGGCGCTCGGCCTGCTTGGCGAGGTCGATGGCCATGATCGCCTCCATCTGGAGGCTGGCCTTGCTGCCGAAGGCGCCCCCGACGAAGTTCGCGTGCACCCGCACGTCGTCGCGCTTGAGCTGGTAGCGCTTGCTCACGTCATCGGCGACGTGGTCCACGGCCTGGGTCGAGACCCACAGCTCGAGGGCCGTGCTGCTGGTCCACTCGGCGACCGCGGCGTGGGGCTCGAGGCTGGTGTGCACCTGGGCGGCCGTCTCGAAGGTGCCCTCGGCGAGCAGCCCGGCGCCGTCACGCGCGGCGTCGATGCGCTTCGCCGCGGCTCCGGGCTTGGCGAACTGCGACCCGTTCATCGGACCGCGCAGGTTGTTCGACAGCTTTCCGCCGGGCGCCGGCCCCTCGGAGGCCGCGACGCCCTCCTTCTTCAGGGTGGTGTTGTCGGGGTAGACGGGCGCGCTGTCGGCCTTGCGACCCTGCCAGCCCACCGTGTGCTTCTTCACGTTCCAGTCTGGCGCGAGGGCGCGCAGGCCAGCCGCGGCGGCGAACCTGTCTTTTGCCGCGACGGCGGCCACCTCCTGGCCGTGGTAGCGCACCAGGCCGCCGTCGGTGACGTACCGCACGACCGCCTGCACCCCGGGCACGTTCAGCGCGGCTTCGGTGTCGAGGCTGGTGAGCACGGCATGGGCGAAGGGCGACCGGAGCACCGCGCCCTCGAGCATGCCGCCACGGGCAACATCCACCGTGTACTCGGCCTTGCCGGTGACCTTCGGGCGGCCATCCTGCCGCGGCCACTCCTCCAGGATGCCGTCGTGCTCGCCCTTGCAGGCCGCGGCCACGGCGGCGTAGATCGACGCGTACGCGCCGCAGCGGCACAGGTGGCCCTCGAGCGCATCGGCGATGGCGTCGCGGGAGGGCTCGGCGGTGCCGTTGGTCTCGCGCCACAGGTCGTGGAAGGCTGCGGCCTCCACGATGAACCCGGGCGTGCAGAACCCACACTGCAGGGCGTCGTTGGCGAGGAATGCCCGCTGCACCGGGTGCAGCCCGTCCGTGGTGGGGGCGGGCGGCGGCGCGTCTTTGGCCTCCGGTGCGGTGTCGACCGCGTCTTCGCCCTCGACGGGGGCGGGCCGCCACGCGGGCCCGATGCCCTCGATCGTGGTGAGCGCGGTCTGGTCCAGCGCGCTGGCCGGCAGTAGGCACGAGACCATCGGGGTGCCGTCCACCAGCATCGTGCACGCACCGCATGCGCCATGGCCGCAGGCCTGCTTGCAGCCGGTGAGCTTCAAGGTGTCGCGCACGACCTCGATCGCGGTGTGGTCGGGGTGCACCTCGAGGGTCTGCGCCTCGCCGCCGTTCACCGTCAGCGTCACTGGAACGCTTCGGAGCACCGCCGGACCATCGGGCGGTGGCGGAGCCTCCTGTGCGCTGGCGTCGTGGCTGACCACCGTGGTGGCCCCCGCGACAGCAGACAGTCCCTTCAGGAACCCGCGACGGCTGAATCGGCCTGCGTCTGAGCCCATGGGCCCTCCTCGGCGGGCACCCTACCCCGGTGCCCGCGCAGAGTTCACTTGCAGCCCGCCGGAACCATGGGGGTTGACACGTGGCTTACACGCCCCAGCGCCCACCAGTGGACCGCACCCCGAGCGGGGCGGTACGAGGGGCGCCACCTCCGAGGTCTTCATGGCGCTGACGCTGTATGGCATCCCCAACTGCGGCACCGTGCGCAAGGCCCGCGCCTGGCTCGAGGCGCGGGGCGCAGCACCGGCATTCGTCGACTTCCGCGAGACCCCGGCCGCTCCTGAGCGGGTGGAGGCCTGGGTCGCCGCGCTGGGGGCGAAGGCGCTGCGGAACACCTCCGGGGGGTCCTACCGAGCCCTGCCGGAGGCGAAGAAGACCTGGGACGACGCCACCTGGGCCGCACGATTCGCCGCTGATCCGATGCTGATCAAGCGGCCGGTCATCGAGCGCGACGGCGTGGCGGTGCAGGCGGGCTTCCGCGGCTCGGACGACGAGCTCGCATCCCGACTTCTCTGACATGCCCGTCCACCGCCGACTCGCCATCCGTCTCGCCGCGCTGGCCGCGATCCAGGTGCTCATCACCATCCTGTGGTTCGCCGGCGCCACCTGGCAGCGGGATCGACGGGCGGTCGAGGAGCACTTCGGGTCCGTGGCCCAGGCTGTGGCCGCCACCGCTGCGCTCGGCATCGACGGCGACGCCCACCGCACCATCCACACCCTCCCCGACGCCGACGGTGCGGCGTTCCGTGGCATCCGCGACCACCTCCGCCAGGTCCAGCACACCAACGGCCTGCGGGAAGACCTGATCTACACCTTCCACGTGCTGCCCGGTGGCACGGCGGTGAGTGCGGTGATGCTCCAGGACGTGCCGTACACGGGAGAGAGCTACGTCCCCACCGCTCGGAACGCCGCCTTGCTCCACCAGGTGGTGACCTCGGCACAGCCGGCCCACAGCACCCTGTACACGGACGCGCATGGGCGCTGGGTGAGCGGGTATGCGCCGATCCTCGACAGCGCCGGCGCGGTGGCGGGGGTGGTCGAGGCGGACTTCGATGTGTCGGAGGTCGACGAGCGGCTCGAGGCGGAACGTCGGGCGTTGGCGGCGTTGGCGGGCACGATCCTCCTGGCGGCGGTGCTGGCCACCCTGCTGTATGTACGCCGGCTCGAGGCCGCGCTCCACGCGATCCGGGAGGGGGCCGAGGCCATCGAGGGGGAGCGCTATGCCCATCGGGTCGAGGTGCACACCGGGGATGAGCTCGAGCTGGTGGCGGATCGGTTCAACCGCATGGCGCAGGTGCTCTCCGAGCGGTTCCAGCTGCTCAAGTTCCTCCCGGCCTACGCCCTCGCCGCCGCACAGCAGCGGGCCGAGGGTGGTGAGGCCCCACGATCCGAGCGGGTTGAGGCGGCGATCCTGTTCAGCGACATCCGCGGGTTCACAGCACTCACATCAGGCGTTGGCGACGAGGCGGTCGTGCGCATGCTGCAGGCCTACCTCGCCCGCCAGGCCGACCAGGTGATCGCGCACGGCGGCCAGGTGGACAAGTTCATCGGCGATGCCGTGCTCGCGGTGTTCACCGGGCCGGACCATGCGGCCCGGGCCGTCGCGGCGGCGCTGGCGCTGCAGGATGGCGTGGCGGAGCTGAACAGCGAGGGCGTGTTCCGGCAGCCGGTCGGGGTGGGCGTGGGTGTGGCGGCCGGGTCCCTGCTCCTGACTGAGATCGGCAGCGACGCGCGCCGAGAGCGCACCCTCATCGGGTCGGTGGTCAACCTGGCGAGCCGCCTGTGCGGGCAAGCCGCGGCGGGCGAGGTCGTGGTGGCGGCGGGCCTCGAGGCGGGGGTGGCGGACGTGGCCTGCGCGCCGCGCAACGTGCGACTGAAGGGCTTCGCCGGGGAGGTGGCCTGTGTGGCACTGAGCCGCGACCCAGGTCCTCTACCCGGGTGAGCCGAAGGTTGGCCCGCTGGAAGTGACGCACCGCCAGGTGTCCGGGCACTCCTCGGTGTTGGCGGGATCGGCATGGTGGTTGTGTGGATGATGGCGTGTGGCGCTGTGGTGGGGCCGGCCGGTGAGCTGGGCGACACCGGCCAGTCCCGACTCGTGGCGACTCCAGAGGTGCTGGACTTCGGCGCGTGGGAGGTGGGGGACGCCGCCATCCGGTCCGTGGAGTTCCACAACCTCGGCGACGACGAGATCGAGTTGGATCTGTGGCTCACCCCGGCCGCCTTCCAGCTGTTGGACCCTCCCCCCCGACCGCTTCGCCTGGCCCCGGGGTCGCGCTTGACCGTGGCCGTGCAGTTCCTGCCGACCGACCCGCTGCACGACGACCTACTGGTGGTGCGCTCCCGGGAGCGGCCGGACGGGTTGATCGCGGTGCCGCTCACCGGTCGGGGCCGGGATGCGCTCACGCGGTGAAAGCTACGCCTGTGGCGGGTTCGGGCTGGCGTGGTCCCGTGGCCAGCGTCCCCGACCGAATTCTGACTGCACCCGAGGCCACGTCTGGGGTTTGATTGGGCATCGACTTGGAGGACTCGTGCGTTCACTGCTGCTCACCCTGGCCCTGGCCAGCACACCGGCGCTCGCCGTGGACAACGACGGCGATGGTGTGGACACGCCTGCGGATTGCAACGACAACGCCGCCGACGCGTACCCAGGTGCACCGGAGCTGTGCGGCGATCGCTACGACAACGACTGCAACGGTCGGGCCGATGAGATCTGCGGCGTCGCCGGCGATATCGATGGCGATGGGTTCGCGCTCCCCGCCGACTGCCACGACCTCGAGGCCGACGTGTACCGCGGTGCCGCCGAGGTCTGCGACAACGGTCTCGACGACGACTGCGATGGCGAGGCGGACGAGGGCTGCGGCGAAGACGCCGACGGTGACGGCTGGTTCGTTCCCGAGGACTGCGACGACATGAACCCGGCGATCAATCCGGGCATGGAAGAGCGCTGCAACCTGCGGGACGACAACTGCGACGGGGTGATCGACGAGGGCTGTGATGTCGACGGCGACGGCTACACCGAGGCCGAGGGCGACTGCGACGACTCCGATCCCCTGCTCACGCCGGAAGACGCGGACGGCGACGGGTTCAGCTCCTGCGATGGCGACTGCGACGATGCCCGTCCGGGCGCCAACCCGGATGCCATCGAGGTCCCCAACGGTCGCGACGACGACTGCGACGGCCTGGTGGATGAAGGCACGGTCCTGTACGACGACGACGGCGACGGGTTCTCGGAAGTCGAGGGCGACTGCGACGACGCCGACCCGCTGGTGGGCCCGGGCGCCGAGGAGCTGTGCAACGGCATCGACGACAACTGCAATGGCGAGGTCGACGAGGTCTGCGGCCGCGACGCCGACGGCGATGGGTTCGATGAAGACGAGGACTGCGACGACTCCGATCGCACCGTGTATCCGCGCGCTCCCGAGCGCTGTGATGGGCAGGACAACGACTGCGATGGCGTGATCCCGGACTCCGAGCGGGATCTGGACCGGGACGGCTATGTCGCCTGCACCGTGGACGGCGGCGGGTGGGATGGCGCGCCCATCGACGGGGGCGACGACTGCGACGACGCCGATCGCGCTGTGTACCCGGGTGCTGAGGACGTGTGCGACGAGATCGACAACGACTGTGACGGCGAGCTGGACGAGGACTGCATCGGCACGGGCACGGGGACTGGTACCGGCACGGGCACGGGCACTGGGACGGGCACCGGCACCGGCACCGGCACCGGCACCGGCACTGGGACGGGCACCGGGACCGGCACTGGCACTGGGACGGGCACCGGGACCGGGACCGGGACTGGCACTGGCACTGGCACCGGCACTGCGACGGGCACGGGCACGGGCACGGCGACCGGGACCGGGACGGCTACCGGCACTGCGACGGGCACGGGTACCGGCACTGGCACTGCGACGGGCAGCGCCACGGGGACGGGCACCGGCACCGGTACTGCGACGGGCAGCGGCACTGCGACGGGCACCGGTGGCACGGCGACGGGCACTGGCGGCACCGCGACCGGGACGGCCACCGGCGGCACGGCCACGGGCACCGGTGGCACTGCGACCGGGACCGGGACCGGCGGCATCGACACCGCTGACAGCGGCGGCGGCGGCAAGGATGGCTGCGCCTGCACCAGCACGGGCGGCGGCACCCTGGGCCTGCTCCCGGCACTCCTGCTCGCCGCGATCCGGCGTCGTCGGGACTGAGCGCGGTGGTCCGACCTTGCGCTCCGTGAGGTCGGACCCGTGCCAGGTCCGTAGCCCTGGACCGGTCGCGGGTCAGGCGACCAACAACTGCGCGGATCCGCTCGTAGGGCTATGAGGCCCCATGCTCATGCTGTCCTTGATCTGTGGGAGCGCGTCGGCCGTCGACCTGATCGCCCGCGACGCCATGCGTGTCGGCTACCCGTTGACGGTAGGCGTCCAGGGCGATCCCGGCGCCACTGTCAGCGTCGCCGTAGGCCCCCCCGGCCGAACCTGTCCGCCCGAGCTCGAGGGCCTGTGCTGGGACCTCGCGGAGCCGGAAGTGCTCGGCACGGTGGTGCTCGACGAGAGCGGCATCGGGGAGTTCGGTGGCCTGTATGACTCGTTGGGCCGGGACACCGTGCTCCTCCAGGGGATCCAGCTGGGGCTGGCCACCACGCCGGTGCGCGAGCTCGATGTGCTGCGAGCCCTCGCCGGCGACGTGGTGGTGGACGATCGCGCCTCGTTGAACCGACTGCGCAACATCATCGCGGTGGAGGGCACGGTCACCTTCGCCCCCGGCGACTACGACGGCACCCTCGAGCTGCCGTACCTGGGTGGCTGCGACCTGGTGATCCAGCGCCCCATCTCCCTGTCGTTCCCCTCGGGCGACTACTTCCGATCGGTCACGGTGGAGGGGGTGGACGGTCCGGTCTTGCTCAAGCTGGGCGTCTGGCGGCGGGATGATGCCACCCTCACGGTGGCCGACAACGACGGCCCCGTGTCCATCCGGCTCGATGCGACGGACAGGCTCGGCGAGCTGGCCCTGCTCGACAACCGCGCCCCGGTGACGGTGCGTGCCGATGCGCTCACGGCCGCCCACTCGGTGCTCATCGCGGGCAACCGGTCCCATGTCGACCTGTCCGTCCCTGCTTTATCGGCGATTGGCGCCTTGTATGGAGAGCCCGGCGGCCTCGTGGTCATCGACAATCCGGGCCTGTCCACGCTCGAGCTCCCGTCCCTGTCGTCGGTCACCGGCATGGAGCTGGCCCGGAACGCGCGCCTGGGGTTCGTCGGCCTCGGCCTCGAGACCCGCATCGGGCGCGACGATGTGGGCTCGTGGCTGACCGTGCTCGACAACCCGGTGCTGGCCGAGGTGGCGTGGGGTGCGCCGACGGTGTCGGCCCGGGTCGAGGTGGCGGGAAACCCCGTGTTGCCCACCTGTGACGTGGCGGCCGTGGTGGCGGCCTCGCCCTATGCGGCGAGCTGCGCCGACACCGTGCGGGACGCCTGCGCCGACGATGGCGCGTGCAGCCTGCCGGTAGACCTGCGAGAATCCGGTCTGCCGCCTACTCTGTCGGTGACCGTCTCCCATGTCGCGGACCATGCCCGGGTGCCCCTGGTGTGCGTGGCGGACGCCTCGGATCCCGAGGGCTCTCCCGTGGACGTGAGCTTCTCGTGGGAGATTGATGGCGTGCCGTGGGACGGCCCGGCTGGCAACACCCACCGCCCCGGCGACACCGTGCCGGCCGGGATCGCCGGCAATGATGAGGAGTGGGCCTGCCTCGCCACGGCCACGGACGGCGTCGGGGTGTCCGAGGTCGCGTCCGACAGCGTGCGCCTGGCCGCACCTGGCGGCAATGTGCTCCTCGTGATCATCGACGATGTCGGCCTCGACAAGGTCACCGCCTATGGCATGCACCCCGACACGCCCCCGACCCCCACCATCGATGGGCTGATGGCCGACGGGATCACGTTCACGACGGCGTATGCACACCCCAGCTGCAGCCCGGCACGGGCCGCCCTGATGACCGGCCGGCACATCCGGCGCACCGGTGTGGGCAACGGGATCGCGCTGACCTCCGACCCCTGGGAGCTGGCCTACGACGAGGAGACCATCCCCGAGATGCTGGCGAGCGCCGACGCATTCTGGGACAACGCCCTAGTGGGGAAGTGGCACCTGAGCTCGGCCCTGATGCCCGGGTTCGAGACCCATCCGCTCACCCAGGGGTTTCACTGGTTCGAAGGCGCGAACAGCAACCTCGACCGCGTGGTGGACGTGGACGGTTGGCTCGACACCCACGATGGTGAGGCTGCTGGCTACTGGTTGTGGGAGCGCAACACCAACGGCGTGCTCGACAGCAGCCGATCCTACGCCACTACCGAGCAGGTGGATGTGGCGCTGGAGCAGGTGGGCGTGCTCCGCGAGCCGTGGTTCCTCACGCTGTCGCTCTCGGCTGCGCACCTGCCCTGGGAGATCCCGCCCGACCCGCTGCACGGCGTCGACGGGCTCGCCGACCACAGCGAGGCGGTCGACGTTATGGATGCCATGGTCGAGGCGCTGGACACGGAGCTGGGGCGGCTGTTCGCTGGGATGGACCCCGAGCTCCTCGCCCGCACCACCACCATCCTGGTCGGCGACAACGGCACGGCCTTCCAGGTGATCCGCGAGCCGTGGAACGATGGGCGGTCCAAGCTCACGCTGTACGAGGGCGGCGTGCGGGTGCCGCTCATCGTGACGGGTCCGCTGGTGACCGAGCCCGGGCTGCGGTCGGATGCGATGGTTCACGTGGTGGACGTGTTCCCCACGGTGGCCGACATCGCCGGCGTGGACCTCGAGGGGCGGGTGATCGACGGCATCAGCTTGCTCGGCCACGTGGCCGACCCCACGGCGCCGTCGGCGCGCACCCACCTGTTCACCGAGCGCATGGTGCCCAACGGGCCCCCGCCCTACACGCTCTACGATGGTCAGACGATCCGGACCGACGAGTGGAAGTTGATGGTCGTGCCCGACCGCACCCACCTGTTCGAACTCACCCCGGGCGAGTTCAGCGAGGGGCCCGACATGATCTTCGGCGGCGGGCCCACCGAGCGGAGGCGCGCGGCGCTGGAGTCTCTGGAGGCGGCGCTCGCGGCGCAGCTCGGGGCGCTGCCGTTCGGGCTGTGACCGTTCGGGCTGTGATCGGTGCCACAGTGGGGGTCAGGGCGGTGATGCGACCTGCAGGCCCGGCGGACTGGCGAGGACTTTCCCAGCGCGGGCCGTTCCCGTGGCACCATCGGGTGGGAGGTCGCGCTGCGCACGTCGTTCCAGGTCGGACCGCTCCTCGGCGTGGGCACCTTCGGCTCGGTGTACGAGGCGACGCTGTGCCGGCCGTTCGGACTCCGGCTGCCGGTCGCACTCAAGGTGCTCCGGCCTGACCTGTCGCCGACCCTTGTCCGCCGGTTTCGCGACGAGGCCCGCCTGATGGGGCTGCTCCAGCACGCTTCGATCGTCCGGGTGTTCGAACTGGGTGAGCTGCCTGATGGCCGGTGGTTCGTGGCCATGGAGCGGGTGGATGGCACCGACCTGGAGTGGATCGGCGAGCAGTGCGGCGCGCTCCCTCCGCCGGTGGTGTGGCACGTGGGCACCCAGGTGGCGTGTGCGCTGGACTACGCCTGGTCCCACACCCCGGACGGCGGGCAGCCGCTCGGACTCGAGCATCGCGACATCAAGCCCCCGAACATCCTGATCACCCCCCGGGGTCGGGTGAAGGTGCTCGACTTCGGGCTGGCCCGGGCGCGGTTCCCCACCCGTGAGGCACGCACGCTGGTCGGGGGCGCGTTCGGCACCGTGCCCTACATGTCTCCCGATCGGTGGACCGGCGTGAACGATCCCTCGAACGACGTGTTCGCGCTGGGGGCGACGCTCGCCCAGCTCCTCGCCGGATCGCAGCCCACCGGCGAGACCTCGTTCGCCATCCAGCAGTCGTGGCGAAAGCACTGTCTCGATGTCGCGGAGGCGAACACGAGCCCCGAGGCCGGGGCCCTGCTCCGCGCCATGTGTCACCCGCGGTCCAACAAGCGCCCCACGGCCGCCGAGGTGAGGGAGAGCCTACGGGTATTGCGGAATCGTGACGATCCGATGCCGTGGTTCCATCGCTCGGTACCGCTGGTGGCCGAGGCTCGCGTGGTGAAGGATGGCCCGCTGTCCCATCGGCGGGTTCGGCCCATCGCGGCTGGATCGCCGGTTGACGACGAGATGGGCACGCTCACCCCGCCGATCCCACGCTCCCGCGCCGGTGGGGCGAGCTTCCGACTTGCGGTCCCGCTCGCGTTGGCGGTCGGGCTCCTGGCCTCCAGCCTGCTCGTGAACCTGGCGATGCTCGTCCTCCTTGCCTGGTTCGCGCTGGGCTGAGTGCAGGCTACCCGTTCCCCTCGGCGACCGAACCTGGCAGGATGGCCCCGCCGAGGGCGTGCCTCGGTGTTCGTGGAGTGTCCATGTCGTTCAAGGTGACCGGCCGCGTCACAGTGTTGGAGACGGGGATCCCCGTGCCGACGCTCAGAGTGCGGGTCTGGGACCGCGATCTCGTGTTCGATGACGACCTGGGCGAGGTGAAGACCGGCCCGGATGGGTCGTTCGAGCACCAGTTCGAGCGCGAGGATTTCGACGACTTCGGCGTCGAGCCATTCCCGGATCTGTACCTCGTGATCACCACGGTCGGTGGCCGGGTTCTTGTCGATACCAGCGACAACACCCGGTACAACGCCAGCGAGAACGAGCACTTCGACATCACCATCCCGTCCGAGCAGATCGGGGAGGAAGACGGCGCGCTGTGCTGGGCCATCCGGCCGCGGGTGACCGGCACGCTGACGGTGCACGATGGCGAGACGTCGGTGCCGACCTACATCGGCAACGTCGCGGAGGCGTTCTCCGACCTGTTGATCGAGCTGTGGGACCCGAAGAGCGGCACCTGCCTCGCGGTGGACGAGCCGTCGAGCCTCCAGTTCAACCTCTGGTACTGGATCGGCTCCTTCCCCTCCGTGCGCGAGCTCGAGCTGCGGGTCAAGCGCGGGGCCGAGGGCACTGAGATCTTCCGGAGCCGCAGGTTCGGGGTGTCTCTCGACACGCAGGTGAAGGACATCGATCTGCAGCGGCGCGTGTTGCTCGGCGCGGCGGAGGATCCGGTGGCGGTCTTCTCCCACACCCGGGTGGCCGAGGGCGTGCGCATCGCCCGTGAGCCTTCGGACGTGATCTCGGTCGCGCCGGCGCCACCGCGCGAGACCACGCCCGCCCCCTCCGCACTCAACCCACGCGTGAGCCTGGTGCTGCCCGAGCCGCCCGACAACGCGGACCTGACCGTCGATGACGATGACGAGGACTCGCCGCCCGAGCCGTACCGGATGATCCTCGGCGCGCGACCGATGCCCGTGGCGCGGGCCTCCGACCCGGACGCCCCACCCGGGGCGGCCGAAGAGTAGGTCGGAGGCGACTCACAGCGCTCCGCGGTCGAACGCGGCCTTGATCGCGCGGGCCACGGTCATGCCGACGCCGGGGACCGCCGCGATGGTCTCGACGTCGGCCATGGCCACCGCCTCAACCGACCCGAGCGCGCGGAGCAGTGACACACGTCGTCGGGGTCCAACGCCCCGGATGCCTTCGAGCGCGCTGGCGAGGTTCGAGGCGTTGCGCACCTTGCGGTGGTAGCGGATCGCGCTCCGGTGGGTCTCGTCGCGCAGGTGCTGGAGCACCCGCAGTCCGGGGTGGGACACCGACAGGCGCAGCGGATCCTTGCGATGGGGCAGCACGATCTTGTCGGTCGCGGCGCGGTCCCCCTTCTTCCGCTCCGTGCGAGGCTTGGAGATGCCGCACACGGGAAGCGCGTGGAGGCCGAGGTCCTCGAGCACGGCCATCGCCACCTTGAGCTGCCCCTTGCCGCCGTCCACCACGATCAGGTCGGGCAGGTTGCCCTCGTCGATGCCCCGGCGCAGCCGCCGATCCAGGATCTCCCGCATCGAGGCGTAGTCGTCGGCGCCCTCCACCGTCTTCACCCGGTAGCGGCGGTACTCTGCGCGGGCCGGCTTGCCGTCGATGAACACGGCCATCGCGGCGACCGGGTCGGTTCCTTGGAGGTTGGAGTTGTCGAAGCACTCCATGCGGCGGGGGGGCTCAGCGAGCTCGAGCGCGTCGGCCAGGTCGCGCATCGCTCGTACATGGCGCGCCTCTTCGTCGGTCTCGGCCAGGTAGCGCACCCGCGCGTTCTCCTCGGCGAGCTCCACCAGGCGCGCCTTCGAGCCCCGCTGGGGCACGTGCAGGGTGACCCGACGCCCGCGCCGGTCCGACATCACCTCCTCGAGGGCGTCGGCATCCGCGGGCCGAGCCGGCACGAGCACCTCGTCGGGGATCTCGCTGCCCTCCGCGTACCAGCTGTTGAGCAGCGACGACAGCACCTCGGCGTCGTCGCCCACCATCGCGGGCAGCACCTTGGCGGTGGGCTGGCCCATCCGGCCTTCGCGCACCGGCACCACCGCCACAGCGCCCGTGCTGCCCTGGCGGAACAGGCCCCACACGTCCCGGTCGCCGAGCTTCGTGTCCACCACGTTCTGCCGCTCGAGGGTGGCCTCGATGCTGATGATCAGGTCGCGGAGCCGCGCGGCCCGCTCGAACTCGAGCGCTGCCGCGTGGGCCAGCATGCGCTCCCGGAGGTGGGTCAGCGCCTCGCGCTGCCGCCCCTGGAGCAGCAGCGTCGACTGCCGGGCGATCGCCCCGTACTCGGCCTCCTCCACAGCATCGACACAGGGCGCGGCACAGCGGCCCATCTGGAACAGCAGGCAGGGGCGGGTGCGCGATCGCAGCACTGAGTCGGTGCAGGTGCGCAGCGGGAACGCGCGGCCGACGAAGGCGAGGGTCTGACGCGCCTTGGAGGCCGAGTGATAGGGCCCGAAGTACTTGGCTTTATCGTTCCGGATGTACCGGGTGAGGGTGTAGCGTGGCCACCGCTCGGCCAGGTCGATGCGCAGGTGCAGGAAGTTCGAGTCGTCGCGCAGCTTCACGTTGTATTTCGGGCGATGCTCCTTGATCAGATGGTTCTCGAGGAGCAGCGCTTCCTTCTCGGTGACCGTGACCACGACCTCTACATCGTGGGCCCGTGAGACCAGGAACGGCACCATCGTGCGCTCGTCGGAGCCCGTGAGGTACTGCCGCACCCGGCCGCGGAGGTTGCCCGCCTTACCCACATAGAGCACTTTCCCCCGCTTGTTCTTGAACAAGTACACGCCGGAGGTAGTGGGCAGCTCGGCGGCTCTGTCATGCAGCAGACTCATGCTGAACGACGTACCAAGGAACCGACGAAGGCGCGCGCAGTGACCACTCATCGCGCAACCGTCTTGAACCCGTGCCAACCGATGGTTACGGGCGGACCCGTTTCCCCCATGGAGCACCGTCGTGCGCAGCGCCGCGCGCGGATGTGTTGGCGCTTAGTCAGGACGGAGCGCGGCATGGTCCGCGGCCAGGAGTTGCGATGAGTAGGGTGGAGAAGGCGGTCACCGGCGGACGGTGTGCGATCGCGCTTGGTGCGGCCCTGCTTCGGGACGCCGAGGTGATGCGACAGCTCTCGCTGCGGGCGGAGCTCCGACCCATGGCGCTCAGCGGCCCCAAGGTGGCGCCGGTGATCGCGGTGGGAGAGCCAGGGCTACTGCGCGCCATCGGGCAACCGAACGGCGTGATCTGCATCGTGGAGCCGCAGCTGGAGGACATCCCGGGCCTCACGAAGCTGGGCAAGCTGTGCAGTCGATCGCGGCACAAGCCCCTGATCGTGGTGGTGGCGCGATCGTACAACCCGTTCGCCTTCGGCAGCGCGCTGCAGGGGCTTCGGATCGAGCACGAGAAGGCCCGCGCGAAGGACTGGTTGCGCGATATGGCCGAGCCGCCGGCGACCGAGTCTCTCCCAGAGCTCGACGTGAAGCTGGCTACGGCAAGCCGGGCGAAGCGTGGCGGCGACATCGCAGCTCCCCGGATGCACTTCCTGGGCCGCGAAGATGCGATGGCCGCCATGGGTGAGCAGCTCGCGGCGCCTGGGCCCATCGTGGTCTCCGGGCCTCCGGGTGTTGGCCGAACCTGGCTGATCGACCACGCGATCGCAGCCGCAGGCCTCACCCGCGTGCCGGATGTGAGCCTCAGCTGGTCCGTGGGTGCCGATGTTCTGTTGGCGCGGCTCGCGTCGGTGGCCAAGGCCGCCGGTGTGGACAGCCTGCACGAGTATCTGTCGAACCCCCACGGCTCGCTCGAGACGCCCGCCGCCGTGATCGAGGCGCTACAGGCCGCCGAGGGCACCGCCGGGCAGGTGCTGGTGATCGACAAGCTCGAGTTCGGCCTCGGGCGCGATCACGACTTCTTCCGGCGCAGCCGGCTCGAGATGCTGCTCTACGCGCTGCTCACGTCGGTCTACCCGCTGCGCATCGTGTTCGTGAGCACCCGCCAGCCGCGGTTCGACCGTGAGGGCGTGGGCGCCGATCTCCGCCGCCTGGAGGTAGCTGGCCTGAAGGGCCGGTTGTTCTACGACATCTTCCAGGACTACAAGGTGGGCGAGTTCCCACGCGACAAGATGGGTCCGATCGCCGATCGGGTGCATGGCCACCCCATGGCGGCCCGCACCTACGCCATCGAGGTCCGGGATCGGCAGGACGGCATGGCCCTGCTCGACGACACCAAGTTCCTCAAGATGGAGTCGATCGCCGACACCGATCCGATCCGCAAGCGCATCCAGAAGCGGATCGAGAAGCAGGCGCCGAAGGAGCGCGAGGCGCTCGCCCTGCTCGCCCACCTGGTGTACCCGGTGGACGGCGCCACCCTGGCCGAGCTCGGCATCAAGCGCGACACGCGGCTCAAGCTGCTCGCGGCCGGCCTGCTCGACCACGTCGGCACCGAGGAGAACAAGAGCTTCGCCGTGCACGAGATCGTGCGCAGTCAGCTGTCCCGTCGCGAGTCGTCGGACTTCGACACCTATGGCCGCCTGGGAGACCTGTATCGGCGGTTGGCCGAGAAGTCGGGGGGGCCGGTCGAAGGCCTGGCCTGCGCGCAGGAGTCCAACCGGTGCCAGATCAGCGCCCGTCGGCCGCGCAACCGGCTGGCTACGCATCTGCCCGACCAGGACGCCTGGCTCGATGCGATCGTGGGCATGCTCCGCAGCCGCACGCCGCGGCTCGAGGCGGCCGACCAGCGGGCCCGTGAGGCCACCAACCTCGACCCGTCGAACAGTGACGCATGGCTCCTCCGCCTCGAGGCGATGCAGAAGCTGAGCGCGAAGTTCGAGCAGTACGAGGTCGTGGCGCTGGAGGCCTTGGAGAAGGCCCCGGTGCCCGAGCTCTGCCAGCAGGTGGCCACGTTCTGGCTGCAGCGGCGGCAGCGGGTGAAGGCCATCGCCTTCCTCGAGGCCGGCATCGTGAAGATGCCCGACCAGAGCCGGCTGAAGACCCGCCTGGCGAGCCTGCTCATCCGTCAGGGGCGTCGCCCCGAGGCGATCGAGCTGCTCCAGGAGGCGATGCTGCTCGATCCGATGCTCCCGGATGCCTACGGCCTGCTCGGCCAGGCCCGGCGCGACGAGGGCTTGCAGTCCATGGCCGAAGCGGAGCAGCTGCTCCGCGAGGCGGTGCGCCTGGCGCCCGGCGACATGACCCAGGTGGCACGCCTCGCGGACTACCTGATGGTGCGCGCCCGCGTCGATCTGGACAACCAGAAGGTGCTGCGGGTCGAGGCGCGCGAGCTGCTCACCGAGTCGCTCAAGGGTCTGTCCCGTCCGGCTCCGGAGAGTCAGCTGTTGCTCGCCACGCTGCTTCGCGAGAGCGGAGAGGACCTCGAGCGCGCCACCTGGCTGCTCGGCAAGGCGCGCAAGGCGACCGACAGGCAGCACGGCCGCAACGCGCGCATCCGGGTGCAGCTCGCGCTCATCTCGCTGGCGTCCGGTGAGCTGGACGACGCCGAGAAGCAGCTGCGCGACCTCATCCAGCGTGATCCCACCAGCGGGGCGGCGTTCGCGGCCCTGGGGCATGTGCTCGAGGCGCGCCAGATGTACATCCCGGCGCACGCCGAGTACCAGCGCGCGAAGGAGCGCTCGGCGCAGAACAGCCTCGAATGCTTGCACTTCGACCAGAACCTGGTGCGAGTGCAGGCTGTGATCGAGGCCCAGGCGGCCGGCATGATGCTGGACACGCCCGCCGCGGCAGACGACGACGCAGTTGCACCGCCGCCGGCGTTCGAGCCGAAGGTGAAGCGTCGGTCCGCCCGCGCGATGGCCGCTGTGCGCGGTGAAGACGGCGAGCTGCTGCTTCCGGGCGACGATGCCTACGACGATGATGTCGCGCCCGAGGCGGATGACGCTGCGCCTGCCGAAGAGTCGGCCGAGGCTCCGCCAGTCGATGAAGCGCCTGCCGAGGAAGGAGCGCCCGCCGAGGAGGCCGCGCCCGCCGAGGAGGCCGCGCCCACCGAGGAGGCCGCGCCCACCGAGGAGGCCGAGCCTGTCGAGGAGGCCGCCGAGGCCGAGGCCGAGGTCGCGCCAGTCGCGGATGCGCCGGTGCCGCCCGAGGCGTAGCGCCCACCTGGAGGGCGGGTCGGCGCTGGCTGCGTCGACCCGTCAGCGGGCCGGCGAGACTCCGACCCGCCTCAGGCGGGGAGGGTGTCCGCCCAGTTCGCCAGCTCGGTGAGGGTCCCGAGGTGGTCGACCCCCGGCACGTTCGAGGGGGCCCCGCCGCCCCCGACCAGGATTCGCATCGCGTCGGGGATCCGGACGCGGAGTGCTGCGATGTTCTCCCGGGCAGTGTCTGGGTCGGAGAACGGCGACACGCTGACCACCACCGCTACGGCGTTGGCAACGGTGGCACAGGCCTCGATATCGGAGAGCGGT
>JBLFXJ010000129.1:0-19039 GCA_047609825.1 Myxococcota bacterium
GCAGCGCCGCTGCTGTACGCCGCATGGGAGTCCACCCCCACCAGCGAGCAGCCCATCCGGATGGAGACCGCCGAGCGGCACATCCCGCAGCACCCGTCCCAGATCGAGGTCACCCGCAACGGCACCGTGGACTGGCGCTACCCGCCCTACGAGGAGGGCCTGCAGCCCGACGGCGAGGTGGCAGACGCTGACGGCAACCTCACCACGTTCGATGAGTTCAACGCGAAGTATGGCTACGTGTTCTGCGGCACCGGCGACCTGGACTTCCCGGTTGGAAAGCTGAACACCGACGTGTATCCGTACACCAACTGCATGGACGTGGAGCTGATCAGCCGGCTGCTGCTCGTGTTCTTCCAGCTGGAGGAGTCCGACATCGCGCTGCCGCTGCCCGAGTCGCTCAAGGCGGGCACGTCGGCCTCGCGCCTGGGGCCCATCCGCACGCTCAGCGAGACCGGCGAGCAGGTGGACCGCGACCTGCTGATGGGGTTCTTCCCCGGCGAGCCCACCTCGCTGTTCACCCAGCACTTTCGCCACCGCGCCGCCACCGAGCTCGGCTACGAGTTCCCGATGATGGTCGGCTACAGCCAGGACCACGAGGGCTACCTGCTGCTGCCCGAGGACTGGCTGGTGGGCGGCTACGAGCCCGACATCGGCCTGTGGGGCCCGCTGCAGGGCGAGCACTTGCTCGAGCGGTGGATGGAGTATGTCGACCTGATCCTGAGCACCGACGTGCACGACGACCCGGACCCGCTGGGCCGGTATGCCCCCACGGCCTACCCCGTGCGCGACCTGCCCACGGCCACCCCCGACCCCACGCCCACCGCCGGCACCTGGCTCGACACGCCCCCCGAGTACTTCTGGATGCCGATGGAGATGGAGCTCGCCCTCGGCATCCCCGACCAGGTGGCCCGGGTGCAGGACGTGGTGAAGTTCGCGTGGATCGGCGGCGACCCGATGGTCGACATCCCCACCATCCACCTCGAGCGCGATGACGGCGCCGGCTTCGTGCCGGTGAGCTCCCGCAGCGGTCGCCCGGTGACGAGCGAGCTGCACGACTTCCTCGTCGGCCACACGCCCGACCCATTGTACCCGTTCGACGCCGATCAGACCCACTACCGCGTGGGTGTATGGCAGGCGGTGGGGCACGTGCACGACCGGGCCGGACTGCCCCTGGGCACCTACCGCCTGCGCATCACCGGCGACCGCTACACTGGCGCCGACGCCACCTGGCCGTGGACCACCACCGCCTACGAGCTGCTCTCCGAGCCGTTCGAGGTGGTGCCCGCCGCCCTCACCGTCAGCGAGACCGACGGCGGCCTGCTGGTGTCGCTGCCCGGGCCGGCGGAGGGCTTCCGCTACGTGTCGGATGCAGGCGGCAGCCGGGGCGACAACCCCATCGTGCTGCCCGCGCTGGTCACCATCGACAGCCCCGCGGGCCCGGTGGACGTGCGCATCGACGAGGCCGGCGTCGATGGCGCCCGCACGCTGCTCACGCCGGGGCTGCCCGACGACTGGACCGCCATCACGGTGGAAGACGCCTACGGGAACACGGGCACCCTCACCCGGTGAGGCGGCCTACAGCGCGATGGACTCGGTGGTCTGCCGGCGCACGCCGCAGCCCTCGCCGTTCGGCTCCGACTCGCGCCATGCGGGCGTGCGGGTCTCCGACGCCACCTCGTTGCCGTCGAGCAGGGCCGTGATGGTGATGCGGTCGGGCGCGTGGCTCTCGAGGGACAGGCCGTAGATCGCGGTGGCGTCGAAGTCGAGGTACGCGAAGTCGTCGCACACGGGCACGTCTTCGTCGGCCATGGGCAAGGTGACCGTGCAGCCGATGCCGTCCACCTCGATGCGCCACTCGCCGGCGTCGACCGCGCCGTCGATCTCGATGACCAGCGAGCTCGGCGCGTACATCAGGTTGCAGCTGTGGGTGCAGCCAGCGAGGCCGGCCACGGCCACCAGCGCGGTGAGAATCATCAGTGTACGAACCATCTGTGCACCTCCTGGTCTGGGATGGTGCAACGAACGGGCCAGCCGAAAGGGACGGTTCATTCGATGATCGGAGGGGAGGGTGCGACATCGGCGTCAGGGGGCCATGGCCGCTCGACGCCCCGCCAGCTGAGCAGCACGCCTCCGGGGCGGGCGCGGCGGGTGCGGGCGATGTCCACGATGGCGGTGGTGTTCGGGGGCAGCGCCACCTCGGTGTGTGCGGCGGTCCACGGGGTGGCGCACCACCGCTCGCCGTCGGTCACCAGGGTGACACCCTCGCCGCGGGGCGTGACGAGGCGGTCGGCGGTGCCGGTGGACGTGGGCACCTCGGGCCAGGTGCCCGCCTCGTCCACCGCCCACTCGCCGATGGTGCCGCGCACGCGGGTGGGGTCGGCGCAGCGCGGGCCACGGCCGCTCGTCAGCGTGCACCCGTCGGCCAGGGACAGCTCCACGGGCGACGGATCTGGCGGGGTGAGGGGACCGCAGGGGGCGAGCCCGAGCATCGTGTGCAGCGGCGCATACCGCTCGGTGCTCCACGCCCGATCATCGGCGAACACTCCGCTCACCACGGTGAGGAACACCGGCGGCCCGCGAGCCGGCTCGGGGGCGGAGGCGGTGAGGCTGACCATGGCAGCGATGATCGCCACGGTGGCGAACACCGCGCCGGCCAGAGACAGGGTGGAGCGGTCGATGGGGGCCTCCTGACGGGACGCGGGTGGTCCGCGAGCGAGCCGCACCGAGGTTGCGCGCGTGCAGGTCTCCGTCGTATTCGGGACCATGGCACGATTCCAGCCCTACGCGCCCGCCGTGGACGCGCAGCCGCCCCTCCCGATCACGATCCGCCGCGCCGTGCCGGAGGATGCGCTCGCCATCGCCACGCTGGATGCGGAGCGCAGCGGGGGGGAGGCGTCGGCCCTGGTGGACGCGGTGGGCGGGGCGCTCGCGGCGGGGCACGACAAGGTGTGGGTGGCGGAGCACGCGGGGGAGGTGTGCGGCTATGGCAAGCTCGTGTGGCGCGACATGGGCGTGCACGGCCTGCCCACGGGGTGGCACCTCATGGGACTGGTGGTGGCGCCCCACGCGCGCCGACAGGGGGTGGGCACGCGGCTCGCCCGGGTGCGCCTGGAGTGGGTCGCGGAGCAGGGCGGCACCGAGGTGTGCTCCACGGTGGCCGAGGCGAACCGGGCCAGCGCCGCGCTGCACCGGTCGCTGGGCTTCGAGCGCGTCGGCCGGGATGTGAACTTCCCCCTAGGGGATGCGGAGGCCGGGCCCAGCGCACGGTTCCGCCTGGACCTGTCTCCAGCGCTGCCTCTCCGGCTCGGGGGCGACCTCCCGGGGGACGACCTGGTGGCGCTGTACACGGCGGTGGGGTGGACCGCCTACACCGATGATGTGGACATGCTCGCGGCCGCGGTGCGCGGGAGCACCTTCGTGGCGTCCCGGTGGAGCGGCGACCGGCTGGTGGCGCTGTGCCGGGTGGTGTCCGACGACGCCTCCATGGCCTACCTGCAGGACATCCTGGTGCATCCCGAGCAGCAGCGCTCCGGCCTCGGTCGGTCGCTGGTGCAGCTCGCGCTCGACCGGTTCGCCCACGTGCGCCAGCTCGTGCTGCTCACCGACGACCGGCCGAACCAGCACGCCTTCTACGCCGCCCTCGGCCTCCGCGACACCCGCAACACCCCGCTACACACCTTCGTGCGCATCCGGGGTCTGTGATGCGGGCGGCGCCGGCGGGGCCACCATGGTGACCACCCGCTGGGGCAGCGGCTGGCGGATGCCCTCCGCGTCGAAGGCCACCTTGATCCGCCCAGGGAGGAGGTTCTTCATCGCCACGAACTGGGTGCGCTCGACCCACACGGCGAGCCGCACCCGCACGCCCACCTCGGAGTAGTCGAGGAACAGCACGCTGGGCGCGGGCTCGTCCATGCACAGGGGCTCGGCATCCGCGACGCGCGTGAGCAGCTGCATCACCAGGTCCTGGTCGGCGTCGAACGGCACCAGCACCACCACGTCCACCCGACGGATCGGGTAGTGCGTGATGTTGGTGAGCTCGGACTTGAGCAGGGTCTCGTTCGGCACCCGCACCATCAGGTTGTCGAAGGTGCGCATCTTCACGGACAGCAGATCGATGGACTCCACCACGCCCGTGGTGCCGCCCACCAGGATGGTGTCGCCCACGACGAACGGGCGCTCAGCGACCAGGAACAGCCCGGAGATGAGGTTGGACGCCGAGGTCTGGGAGGCGAAGCCGACAGCGACGGTGACGAGGCCGGCCGCCCCGACGAGCACCGAGAGGTCGAGCCCCCAGGTGCGGAGCACGGACGTGCCGATCAGGGCCCACAACGCACCCAGGGCGGCGCGGCGGGCGATCATCTGGTGCTGCCGCGACAGGCCCCCGCCGGCCCGGTCGAAGGCGGTGCTCACGCCGCGGTGGGCAACGAGCCCGAGCAGCACGAGCACCGCGGTGCCGAACACGGAGTTCCATGGGATCCCGGCGCCGAGGTCGGCGCTCAGTTCCGAACTCATATCGGAGAGCCAGGGTGGCATTCAGCGGCTCCACAGGGCGGTGAGCACGCGCCCGATCGGAGTGTGGTCGTCAGCATCTCGCGGCGGGGTGAGGATGGGGCCGTCGAGCGGTCTCAGCTCCAGCTCATCGGTGCTGGCGCCACCTGAGCGGATGATGACCACCGAGTCGGTCCACAGCTGGCCGTCGCGCTCGTATACCGCCATCTGGTGGGTGGGGAGGAGCAGTCGCTGCAGCTCCACGGTGGTGGACTCGCGGTTCTCGATCTCGATCTTCGTGATCGCTCGACCCGGGTGGGCGAGGCCGTCAGGCGTACGGCGGGCGCGGGTGCGCGAGGCGTAGCACAGCTCTCCGCTGCGGGTGTCGGGGCCGAACCACGTGTCGGACGGGCGCACGAGGGGGGCCTCCCACAGCCGCCCGCCAGCCTCGACGGAGAGCCACACCACGGTGGAGACGTGGAGCACTGCGGAGCTGCCGGGCAGCACGTGGAGCGGGGCCTCGGGGCGCACCACGACCGGACGGTCGGCGAGCACAGGGCGGAGCGTGAGCTGGTTGGCCGGCGCGCCGCAGTAGCGACGGGTGGATGCGCTCCGCTGGGCCACCGGCTCCATCGGGGCCAACTCCAGGGTTCGGTCATCGGTGTCGGTGCCGGAGACGAACTCGAGCCACCACTCGCCGGTGCGCCGGGTGGCTGTGAGCTGCGATGCGCCGATCCGCCAGCTTCGCGCTGTGTCATCGTCGAGTGTCTGCTCACCCCACCAGGGGGCTGGTCCGGTCATCGGGTCTCCGCGCGGTGAGTGGCGCCGCGCCTCTGGGGGCTGGGGACGTCGCACCCCCAGCGCGTCCATCACGGCGGGGTGCGTCCGTAGCCGGGCACGGGCAATCGAGACGTGATTTTTTGCGTTCTCAGGTGCTCGGACAGAATATGACAGTGCGCACTGGAGGTGCACCCATGCGCACGATCTTCCTGGCTCTCTTGCTCCCCACCACCGCCCTCGCTGGCGGCCCTGTGCTCAGCATCTCGGGCGCCTGCCCGGGTCCGATGGCGGTGTCCGCGTCGGGCTTCACTCCCGGTGCCCGAGTGGCCGTGCTCAACGGCCGCGGCCTCGGCAGCGATGTGATGCCGGCCGGCCCGTGCGCCGGCGGCGGCACCGACCTCAGTGGCCTGTCCTTCGTCACCACCGTGCCGGCTGACGGTCGCGGCGGCATCAGCGCCACGCCTACCATCGGCGGCCCACTGTGTGGCACCTACATCCAGTTCGTCGACACCATGAGCTGCGCGGTCAGCAACCCGGTGCAGCTCGGCGCTGACTGCGAGAACCTGGGCTGGCACCAGGGCCCGGGCTCGCCCGAGGGCTACGCCTGGTCCTGTCCTCCCGGCACCCGCATGCCCGATCTGGGCGAGTGGGACCGGGTCGAGGCCTGCATGTCGCCCGACGACCTGGCGATGATCAACTACTACAACAACGTGGCGGTCGAGGTCGGCGGCTGCAACTGCAAGTGGAACGCCAGCTGGTGCTCCTACGAGTCCATCGAGACCTTCGATGGCCGCATGTGTGGTGACTTCGAGCAGCTCCACATCTGCGTCGCCGAGTAGACCCTCCTCGCGGAGGGTCAGAAACCAGGCGCCCCGGGCCACGGCTCGGGGCGTCTCTCGTTCGAAGGGGTCAGCGGCGCCGCGACAGCTGATCGTCGTACAGGCTCTGGGGCATGAGCAGGTCGGCCGTGCCTTCGCCCTCGAGCCAGTCCTCTGGGGCCGTGCCCTCCGGGCGGCGACTGATCGGGTCGAAGAACCCGAGCGAGGTGGACACGTTCAGGTCGGGGCCGGTGCCGATCACGTAGCCGAGGCCGAACTGCCAGGAGTTCAGCTTGCCGGTGCCGCCGGTGTTCCAGAACACCGAGCCCGTGGCGGTGATGCCGGCGCCGGTGCTGTAGTCGTGCCGGTTGGCGGCCTGCCAGCCGTCGTCGGTGCTGCTGGCGTCGATCAGGTTCGCCATCGCCAGGCTGTGGTGGAACTCGGAGTAGCCGAGCTGCCCTACGGGGTCCCAGATCGCGAAGTAGGCCCGCCCGCCCTCGGAGTGGGTGCGCAGCCACACGCAGCCGGTGGTGCCGAAGTCCCAGTTCTGGATGAAGTTGTGCCGCCCGTTCCGGGCCACGGCGTCGCGGGTGAGCACGTCGCTGCTCTGGCTGATCTCGTACAGGTAGCCGCTGCCGCCCTCGCCGCGGTTCTGCGGGAACCCGAGGTCGGTCTCGGCCACGGTGACCCGCTTGGACCGCAGCACCTTTACGCCCCCGGTCATCAGGTGCCGGGCTCGGCCGTCGGAGCTGTTCGGCGACTCGAAGCTGGCCACGTCCGCCACCCAGCCGTCGGCCACGCCGTCGAACAGGATGGCGTGGGAGCGCTCGATGGTCCACGCGGTGTCCCAGTCGGTGACGGTGGACACCGACAGGCCCTGCACGCCCACCTCGCGGAGGGTGCCGCTCTGAACGCGGAGGCTGGCGCTGTCGCGGAGGAGGGCGTCGTAGCGGTGGGGCACGTCGAGGGTCACGACCACCGGGTCGCCCGACCGGTCCACATCGAGCACGGTGCGGCGAAAGAAACCGCGCCAGGCGCCGTTTGCGATGGTCCAGGTGCCGGTCATGCCGTGGTCGTCCACCCATTCATCGGTCACCACCCACCCCAGCGCCACGTCGTCGCCGGGCTCGAGATCGGTGGAGTCCACCTCGACCGTGGTGCCCAGGGTGGCGGCGTCGGAGACGAGGGGGGTCTCGGCGCCGTCGCGCACGGCACCGCGGAAGGTGAGGTGGGCGCGGTCGGTCATGCCGTCGGTGCGGGTGAACCAGAGGAAGGTGGCGTCGGGACCGTCGCCCCGGAGCACGGTTCCGGGGGCGGTGACCTCGAGCAGGTCGTCCACCCGGTACTCGCCCGCCGGCAGCCACACCACGCCGCCGGTGGGGGCGATGGCGTCGATGGCGGCCTGGATGGCGGCGGTGCTGTCCGACCCGCCGGTCGGGTCGGCGCCGTGGTCGAGCACCGACACCGTGGGCCCCGGCACCACGTCGGGCAGCTCCGGGCCGTTGTGGTACCCGGCGTAGCTGAAGTCGTGCAGGGCGGCGTCGTCCACCGCGAATCCGGGCGCCCAGTCGTCGGGGTACAGCGCGCTGCGCCAGCCGACGGCAGACTCGGAGCAGCCGGTGAGCAGGCACAGGGTGAGGGCGGTTCGCATGGTGCGAGGATAGCCGGTACGCCCTTCCGGAGCCGCGATGTCCCTGGCGCTGTTCGACTTCGACGGCACACTCACCCGGTCCGACACGATGTTCGCCTTCGTGCGGCATGTGTGTGGCGGTCCGCGCATGCTGCTGGGGCTGCTCTGGCTCTCGCCGATGCTGGTGGCGCACAAGGCGGGCTTGGTGTCAGCCACCCGCGCAAAAGAGGTGTTCCTCCGACACTTTTTCGGGGGACATTCTCAGGCGGACCTCGAGGACGCCGGGCGTTCCTTCGCCGACGTGGCGGATGGTCTGCTCCGCGACGGCGCGCTGGAGCGGGTGCAGTGGCACCAGGCCGAGGGCCACCGGGTGGTGGTGGTGAGCGCCTCGGTGCGCATCTGGCTCGGCGCGTGGTGTGAGCGGCACGGGCTCGAGCTGCTGTGCACGGAGCCCGAGTGGGTGGACGGGCGGTTCACCGGAGGGCTGGGCTCGCCGAACTGCAACGGTGCGGAGAAGGTGGCGCGGGTGCGGGCGCTGCTCGATCCGGAGGCCCACCGGCCGATCCATGCCTATGGCGACTCCGGGGGCGACCGAGAGCTCCTGGCGCTGGCCGACACCCCTGACTTCAGGCCGTTCCGATGAAGGTGATCGATCCCGAGACCTGGCCCCGTCGGCCCCACTTCGAGCACTTCCGCACCTACCAGATGCCGTGGTTCCACCTGGCGGCCCGGGTGCAGGTGGGGCCGCTGGTGCGCTGGGCGCGGTCGGAGCATGTGTCGGTGGCCCGCACCCTGGTGTGGGCGGTGGCGGCGGCGGCGAACCGGGTGCCCGAGCTGCGTCAGCGCATCCGGGGGGAGGACGTGGTGGAGCACGAGGTGGTGCATCCGTCGTTCACCATCCTGCGGAAGGACGGCACCTTCACCGGCTGTCCCGCCAGCTTCGACCCCGATCTGCGGGCCTTCCTCGCGGCGTCGGCCGAGGCCGTGGAGGCGCGACGGGTGGGGGCGTTCGTGCTGGCCGGCCCGGAGGATGACCGGCGGCTGTACCTCACCAGCCTGCCGTGGCTCGACCTGGCGATGCTGGTGCACCCGTTCCGGGGCGATGCGAACGACTGCGTGCCCCGCATCGCCTGGGGCCGGCTCACCCGGAACGGCGACGCAACCGACGTGTCGGTCGGGCTCACCGCGCACCACGCGCTGGTGGACGGGCTGCACGCGGCGCGGTTCTACGCCGCCCTCGAGGCCATCGCGGCGGACGTCACGGCCGCTTGAGGGCCAGCGTGGCGAGGCCAGACCACACGAACATCGACACGCTGTAGCTGATGGCGCCGAGCAGGGTGGCGGGGTCGGGGAACCACGCGGCCACAGTCACCATCACCATCGACATGTTGCGGATGCCGGCGGTGAGCGCGAGCGCGCTGCCGAGCTGGGCATCCCCCCGGCCCATCGCCCAGCCCATGCCGAGCGCCCCCCACACCGACACGCTGGCCACCACGACCGGCCATGGGCCCGCCTCCAGCAGCACCTCGGGCTTGAGCAGCACGAAGCCCACCGCCATCAGGCCCATCAACAGCTGGGCGGCTCGCGCGACCCACGGCTGCACCCGGGCGGCGGCCTCGGGCCACTTGTGCAGAGCTACGACCCCGAGCCCCAGGGGGATGAGCTGGTAGACCACGATGGTGCGGGCGATGCCGAGCAGATCCAGGCCGGGCCCGCCGTCGGCGGAGCGCAGCCCGAGCACCCCGATCCAGGCGGTGGTGACCACCGGGTTGAGCAGGTTCATCACCACGACCAGGGCGACCGCCACCCCGAGGGCGCCGCGGGCCCGCTGGGTGAAGAACGCGCCCACCGGACCGCCAGGTGCCGCGGCACAGAGCAGGAGGCCGGTGGCGGCGGCGGGGTCGACGGGGGCGAGCTGCACCAACAGCACAATCCACAGCGGCACGAGCACGTAGTTCAGCACCAGGCCGCCGAGCAGGGCCATGGGGCGCTCGCGCACGGCCGCGACCTCGCGCACCGGCAGGGCGAGCCCGACCGAGAGCATCACGGTGACGGCAAAGCCCCCGATCAGGATCTGAAGCGGTGTGTCCACCCAGGAGGTCTAGCAGCATTCGGGGGGACTCGCCCACGGCTGCGACCGAGACAGCGGGGCGGTCAGTCGTCCCGCTGGGGCATCTGGCGCGGAACGGTGGCCAGGATCAGGTCGTGCAGGCAGTTGTTCACGAAGTACTTGCCCTTGTTGCCCTTGAGGTTCGTGGCTGTGTACAGCTCGAAGCTCCGCACACCCTGGTTGTCGTGCACCTCCACCAGGTAGGTGGTGGGCAGCAGCTCATCCGAGGCCTGGTCCGCCGCGATTCCCTTGGTGGTGTACAGGCACTCGGCGACGGTGGTGCCCTCGCGGGCGGTGAACGTGCGCTCCGTGAGACCCCGTGAGCCGACGTGCTTCACGTTGGTCTTCGTCACGTTGCGGAACACCGGCCCCTCACCCGAGCACGCGGTGGTGAGGAGTGCGGCGGTCACAGCAGCCCAGGTGAATCGCATCGGTGCCCCTTCGTGGGTGCGAGTGTAGCGTACGCGGCGCGCGCGCGTGACAGGACGCCGGGAGGACGACGACATGCTCGACCTGTGGTCGCCGGTCGGTGCTCGCGCGGCCGTGTTTGCCTGGGCGGATGCGTGGGGCGAGGCCGTGGCGCTGCGCACCTACTCGAGCCGGCTGCTCGGTGCGGATCGGGCGCTGGTGCTGCACGGCGGCGGCAACACGTCGGTGAAGGGCACCTGGACAGACCTGCTGGGACAGCCGATTCGGGCGTTGTTCGTCAAGGGCAGTGGGTGGGACCTCGACACCCTCGAGCCGCCGGGTCTGGTGGCGGTGGACCTGGAGCGGCTGCGGGCGCTGCGGGCGCTGGGCGAGGTGTCCGATCCGGCGATGGTGAACGCGCTGCGCACCGCCCGGTTCGATGCGAGCGCGCCGAACCCGAGCGTGGAGACGCTGCTGCATGCGTTCCTGCCCCACACCTATGTGGACCACTCCCACGCCGAGGCGGTGCTCGCGCTCACGAACAGCCCAGATGGTGCCGCGCGGGCGGGGGCCCTGCTCGGCATGCCGGTGGTGCCGTACGTGATGCCGGGGTTCGCCCTGGCGAAGGCGGCGGCGGAGGTGGCGGATGCCCATCCGGATGCGCCGGGGCTGATCCTCGACCGGCATGGGCTGTTCACCTTCGGCGCCACGGCCGAGGAGTCCTACCGCCGGCACATCGCGGCGGTCACGGCGGCGGAGACCTGGCTGGCGGAGCGGCGGGCGCTGTGTCCCTCCCCCCGCGCGGCGGCCACCTCCATCCAGGCGGCCACGGCCCGGGCGGCGGAGCTGGCGCCGTGCATCCGCGGGGCCCTCGGGCGGGGCTGGGTGCTCGATCATCGGGTGTCGGAGCCGATCCTCACCTTCGTGGACGCGCCGGACGTAGGCGACCTGGCGGCCAGCGGCCCGCTCACCCCCGACCACGTGATCCGCACCAAGCCGCGCCCAATGGTGCTCATGGGCGACCCGCGGGACGCCGTCGCTGCGTTCAGGTCGGACTATGCGGCGTACTATGTGCGTCATGCCCGGGCCGACACGGTGATGCTCGACTCCACTCCGCGGGTGCTGCTGGTGCCGGGGGCGGGGCTGTTCGGGGTCGGCGCCGACCCGGTCGCGGCGGGCAAGGCGGCGGACCTGTACGAGCGCACCATCGGCGTGAAGCTGGGGGCCGAGCCCGCGGTCGGGCCGTACATCGGGCTGCCCGAGTCCGACCTGTTCGACATGGAGTACTGGGTGCTGGAGCAGGCCAAGCTCGGGCGCGGTGGGCCCAAGGCGCCGCTGGCCGGGCGGGTGGCGCTGGTGACCGGCGCGGCGGGAGCCGTGGGCTACGGCGTGGCCCGCCAGCTGCACGCGGCCGGCGCTCAGCTCGTGCTCACCGACCTCGATGAGGCGCGGCTCGCGGCGGTGGCCGCGGGGTTCCCACATGGCGTGGCCCAGGTGGCGTGCGACCTCACCGATCCCGACGCGGTCGGGCCGGCGTTCCGGCGGTGTGCACTGTTCTTCGGTGGCATCGACATCGTGGTCCTCAACGCCGGGATCGCGGCGGTGGGGGCGCTGGATGCGATCTCGGAGGAGACCTTCGCGCGCCTTACAGCGGTGAACCTGACCGGAACATGGCGTGCGCTCCGGGAATCCACGCGGCTGCTCACCGAGCAGGGCACCGGAGGGAGCGTGGTGCTCGTGTCGACGAAGAATGTGCTCGCCCCGGGGGCGCAGTTCGGGGCCTACAGCGCCACCAAGGCCGGCGCCCACCAGCTGGCCCGCGTGGCGGCGCTCGAGCTGGCCGAGCACGGCATCCGGGTGAACCTGGTGACCCCTGACGCCGTGTTCGACGAAGACGGGGTGGCGAGTGGATTGTGGGCGGAGGTGGGGCCCGAACGCGCCCGGAGCAAGGGCCTGGAGCCCGACGCCCTGCCCGAGCACTATCGCCAGCGCAACCTCCTCCAGACCCGCGTGACCGGCAGCGATGTCGGGCGCGCCGTGGTGTTCTTCGCCAGCGAGGCCACCCCCACCACCGGAGCGGTGCTTCCGGTGGATGGTGGCCTCCCAGGCGCCTTTCCCCGGTGACATCCATGCACTCCGCCTTCGTGCTCGCCGCCGGCTTCGGCACCCGCCTGCGCCCGCTCACCGAGCTCCGCCCCAAGCCGCTCGTGCCCGTGTGCGGCGTGCCGCTCATCGACTTCAGCCTCGCTTTGTGCGCGAAGCACGGGCTCACCCAGGTGCTGGTGAACGCCCACCACCTGGCCGACCAGGTGCAGGCCCTCGCCGGGGAGCGCGAGGGCGTGCGGGTGACCGTGGTCACCGAGCTGCCCGACATCCTCGGCACCGGAGGCGGTCTGAAGGCCGTGCGGGACCAGCTCGACGAGCGGTTCGTGGTGCTCAACGGTGATGTGCTCCACGAGGTGGACCTTGCGGCGCTGCGGGCTGCGGTGCCGGTCGGAGGGGGCGCGCTGGCCCTGCGGCACGACCCGGAGCAGGCCCCGGTGTACGGCATCGTAGCGATGGACGCGACCGGCACTGTGGTGGAGCTGCGGCACTATGCCTCTGGACCGGCCGAGGGACCGGTGGACCGCACCACCCACTTCACCGGCATCCACGCCGTGCACCGCGACACGCTGGACCGGGTGCCGGAGGGCTTCGCGTGCATCGTGCGCACCGCCTACACCCAGCTCGTGCCCGAGCGCGGCGTGCGCGGCGTTCGCTACGTGGGACCGTGGCTCGACACCGGCGACCCCCGCACCTATGGTCAGACCAACCTCGCCTTGCTCCGAGGTGAGGTGCGACCCACGCTCGACCCCTTCCTCCGTGCCGGGTACGCCCGCCGGGCCGACGGCGAGGTGATCGGGGACGCTGAACTCGTGGCGTATGCCCGACTCTCTGGGCCGGTATGGGTCGGGCCTGGGGCGACCGTCGGTGCTGCGCTCCTCGAGGAGTCGGTGGTGGGCCCGGGAGCGACGGTGAGCGACGGCACAACCCTCCGCCGGTGCATCGTGTGGGACGACACCACCGTTCCGCCGGGCGATCACACCGACAGGGTGTTCGCGGAAGGGGTCACATGCGCGCTGGGGTGAAGCCGGCGCTGGGGGCGTTCTTGCTCGGCCTGGGGGTGCTGCTGTTCGCGGCCTCCCCGCGGCCCGGACTGGTGGACCCGCCCCCGCCCGTACCGCCGGTCGACGCCGACGCCTGGCTCGCCGACAAGGTGGCGGAGAGCGCGTCCATCGGCGTCAGCCCCCAGGGCCTCGAGCGCATCGCCCGCGCCACCGAGGGCCGCTCGGAGGTGGCGTTCCTGTTCGTGCACGGGTTCGGCGCCACCCGGGGCGAGGGCGAGTACGTGGTGGACGCCGTGGCCCAGGACTGGGACGCGAACGTGTACTACGCGCGCCTCCCCGGCCATGGGCAGGACACGGAGGCCCACGCCGCAGCGACCGCCGAGGAGTGGCTCGCCGCCTCCGCCGAGGCCCTCGGAGTGGCCAACGCGCTGGGCGACCGGGTGGTGGTCGTGGGCGCGAGCACGGGCAGCGCCATCGCCACCTGGCTGGCCGCCACCTACCCCGACCAGGTGCACGCCCTCATCCTCACCTCGCCGTTCTATGACTTCCCGGAAGGCTGGACCGCCCCCCTGCTGAACAGCCGCGGCGGCGTCACCCTGGCGAGCCTGGCGCTGGGCCGTGAGCGGGACTGCAACCTGTACGACCCGCGCAAGCAGCCCGGCTATGAAGACCACTGGCAGACGGTCCAGATGTACAGCATCCTCGGCCAGCTCGAGCGGCTCCGCCGGCACTGCGCTCGGCCGGAGGTGTTCGCCGCCGTCACCCAGCCCACGCTGATGATGATGCACTACGCCTCGTATGACGAGCACGACGCCGTGGTGTCGATCCCGGCGATGCGCGCCGCCTATGCGTCGTTCAACGGCGGACGCCCGCACTCGAGGAGCCGGCTGGTCGCCGTACGGGACGGGAATCATGTGCTGCTCTCGGAGTACGTGCGCACCGACAAGCAGGCGGTGCGCATGGCGATCGACGTGTTCCTGAACCAGGTCCTGGATTGAACCGTGGTCAAGCTCGCCATCGTCGGGGACATCCACGGACACTGGTCCAACGCCGACACCGCCTGGTTCGGCGCCGCCGACTACGACGCGGTGTGCGTGGTGGGCGACCTGGCGGGGCTGCGGTGGTCTGCCACCCTGCAGATGGCCCGGGCGCTCTCGGCGCTCACCGTGCCCACGCTGCTTGTCCCTGGCAACCACGACGCCACGCACCCGGCCCAACTGCTGGCCGAGATGGTGGGTCGGCCCACCTATGGCGATGTGCTCGCCAGCGTGCAGCGCCGGCGGGCGGCGGCGCTGGAGGACGCGATTGCGCCCCACACAATCGCCGCCTACAGCGCCCACCCCATCGGTCATGTGACCGTGATCGGGGGTCGCCCGCACAGCATGGGGGGCCCGAGCCTGTCGTTCCCGGGGCACCTGGCCGCCGCGTGGGGGGTGTCGTCGATCCAGGAGTCTGCCGCGAAACTCTGTGCGCTGGTGGACGCCGCACCCACCGATTACCTGGTGTTCGTCGCCCACAACGGGCCGTCCGGCCTCGGGGGCCGTCGCAGCGACATCTGGGGCTGCGACTTCCGCCGGGATGAGGGGGACTGGGGCGACCGCGACCTGGCCATGGCCATCGACCATGCGCGGGCCACCGGGCGGCGAGTGCTGGCGGTGTGCGCCGGGCACATGCACCGGCGGCTCCGAGGCGGCGGCGAGCGGGCGTGGAAGGTGGAGCGGGCGGGCACCGTGTATGCGAACGCGGCGGTCGTCCCTCGCATCTGGTCGGGCGCCCGTCACCACCTGGACCTGCGGATCGACGGTTCGCAGGTGACCATCGAGGACCGATGGGTGGGCCAATGAGCGGGTGGCGCGATGGGCTGCTCGTCGCTGTGATCACCGGATCGGTGGGCGGCTGGGCGTGGATGATCGGGTCCGCCCGGCCTGCGCTGCAGTCGAGCCTCGGCATGCTCACCCTCGCGTTCACCCTCGGCGTGGTCGGGGTGCTGTGGCATTACCGGGCGAAGCTCACGCCCAACTTGTTGACGTCGAACCTGGCGCTCGGTGCGTTGGTGCATCTGATGGCCGCCGCCGCGATGGTGGGCGCCGACCGGCTGTGGTCGCTCGGGCTGGTGCCCGCGCTCGCGAGCAATGGCCACCACTTCCTCATCGCGATTCTCGGCATCGGCGGTGCTTTCCTCACCTGGACCCGCGCCCGGGGCTCCACCGGGCCTGCCCCATCCGCGGTGACCGCCGAGCCCGAGCCTGCGCCGGCCGAGCCCTCCCTCGACGTGTCGCCCGACTGGGATGGCATGCATCGCTCCCTCGCCGAGCCCGCGCTCCAGCGGCAGCTCCAGGCGCTGCGCCGCATCGCCGCCGCCTTGGACGAGGGGCCCGCCGCCGCCCGACGGGTGGTGCACCAGGAGGCCAACCGGCTGGCCACCTCGGCTGAGGCCGCCGAGGCCGACGACGACCTGCTCTCCCGCGCGGCGGCGTTCCTCGAGTGGGGGGCGCAGAAGATCCCGGAGCTCGGGGAGCTGGACGCCGCCGACCTGCTGATGGGCAAGGTGATCGCCGAGATCCGGGCGCAGCACTCGGAGGTCGTGCATCGGTTCGTCGACCACCGGCAGCTCGAGGCCATCCACCCCATCGACCGCGACACGGCCAACCTGAAGTGCGACGAGCGGGCGGCCTCGGCCCGGGCCGCGCTCCCGCTGCTGCGGTCCAATGGGATGCGCATGTCGGAAGACCTGGTGGCGGCCGAAGACGCGCTGGCCGCGTTCCGCTCGGTCACCGGGTTCCAAGTGGTGGATCTCGGCGGCGACCGGTACGTCACGTTCGAGGGCAACGGCCGCCGGGAGGCGCTGCGCCGGGGGCTGGGCGACGACGAGCCGGTGTTCGTCGAGGTGCGGGAGTACCGGTTCAGCGACCCCGGAGTGCGGGCCACCATGCGGCGGCGGGTGGAGCGGGTGCAGCGGTGGAAGGGGGTGGTCGAGGTGCCTCAGCGGTGAGCCGTTCAGCGCTCCGCCCCCGTGAGCCCGAGCACACGGGAGATGGGCTCGGTGGACACGAACCGCTCGCCTGCGCGAATGGCCCCCTCAGCGGCCGCGAACCGCCCCCACAGGCGCACCACCGCGTCCCGCGCCTGCACCTCCAGGCCCCCGTCGACCAGGGCGAGCACCTGGCCGGGCTCCGCTGACACCGTCCGCTGCAGCGTCTGTGCCTTGGTGATCCGGAAGAGGTGGGGGCCGTGGTTGGTGAACGCGCCGCCGATCATGTCGAACGCCCGCGCGGCCCGGGCGATGTCGCGGGCCGAGTCCACCGGCCACTCGATGCGGAGCCGGCCGAGCACGCCCGCGTTCCACTCCCGGCCGTCGGCGTCCCGAACCCGCTTGATGCCCCAGGCGTGGGGGAGGGGGTCTTCGACCGGGGGCGGGGGCACCGGGGAGAGGCGGCCCCAGCCGGTGACCACGTCGCCCAGCATGGCGGCGCCCACGGGCATGATCTGGGCGAGCAGCCCATTCATCGTATCGGAGCGCCGGATCTTGAGGGCCCGACTGCGGGCCAGCACCGCGCCCGCATCGATTCGCGGGACCGTGTGGTGCACCGAGATGTACAGCTTGCGCTCGCCGTCGAGGATCTGGGCTTCGAGAGGGAAGCCGCCGCGGTAGCGCGGCAGATCGGAGGGGTGCACGTTGATCGGATGGCGGGCGGTGGCCAACAGGAACCGCGGCAGCACGTTGATCGCCCAGCCCACCAGGAAGTCTGCCTCGAGGTCAGCGAGCTCCGCTGCGGCGGTCTTCACCTGCTCGGCGTAGGCGGGGTTGCTGCGCATCCCCCGCCCGATGTTGAGCTCACCCGGCAGCAGCGGCAGCTCGAACCGCGGGCACCCCACCCGCGCCACCACCTCGGCCATCACCGGCAGCGCACCGGCGGAGAGCACGCCGACAACCTCGTGTCCGCGCACGCGGAGCGCAGCGCTGAGGTGTTCGAGGATGTGGTGGTGGGCCGTGGCGATCACGACGCGTGCCATTCGACCGCCTTCGGCTGCAGCTGTCCCATGGGGGGTATGCCGCCGCGTCCGCGCGGGGCAGCGACGCGGCGCACCGGGTGCACTCCTGCCACCCTGGCAGGGTTCGGGCGGCGGGGGCGGTGGCCACGCTGGCTCGACCGGCTGTCTGTAGGCGCCCGGATCCCCTTCACCTCATCCGGTGCGTCAGAACAACCGCGTCGGGAGCAGGGGCCAGAGCGCCGCATCGAGCCGGCGGTCGATCTCGGCCTGCTCGACGACCAGGTCTACGACCGTCCGGGTGACCCCGACGGCGTCGGTGCGCGCGGGCAGCGCCTCGCCGGGTCGGGCTGGCCGCTGGGTGAGCGCGGCGGCGAGAGCGCGGACCCCGGCTGGATCGAACATCGGACGCCACGGGAACCAGCCGCGCGCCTTGAGGCAGAGCTTCACGGAGCTCGGGCTGCTGCAGGCCTCGGCGAGCAGCGCCTCCTGACCGGCCGCCTCGTTGTACAGCAGTGCTGGAATCGACACGCGGTCCGGGCGCCTCAGCCAGGAGCGCGCCACCGCCGCGCGTTCACCGAGTCGCAGGTCCTCGATGGACGCCTCCAGCAGGTCGAGGGCGTGCGCCTCCAGGGCACTGCCGACCATCGCTCCCACGACGTGGGTGCCCGAGAGCGCCCGTCCGACGGCGGCGGTCTCCCGCGCATGGGACTCGGCGGCTCGTGCCTCCCCCCGGTTCAGGTGCTGCCACCCCTCGGCCGCGTGCACCACCCCGAGCCAGTAGGCGGCGAACACGCCCTTGCCCAGCGTGCCCACCCCGGTGCACTCGGTCGCCGCGACCATGCGCGCGCGGTCGGCGGCCGAGTCCGCGAACAGGGCCCCGGCGTTTGGTAGTCGGGCGACGGACTCCGGATCGGCACGAAGGTTCGTCATGAGGTTCCCGTCGCCGTCGAGCACCTCGGCGAGGGGCGCGAGCTCCACATCGACCCGGCAGTCGCGGGCCGTCGTCCCCTCGGGAATGGTCCGTCTCACTGGACCGTCGCCCAGCGAGGCGTCGGGGCCGACGAACATGGACAGGCCGAACACGGTGGCGAGTGCGTGAGCGCGAAACATGGAACCTCCGGGTGGTACCCAGGACTCATGCAGGTGCCATGCCGCCGCTTTATCGGCGAACAATCGTTCACCCATCGTCCGCGTCGACATTCTGTCCGAACCGTGACACCCCTTGACGGGCGCCGGGTAAGACTGTCAGCCTGCCACAGTGGGGCGTGGAGGGTCAGGTCCATCGCTGACCTCGGGTGTCGCCGCACGGGCACGTGGATCGACCCGGATACGAGCGGGCCGGCCCGTCGGTGGAGGTCGTGGACTGGCGGGCCGATGCGGAGCGGTCGCTCGAGGCGATCCGGTGGCTCAGCCGTGGGCGGAACGCGGGCGCGAGTGGTCTGCAGGCGTCACCCTGCAGGTGCTGCCCATGGCACGCCTCGTGGACGGCGACCTGTTCTGGCTCGCCCAGGAGCCCGACGGGCGAGCGCCGTGGGTGTACACGGACCTCGGGGCCGAGCACGCGTTCGAGGTGCTCGGCGCGACAGGCGAGTCGCTGGTGCATGTCGGGGCCGAGCCCTGGCGCCAGGACCACATGCACGGAGCCCAGATCGACCGGTCGATCGGGCTGGTGCACCATGGCGTGCGGCATGCGCGGGTGAGCGAT
>JBLFXJ010000130.1:0-18988 GCA_047609825.1 Myxococcota bacterium
CCGTACCGTTTCCAGTCGCTGTCAGCGTTGCTCGATCGCCTCGGGGACGGCGTCGCCCTCGTCGATCCCCGCGTGGAGGAGGTGGGCAGAGTGCTGCTCCCCCCCGAAGCGCGCGACGGTGTGTTCCAAGGCTCGGACGTCATCACGTTCGCGATCACAGTCGCCACCTCTACCACCCTCGACACCCACGAGGACCTGGTCTGCGGCGTCGCCCTCCGCGACCTGGATGCTGAAGGCGAAGCAAGGGTGCCGGTACCCGAGGCCCGCTACGAGACCCGAAAGCACCCATCGGGACGGCTGCGGTTCGCGTTCACGCTGCCCGGGGTATCACCTGGCCGCTACCGGGTGCGGGTCGCGTTCGCCGTCAAGGACTCTGGCCATCCGCCCACCACCGCCCAGGGCGAGTTCGAGGTGCGCCCTCCCCCCGGCTGGGTCCCTCCTGTCGAAGATGTCGCCCCCGCGGCACTGACATTCCCGGCATCCGCCACGCCAGCTGCGCCAGCCACCCGCGCGCCCGATCCTGGCCCATCCGGCTCACCGGTCACACCGGCCGCCGCCCCTGAGGCCGGCGACCCGCCCTCCGGCCCCGATGCCGAGATCCACGCATTCCCATCGCCGGTGAGTCCTCCCTCTGCGGCCGTAGCGCCGTACCCCACACCGGTCGCGCCTCCTCGAGCCCCGGCCCCGAGCACTCCGCGCGCTCCGTACCCAGTGGAGGTGGAGATCGATGTCAGCGAGCCAGGCACCGCTGCCACCGGCCCATCGACTGAAGCCACCGTGCCACAGGCACGCCCAGCGGGCGTCTCGAGCTCGGCAGACACGGCTCCGTTCGAGAGTCACATGCGCGAGGCCGGCACAGACGCGGGGTGGTCAGGACCAGGCCGGTGGGAGGCCAACCTCCCCGAACCCGGCCTGGGCTCACCCTTCGACGACCGGCCCGAGCTCCCGGGCTTCGGTGGCGCAGACGACGGCGAGGATCTGTTCGGCGACGGTGACGATCTGGATGGCATGCGACCATCCGGCGCGTTCACCCGCTTCGTCGAGCTCGTGCGCCGCGATGCCTACACATCGGTAGTCGCCGCAGTCGCACTGTCCCTGATCCTCGTCGTGATCTTGACGCTGTTGCTCAAGTCCTGCTAGCAGACAGCCTTCCCTGAAACTCCGGCCCGGAGCCTACGTGAACCTCGAATCCACGCACCAGGCACCCGCCGACACCCCCTGCGACCTGCTCGTAGTGGGGGTCGGCACTGATCTCACAGAGCTGGATGCCCTGGACCCCCGATTCGGCGGCAAGCTACGGCCGCAATGCACGCACCGCAGGTTCCGAGGCGCGGCTGGCACCGCTTTGCTGGTTCCGGGCTTCGGGCACGTCGCTGCCCCGGTCCTGCTGCTGGTGGGCATCGGCGACCGTAGCGACCGGGCCGTCCGCGACGCGCTCGGAAAGGCGGGGCGCGAAGCCCGCAGCCAAGGCGCAGCTCGCGTTTGCGTCGACATGCCTAGCTCGGCCACCGACACGGTCGAGTACCTGCTGGCAGGGAACTACGTCTACGATCGCTACAAGCCTGAGCGCGACCTCACGGCCGCCATCGATACGGTCATCGTGCACGGAGGTGCGCCCGCCGCGTCCGCGATCGTGCGGGCTGCCGCTCAGGACTGGGCCCGCGACCTCGTGAACGCACCTCCGGCAGATCTCTACCCAGAGACCCTGGCCGACGCCGCTCGCACCCTCGCCGCGATCGAGGGCGTCACCTGCGAGGTGTGGGACTTCGAGCGGTGTCGCGCGGAGGGCTTGGTCGGCATCGTCGCAGTGGGTCAGGGGTCGTCCCGCCCGGGCTGCATGATCCACCTCACCTACCGCCACCCGGATGCGACGGCGCACGTGGCGTTGGTCGGCAAGGGCGTCACCTTCGATGCAGGAGGTCTGTCCCTGAAGCCGTCGAGCGGCATGCAGACGATGCGGTGTGACATGGCGGGCGCCGCGACCATGCTCGGCGCACACCGCGCGATCGCGGAGCTCGGACTGAAGGTCAACGTCGACACCTTCGTGGGTGCCGTCGAGAACTTGGTCGACGGCAACTCGTACAAGTTGTCCGACATCCTCCGCTACCGCAACGGTGTCACCGTAGAGATCCACAACACGGACGCAGAGGGCCGGCTGGTACTGGCCGACTGCCTGATCGAAGCCTGCAAGATCGAGGGCGTGCAGCACATCATTGATGCGGCGACGCTCACGGGCGCATGTGTGGTGGCGCTCGGCGAAGACTTCACGGGCTTGTTCACGGGCGATGACGCTCTGGCGCAATCCCTGACCGAAGCGGCGGACGCCTGCGGTGAGGGTCTGTGGAGGCTGCCCCTGCATCAGCCGTACAAGGAGATGCTCAAGGGCGAGTGGAGCCAGATCAAGAACGTGGGCGGCCGCGCTGCAGGCGCCACCACGGCGGCCCTGTTCCTTCAGCACTTCGTGACCGAGGGCACGTCCTGGGCTCATCTCGACGTGGCTGGCTCCGCATTCCACGACAAGGCCACCAAGCGCTACGCTGCAGGTGCCACCGGCGAGATGGTGCGCAGCCTGACCACCTGGGTCGCAGGGCTGGCCTGAAGCTTCGGGCTCGTCACGAGAGCGGCGAAATGCTCTCGTGGCCTGCCGGGGCGCCGCGCAGACGATCTACTGCCGTACGGCCCCGAGGCACACCAGGAAGAACTCCCTCGAGCTGCGCCGGACGGCGTCTGGACGCGCTCGCTTCACCTTGGTGAAGTGTGGACGTTGCTCCTGCACGAAGGCGTGCGCATCCTCCCCGTCGAATACCTTCACGACCGCATTGCCGCCCGGGCGCAACACCTCCCGAGCGATCGCCATGGCGCGAGATGCGAGCTCGATCTGCCGCGCATGGTCGCCTAGCGCGTTGCCCGTGGTGCGAGGGGCCATGTCGGAGAGCACCGCATCGGCGTCGCCGCCGAGTGAGGCCCGGAGCTGGTCGGCGGTGAGGTCGAAGATGGACGCAACGATCACCTCTCCGACCGGGTCTGCGGGTGGCTCGATGTCCACGCCAACAAGGGTGCCTCGCCCACCGATCACACCTTGTGCGAATCTCGACCATGACCCCGGCGAACATCCGAGGTCGAGGACACTGTCTCCCTGGGCCAGTACCCGGAACCGATTCTGGATCTCGTCGAGCTTGTACACCGACCGAGCAGCATACCCCTCCTTCTTCGCCAGGACGGTGTAGCGGTCGGGACGCGCATAGGGGTTGGCGGATCCGCGTCGGCGCCGGCTCACGAGGCTTTCCTGCATGCGCGCTCGATGCGCGTCCACAGCTCGTCCCGGCCTTCCCCTGTGACCGACGAGAACGGCAGGAGTTGACCATCGTCCAGCCTGAACTCGCGGCGCAGCTGCGCCAGGTTCCGCTGGCGCTCGTTCCTGGACAACTTGTCGACCTTCGTGGCCACGACCAGCGACGGAATGCCGGACTCGACCAACGCGTACAACAGCATCCCGTCCATCTCTTGTGGGTCGCGCCGCGCATCGACCAACACTACGACGAGCCGAAGTGCCTGGCGCTCGGACAGATACTGCTCGATCATGCCCTTCCACGCGTCCTGCACGTGGGTGGGCACCCGCGCGTACCCGTACCCGGGCAGGTCTGCGAAGATGCATGCAGACCCGACACGGAACAGGTTCACGGCCTGGGTGCGGCCCGGCGTGGAAGAGACACGGGCGGCGCGCTTGCTGTTCAGCAGCTTGTTCAACGCCGACGACTTCCCCACGTTCGACCGGCCTGCAAAGGCCACCTCGGGAAGGTCGAGGACCGGTAGCTCGCCGGGGAATGAGCCAACGAAGGTGGTTCGGGCTGCCTGGTTTCGCATGCTCTCCTCGGGCGCGGCGGGTCGGCTGGCCCCACGCGACCGGCAGCGCGGGGCGGGGTCGGGTAGGTGCATTCAGGGACGGAGCACCCCCGATGGTATCCAGTACAGGGCAGCGCCCGCATTATTCCGGCTGGAACCGCCGGCCCCCAGTCGTCGAGACCGTGTCCGCGGACCAGCGGATCTGGTTCATAAGCGATCTGCATATCGGCGATGCCACACCTTGTGACGCGTTCTTTGGCAAGGACCGGCACCTGATGGCGCTGGTGGATCGGGTCGAGCGCGAGGGGGCGCTGCTCGTGATCGTGGGCGACGCCATCGACTTCAACCAGGCGTGGTCCATGTCCCGGGTGCTCGCGGCCCATCAGGACCTCTTCGCCGCGCTGTCGCGCCTGGCCAAAGAGGGGCGTCTGATCTACGTGATCGGGAATCACGACTACGAGATCAACCTGTTCCAGAAGATCCTGTCGTTCCGTGTGTGCGATGAGCTGCACGTGGGCGATCGCGTTCTCGTGCTCCACGGCTGGCAGTTCGACCCGTTCATGCAGGACACGGTCGGACGTGGCCACGAGTGGTCCACCACAGTGCACCACCTGGCCGAGCGCTACCTCAACACGTGGCTCAGAATCCCGCTCGGCGAGTTCTACACGCTCGGGAACCGGTTGATGTTCTGGGCCATCCACAAGATCGCGCTGATCGCCAACCTCTACGCCAGCACGATGAAGCGGATCGGGCTTCCGCGCAGCGCCGAGCGCCTGAACGGCTACCTGTCGTACTGGGCCCAAGGGAACATGGGCGACTCGATGGGGATGTTCCGCCCAGCGGCAAAGGCGCTGCGAGAGGGCTCATGGCCCGCGCTCGTCTGCGGGCACAGCCACCTCCCGGGCATCGTCGAGCAAGATGGCCTCACCTACGTGAACACCGGATCGTGGACGTTCGCGTCGAGCCACTACGTGATCTGGGATCGCGGGGACTGGACCTGCGCGGATTGGATCACGGGACGCCAGATCGGCAGGGAGTTCTACGAGCCGCTTCTCGATGGCCACCTCTACGACAAGGATTTCTGGCAGTGGTGGCGCGAGAACTACATGGGATTGCTTAGGTTTCGTGAGGGCGAAGAGCGGAAGGGCCGGCTGCGCGGCTGGGAGTCCTACGTTCGTGACTTCCAGCACCTGTCGCAGCTCCACTCCATGTCGATCACGCCTCTTCCGGGGCCTGAGACCGATCACGACTGACGGCCGTGTCGGGCGCGTTACGAGCAGCAGCTCTCATTGGAGGCGCCGATGCATGCCACGCCGGTGGCCCTCGCCGTGCGCGGGCTGGTGGTGTTCCCGGGTGCGATCCGCATGCTCGCAGTCGGTCGTCGCCCCTCCCGCCTGGCCATAGACGCTCACCTCGACAACGACGAGCCGCTCGTGCTCACGTTCCAACTCGACGGCGAGGTCGAGGACCCCCTCCGGGCCGAGCTGGCGCCCGTCGGGGTACTCGCCCGCGTGTTGCGCAGTGCAGACCTTCCGGACGGCACCTCTCGGGTGCTGGTGGAGGGCTTGGAGCGCGCATGGATCCGCGGTCCGCTCCACGAAGACGATGCTGGAGCCACACGAGTGGCCATCGAGCAGCTGATCACCGACGTCGCCGACCCCGTGAAGGTGGCGGCTGCCGCTCGACAGATCCGTACCCTGTACGGCGAGATCATGGAGATGGGCGGGATGACTCCGTCCGAGCAGGATCTCCTCCTGGCAGAGGCGGACGACCCAGAGCGCCTGGCAGATCAGGTCGTCGGCGCGCTGGAACTCGCGCCCGCCACGAGCCAACGACTGCTGGCCATCCCCACACTCGATGAGCGGATCGATCGGGTGTTGGATGAAGTGGTGACGGTGCTCGCCGAGCGCCGTCTCGCGGCCGACGTCCAGGCGCGGGTAGCCGCCGCGATGGACAAGTCCCAGCGGGACTACCATCTGCGGGAGCAGCTTCGAGCGATCCGCACCGAACTCGGTGAGAGCACCACCGCCGATGCCGAAGCAGACGCCTTCCGGGATCGGATCATGCTGGCGGGCATGCCCCCCGAGGTGCAGGAACAGGGTCTCCGCGAAGCCGACCGCCTGCGCCGGATGCACACGGAATCCGCCGAATACACGCTGCTACGCACGTGGCTCGAGACCCTGTGTGACGTGCCGTGGTCAACATCCACCCGCGACACCATCTCGCTCCCAAAGGCCCAGCGTGTGCTCGACCGTGATCACCACGGGCTGGACCGGGTGAAGGAGCGTGTGCTCGAGTACCTGGCGGTGCGTCAGCTCGCTCCGGAGTCCAAGGGCCCGATCCTGTGCTTCGTCGGCCCCCCCGGAGTTGGCAAGACCTCGCTCGGACGCTCGATCGCACGCGCGCTCGGACGGGCCTTCGCCCGGATCGCCCTCGGTGGCGTGAAGGACGAGACGGAGGTGCGGGGACATCGCCGTACCTACGTCGGGGCCATGCCCGGCAGGTTCGTCCGCGCGCTCATCCGCGCCGGCAGCCGCAACCCTGTGATCGTGCTGGACGAGCTCGACAAGGTCGGGAACGACGTGCGCGGCGACCCGGCCAGCGCATTGCTCGAGGTGCTCGACCCCGAACAAAATGTCGCGTTCGTCGACCACTATCTCGACTTGCCCCTCGACCTCTCCCAGGTGCTGTTCATCGCCACGGCGAACCTCAGCGATCCCATCCCCGCAGCGCTGTACGATCGCCTCGAGATCATCGAGCTCCCTGGCTACACCGAGGAAGAGAAGGTGCAGATCGCGCGCCGATTCCTCCTGCCTCGACTCGGAAAGGCGCATGGGCTCGGTGGCGACCGGATCCAGGTCGATTCAGCGGCGCTGCGCACCACCATCCGGGACTACACCCGCGAGGCCGGCGTGCGGGAGCTCGAGCGGCAGCTCGCCAAGGTGCACCGCAAGGTGGCCCGCAAGGTCGTCGAAGGCCGCGAACGCCGTATGCGGCTGACGGATCGTTCGGTGCAGCGCTTCCTCGGCCCCCCGCGCTACCAGCTGGAAGTCGCCGAGCGGGTCGACCAGCCCGGGGTTGTCATCGGCCTCGCATGGACCGCTGCGGGCGGTGACATCCTGTTCGTCGAAGCGGCCTGCATGCCAGGCACCGCCTCTCTCAAGCTGACGGGGTCGCTCGGCGACATCATGAAGGAGTCGGTCGAGGCGGCCATGAGCTGGCTCCGGGCGAACGGCGCCAGGTATGACATCGCGCCCGAAGCGTTCCAGCTCGCATTCCACCTGCATGTGCCGGCGGGGGCGATCCCGAAGGACGGGCCGAGTGCCGGGGTCACGATGGCCACTGCCCTCGCATCGGCGATCACGGGCCGCCCCGTTCGGCCACGCCTCGCGATGACAGGCGAGATCACCTTGCGTGGCCGCGTCCTGCAGGTCGGCGGCGTGAAGGAGAAGGTGCTCGCAGCTCGGCGTGCAGGCATCACCCACGTGATCCTGCCGCGGCGAAACGAGAACGATCTCATCGACATCCCGGCCGAGCTTCGGTCCGATCTGCAGTTCAGCTTCGTCGACACGGTTGACGAGGTGCTGGCCCTCGCGCTCATGGAGGCGTGACCGGCCTCCGGCCGTCGAGCTCCACGGTGATCGCACGTCCGTCGCGGCGCAGACCGAGCTGGACCGACCGCGCCGCGACCAGGGCGTCCTTCACGTCCGCCGGCGCACGCACAGGGACGCCGTCCACCGAGAGCACGACGTCGCCCGGTCGAACGTCGGCCGCCTCCGCCCTGGATCGCGGACGGATCGCAACCACAGCGCCGCCTGTTCCCGCTTCGGCCACCAAGGTCATCCCGGAGATGACGACCGGCTGACCCGCCCAGTCGGCCAAGGCCAACGAGATGACGCGGGCGGCCCGACCCTGCACCACGTCGAGCGTGGTCTCGGCCCCACCCTCCAGCTCGTCCAGGCGCTGCTGCAGGTCGCCGGGCCCAGTGACCGAGCTGCCGCCCAGCCCAACGATCCGGTCGCCAGGCCGAAGTCCCGCGCGGTCCGCGGGGCTCGACGGCACCACGGATGCGATCACGGCACCCGCAGGACCGTCCTCGACGGTCACACCGAGCCACGCCCGGCTGACGTCGGCCCCCTCCCGAAGCCGTGGCAAGCTGTGTTCGAGCGCCTCCACTGGCACCGCGAACGCGATCGCAGCTCCTTGGGCGTGGGTTCCGCTCAGGACGCCCACCACCCGTCCCGCCTGATCGAGCACCGGTCCGCCAGAGTTTCCAGGGTGCAGGGGCATGGAGAGCTGCAGGAAGTCCACCCGGGGAGCGTCCGCCTCCGACGGATCCGGCCGGCGCCCACGGTGTGCCAGGACGCCGACCGACAAGCTGTGGCCCAGTCCGAAGGGATTGCCGATAGCGATCACGCTGTCACCCACCTCGAGCGACGCAGCCGTGCCCAGCGGAAGCGGCACGAGCCCGCCCGGCTCCACCCCCAAGAGCGCCAGGTCGGTCCTGGCGTCCGTCCCGATCACCCACGCCGCCCGGCGCTCCCCATCCTGTCCGAGGACGTGAATCGTATCTCCCGCGTCCACCACGATGTGGCGTGCTGTCACGACCGTGTGTTCGTCGAGCGCGAACCCGGTGCCGATCCGCGTCGGAGGCTCACCGATCCGCACGTTCACCACGCCGGGCGCCGTCCGCTCCACGACGGTCGCATACGACGGCCAGCCGCGGCCAGCCGCATAGCCACCGACGACGCCTGCTCCCAACGCCGTGACCCCCATTGCGGCCAGCAGACCCGCCGTGCTCCATGCCCCTCGCAACCCGCCCCCGTTCATGGCTGACCCGCGTCGACCGACCGCAGCGTATCAACCTGGCTCTGAAGGTCATCGGTTACGGTGGTGGCGGAGGCTCGCCCACCGTGACCCCGCCCGAACGTTTCGGCAGGTACGAGCTGCTCGAGCACATCGCTACCGGCGGCATGGCGGAGATCTTCCTGGCTCGAGCGACCGGCGAGGCCGGCTTTCGTCGCAGGCTGGTCATCAAGCGGATCCGCGAAGAGCTCGCTGACGACCCGCGCTTTGTCAGCATGTTCATCAAAGAGGGGCAGATCGGAGCGCACCTGAGCCACCCCAACATCGTGCACGTGCACGAGCTGGGTCGCGCAGGTTCTTCCTACTACATCGCGATGGAGTACCTGCAGGGCAAGGACCTGACCCGCCTCACGAGGGCACTGCGCGCCCAGGGCCAGGCTCTTCCAGCCGACGTGGCGGTCGCGATCATCGCGGAGGCGTGCCGCGGCCTGGCGTACGCTCACTCGGTGGTGGATGCCGACGGCACACCGCTGGGGATCGTGCACCGCGATGTGTCCCCGCACAACCTGATCGTCACACTCGCAGGGGAAGTGAAGCTGGTCGATTTCGGCATCGCTCGGCTCATGGCCACCGCGTCGGCGTCGGCGTCGAAGGCCGCGACCGGGCGCCCTGGCGGAGGGAAGTACGCCTACATGAGCCCCGAGCAGGCACTGGGCGAGCCCGTCGACCATCGGTCGGACCTCTTCTGTGTCGGCATCGTGCTCTGGGAGCTGCTCGTCGGCCGACGGCTCTACACCCACCCCGACCCGGCCGAGAAGCTGCGTCGGGTACGCGCGGCGCAAGTGCCCGATCCGGGGGAACTCGATGTCGTCGTAGACCCAGCTTTATGGGACATCCTGCGCCGCACGCTCTCGCGGAACCCAAGCGACCGTCAGCCCTCTGCAGGCGCCCTCGAAGAGGACCTCAGAGTGTGGCTGTTCGAGAGTCGATCGCGTGTCGGCCGGGCGCAGATCGCCCAGATGGTTCGCAAGGGATTCCCCGAGCTCGCCCGCCCACGCAGCACGGACCAACCGCTCGAGCGGCTGGTGCGCGATCTCAGTCGCTTGGGCCAGCCCGAGTCGCAGACGCCCACACCGTCCGATGCAGACTGCACCAGCCCGTTGAGTCCTCCGTCCAGCGCCCGAAAGCCCGTCGTTGTGGCGATGATCGACGTCGATGGCCTCACGGACCTGTCGGATCGGCTGGACCCTGAGGACCTGGCCCGGGTCAACTTCAGGCTGCTCCGGTGGATCCGTCGGATCGTCGACCGCTACGGCGGGGTCCTGGCACGCGCCGTAGACGACCACATGACGCTGATCTTCGGCACTTATCGCACCCGCGCAGATGATGTGGATCGGGCGCTCGCCTGCGCCTGCGCGTTGTTCAAGGCATTGCCGGACCTGGAGCGTGCCGGAGGCCCCAAGATCCAGCTCGCCATCGGTGTCCACGCCGGCGACATGACCGTGCGCACGCAGCATCGACGTGTTCGGTACGCAGCTCGTGGCGACACCACGCGACTCGCCCGGCGCCTCTCGGCGATCGCCGACCACGGTGAGATCCTGGTCTCCGAACCCCTGTTGCGACGTGCGAGCGTCCGCTTCCGCCTTCGACGCGGGCCCAGGTTGGACGGGCGCGGGGGCCGTCCGCCGACGGCGACCTTCCGACTCGAGGGCCGCCGTCGCGGCGCTCTTCCCGGCGAACGGGGAACGTGGCTCACACGTGGAGACGAGCTCGACACCCTGCGCAGCGCGCTGGTGAGACTGGCAGACGGGCGCGGTGGCGCGCTCACCCCATGTGGAGAAGTGGGCATCGGCAAGTCGCGACTCCTCCGCGAGATCCGCGCGCTCGCCGATCGCAGCGACATCCCGTGCTTCGTTGCCCGTTGCGACGGGGTGAGCTCGGATCGCCCCTACGAGCCATTCAGAGACCTCGTGCTCAGCATGTTGGGGGTCGACCCTGGCGCACCGGCTGCAACTGCCGCTGACCAGAGCTCACGGCTGACGTCGGTCGGCCTGACGCCGCGAGAGGTGGAGGCGGTGGGTGCCCTGCTGGGGTCTGCCTCGAAGAACCCACCCGGCCCGCAGGAGATCCGAGACGCGCTCCAACGCCTGTGCCTGAGCATGGCCAGGTCAGGGCCGTTCATCCTGTGCCTCGACGACGTGCACAACCTCGCGCCCACAGACCGAGAGCTGCTCGATCGGCTGCTGGCCGGGCTCCGCAAGGCGCCGATCCTGTTCCTGCTGACCTGGGACGGCGCCCCATCCTCCAAGGCTCCCGGACAGCTGGTTCGCCTCGCGGCGTTGACAGCTGAGAACCAGAGCAGGCTGACCTGCGACCTGCTGCTCTGCACCCAGATCGGGGAGCGCCTTGGGAGCCTGATCCGTGAGACTTGCGAGGGCAACCCCCTGTATGTCGAAGAGATGGTGGCCTTCCTCACCGAGCGAGGCTCGCTCCGTGTGGAAGGGGGCGAAGCTACGTTGGTCGCAGACTCCACCGAGCCGCTGCCACCTGGACTCGCCGCGCTGGTCGCCGCCCGAATCGACGCCCTCGCCCCAGCAGCGAAGGGTGCACTCCAGCTGGCTGCGGTGATCGGCGCCCGCTTCGACGCGCAGATCCTCGCTGAGGCGGCGGGCGTAGACGACACGACCTTGCTTTGCCTCGACCTCGAGGCTCACGGGTTGATCGCACGGGCCAGCGAGACACAGTGGGCATTCTCCTCCCACCTGGTGCAACAGGCGGCCCTGCGCGGCGCGCTGGGCGTGCAGCGGCGGGACTACCACCGGATGGTGGCGCAGGCGATCGAGCGATGTTTCCCGCAGGATCTCGCGCCCTGGCGCGAGGACCTGCTCGTTCACTGTGCGGAAGGGGGCAGGCCCGTCGATGCCGCGCGCTACGCGTTCGCAGCAGGCCAGGAGCTGGAGCGGGAGCAGTTCCTCGAGCAAGCGCGCGCGGTGTACCGCAGGGGCGTGACAACCCTTCGGGCCGCCGACTCCGACACCTCCACCTACGATGCACGCGTCCAAGGTGAGGCCATGCTCACCTCCCGGATCGGGGTCGTGTCCCATGTGTTGGGAGACACCGCCGATGGAGACAGGTCATTGCGCTTGGCCCTCGACATCGCCAGCGATGTCGGCTTGCCCTGGATCGAGGTGCGAGCGCATGTAGAGCTGGGCAAGAGCTACGCGCAGCGTGGCTCCGCCGCACGGGCCAACGCCCACTTGAGCCAGGCGCTCGCGCTCCTCGAACATGCGCCAGACCCGGCGATCGAGGTTGAGATCCTCGAGGCGCAGGCCGAGCTGGCGTTCGACAGCGGTCGCAATGCCCAGGCCGAGTCGCTCTGGGAGCTGGCGCTCGCCCGCGCGGCAGACGACCCCGCCGCCGAGGCGCGCTGCCAGCTCGGCCTGGGGAACCGATTCATCCGGAGCGGTGATCACGATCGTGCAGGCCCCTTGCTGGAGGCGGCCCTCGTGGCGTCACTCGAGGCAGGAGACCGCATCCTCGAGGGTCGTGTGCTGAACAACATCGGCTTGGTGCATAGCTACGCCGGTCGCACGGATCGCGCGCTCGAGTATTACCGTCGGGCGCTGACCGTGCGGGCTGGCATCGGGTACGTCCGGGGCGTGGCCATCAACCACCACAATATCGGCGACACCCACTTCCATGCTGGGCAATGGCCCCAGGCGTGGGTCGCGTTCAGCCGCAGCCGCGAGCTCGCATGCGAGATGGCGTGGGACCGGGGGGTAGTCCTGAACGACGTGTACCTGGCGTACCTGTCTGCGTCACAGAGCGGCGGCGGTGCGGACGACGTGCTCGAAGCGACCGACCGCGCGCTCGCGCTGGGAGACCACGAGATCGCGTCCACAGGTGCGTGGCTCGCGGGTCGTCTCCTCCTCGAGCGCGGCGACCGGACCGCCGCCCATGACCAACTGCACCAAGCGCTGTCGCTCGCCAAAGACTGGGGACTTACACCGATGATCCGGGATCTGGAGCAGCTTCTTTCGGCGCCGGCTCCTGCGCCGCCGTGAGCTCCGCGAACTGCTCGATCAGCGCTCGGGCTTCATCGTCCAGCTCGGACGGCACCACCACCCGGGTACGAACGAACAAGTCCTGCGGCTTCCCATCTGCGTCCGGCTCCCCTCTCCCCCGAAGCCGAAGGCGGGTGCCCCCGGACGTGCCAGCTCGGATGCCCAGCTTCACCGGCCCACGTGGCGTCTCCACGGCGACGCGTCCACCGAGCAGGGCGACCACTACCGGAACCTCGACGACCTGCTCCGCCGTGGGCTTGGTGGAGGCCTCCTCTGCGCCCACGATCCGTACGCTGGCCACCAGGTCGCCGTAGGCGCCACCGTGAGGGCCAGCGCTGCCCAGACCGCGCTCCCGCAACACCTCACCCTCTCGTGTACCAGGGATCACGCGCACTTCGGCGATGTCCTGCACACGCACGATGCCGGGGTCGCTCCCGCCTGGCTTCCACGTCTCCGACCGCTGCATCCGAACATAGGTGACAGTCAGGCTCCCACCTCGCTCGGCCACCATCTCGGGCACGCGCAACTCGACCAGGACATCCGCACCGGGCTCTGCAGACCTGTCCGGCTCAGGCTCGGGCGTCACCCGCCGTCGCTCGCCTGGGCCCGGCCCAAAGTCACCGAAATCCCCGAACAGATCATCGAGGCTGACGTCATTGCCGCGCGTGTTGCGACGACCGCCGCGCGGCACGCCACCCGTGTCGGACTCCGCCCAGCTCGGGCCGCTGCGCTTCGACTCCTCCTGCGCCCGACCGGTGGCCCGGTAGAACGCGTCGAAGAAGCTCCCCCCCCTCGGCGCGCCCTTGCGCGCGAGCTTCCGATCGTACCGAGCCCGCCGTTCGGGATCCATCAACGTTTCGTAGGACTTCCGGGCGCTCTGGAACGTGGCCCGCTTGTCCGCGTCGTCGCCTGCGACGTCGGGATGACACTCCCGCGCAATCTGCCGGAAGGCCCGCTTAATGTCCTGAGTCGAGGCATCGTTGTCGATGCCGAGCACGTCGTAGTGGTTCTGAGCCATGCTGCCCCGTCGGCGGGATATTACGAGCTTCTGGCTATAGTGCCAGCTACGCCGCGTGCCCCCGTTGGCCGTAGCAGAGGAGCAGATGGGAAAGTACAGCAACCCAAGTGGCCTGAGCTGCTCGTTCTGCCACAAGCCCCAGCGGGAGGTCGACAAGATCATCGCTGGGCCGAACGTCTACATCTGCTCGGAGTGCATCCGGCTGTGTCTCGACATCATCCGGGAGAACGGACAGACCAAGCCGCCGTCCTGGGGCAACGCAGGGGTGCCGTCCCCAGCGAAGATCAAGGCCTACCTCGACCAATACGTCGTGGGTCAGGACGTGGCGAAGCGCAAGATCAGCGTCGCCGTGTACAACCACTACAAGCGCCTCGAGGCCAACGCCAAGGCCAGTGAAGGCGACGTCGAGATCCAGAAGAGCAACGTGCTCCTGATCGGCCCCACGGGCACCGGCAAGACCCTGATGGCCAGCACACTGGCCAGGTTCCTCGATGTACCGTTCGTCATCGCCGACGCCACCACCCTCACCGAGGCTGGATACGTCGGGGAAGACGTAGAGAACATCGTCCTGAGTCTGTACCAGGCCGCGAACAACAACGTCGAGCGCACGCTCAGGGGCATCATCTACGTCGACGAGATCGACAAGCTCACCAAGAAGAACTTCACGTCGTCGGTATCGCGTGATGTGTCAGGTGAAGGCGTTCAGCAAGCGCTCCTCAAGATCCTCGAGGGCACGATCGCGAACATCCAGGTCCGCGGGAACAAGCGCCTGCCCAATCAGGAGCACATCCAGATCGACACCAAGAACATCTTGTTCATCGTGGGCGGTAGCTTCGAGGCGCTCGAGCGCGTGATCGAGCAGCGCATCGGCCGCCGATCGGTCGGCTTCTCACGGGAAGATCCCATGAAGACCGAAGAAGCGGAGAGCCCCGAAGCCCACCGATCCATCTTGAGCAAGGTCACCACGGAAGACCTGGAGAAGTTCGGACTGATCCCCGAGTTCATTGGCCGACTCCCCGTCATCGCCGTCATGGACCCGCTGTCGGCCGACGATCTCGTACATGTTCTGCTGGAGCCGAAGAATGCGCTCATCAAGCAGTACCAGAAGCTGTTCAAGTTCGAGAAGGTGCGCCTTCGGTTCACCGACGAAGCCATCCGCGCCATCGCCGTAAAGGCCCAGGAGCGCCTGTCGGGTGCGCGCGGCCTCCGCGCTGTGATCGAGTCGGTGATGCTCGACGTGATGTACGAGGTGCCCTCGGTCGAGAACGTGTCGGAGGTGGTGATCACCGAGGATGTGGTCAATGGAACCGGCGAGCCCGAGTTCGTGACGATGCAAGAATACGGCGTACCGAGCTAGCACCGGCGGGTCGCTCGGACCGTTCCGGGCGGCAAGCACAGGAGGGATCATGGATCCACGCCTGCTCATCGCGTCACCGCAGATGCAGGACCCGAACTTCCGCAACGCCGTCGTGCTGGTGTTCACGCACGACGAAGATGGCGCCATGGGGGTTGTGGTGAATCGGCTCCTCGAGCACACCTTGCCCGAGGTGCTGAAGCTCGAGGCCGACCGCGAGCTGAACCTCGATGCGTACCGCGACACCCGGGTCGCCTGGGGTGGCCCGGTGCAAGAAGATGCCGGGATCGTGGTCACACGCGGTCAGGTGTCGGATGCGGAGGGCACGACCCTGGCCGGCGGTCTCGGAATCACGGGATCCCGAGACGCCCTTGAGCGCCTCATCAGTGCGCAGGAGCAGGTGCTGCTCTGCGTCGGATATGCGGGCTGGGGAGCCGGGCAGCTCGACAGCGAAATCGAGCAAGGAAGCTGGCTCTGGACCGATTGCGACGCTGCGCTCGTGTTCGACACCCCCCCCGATGACCGGTACGACGCGGCCTTGGCATCCCTCGGCCTCACCCGGAACATGGTCTGGATGCAGCCGATCGACGAGTGAGCTCAGCCCAGCGCGATGTACACGGCGATGCCGAGCACGGCCAGCGCAGCGATTGCCGCCGTAGCCCCCGCCATGCCCACCAGCACGGCCACCACGCCGATCAGCAGGGCCCGCGACCCGGCACCAGCGCGAACGGCGACTGGCGCGATGGGCACGACCGCAGGGACGTCGGGTTCCGACACCGCGACCTCGAACTGGCGGCCCACCAGGTCATCCGGGCGCGGCTTTCGGCGGGAGGCTCGAATCTCGGGGACGGCGTGGGCTGCCCACTCGGGCAGAGCGGGCCCGTCGAGTCCGGTCGCGAGTGCGCGCAGCACGCCGGCGACGGACGCGGCCGTGCGTCGGTCGGCGGGGTCCCACTGCAGCAGGGTGCGCAGCGGCCCAGCCAGGGACGTCCGATCCGGCGGCAGGGCCGCCAGGCGTTGCGACACTCTGCGATCGAACCGATCCCGATGGACCAACGGCGGCCCCCAATCCTGCCCTGACGCGAGCTCCAACAGCAGGATGCCGAGGCCATACAGATCGACCCGCAGGTCTGGAGAGCCGCCCGCCAGCACTTCGGGGGGGAAGTAGTTCAGAGTGCCGAGCACCAAGCCCTGCGTGCGATCCTCACGGTTCGCATAGGCTGCCCGGGCCACCCCGAAGTCGACCAACCACACGTCGCCCTGTGGAGTGACCAGCACGTTGGCGGGCTTCAAGTCACGATGTGCGAGGGGCGTGGGCCGCGCACCGTGGAGGTCTGCGAGGCGCTGCGCGAGCTGCGCGCCGAACTCTGCGCACGCGCGCGGGGGCATCGGATCCGCCGCTACGATCGAGCTCACGTCGACCCCGTCGACCAGCGTGCTCACGACGGCGTCGAGCTTGCCGACCTCAATCACGTCCTCGACACCGGCCACCCGGGCCACCGATGCTGCAGTGAGTCGTCGCCCCTGCTCGAGCAAGCGCTCCCGGAAGCCGACCCGATCCGTGCCGGCAGACTTCATCACCTTGACGGCCCGCACGGTGACGTCGCCGTTCGGGGGCCCGAACTCTGCGGCGTAGGTCGTGCCCATGGCGCCGCGGCCGAGGATGCGCTGCAGCGAGAGTGTGTGCATGCCCGCACATCCTAGCACCGCGGCGTTCCGCGCGGCCGTGCGAACCGGCAGGCGCCACCGCTGTCTGAGTGGGTGAAGCGCGATAGGCGCCCAGTACGGAGGACACCGTCCTGATGAAGTCGTTGGTTCCCTTGATGGCGCTCGCCCTGCTCGGGTGTGGTGGGGCTGATCCGGCCTCGGGCACCCTGTCGCAGAATGTCGGCGCGTCGTTCGCCCCGTGCAACGAACAGGAGATCAAGTTCCTCGCGACAAAGCACAACTTCATGACCGCCTTCCGTCCGTGCGGGAACAACAACTTCCAGCACTACGCCTGGTCGCCTGACGGCAAGCACCTGTACTTTCAGCTGGTCATGGTCGGACACGTGATGGACGCGGACCAAGCCCACAAGCCTGTGGTCGCTGTCCCCACGCCCAGCCCCATCGGCGGCGCCACCTGGCTGTCGAACAGCAGGCTGGCAGTGCCGGTCGGTGGCGCCCAGGGGCTCGAGGGCGGACCAGATCGGGTAGCGTTGTTCGACATCGAGACGCCCCAGGTCTTTTACGTCGATCTACCGGGCGTGTCCCGGCCGGATGCCCTCCAGCGAGGCCGATCGGCGAGCGAGGTGTTGCTGCTCGCCACCGACGCCAGCGGTCATCGCACAGTGCACTCCGTCGATGTGGCCGACGGGGCGACCTCAATCGCCTTCCCGTGGCTCACCGGCGAGGTGGACACCTTCACCCTCCAGCCCGACCTCGGGGTCATGCTGATCGGGCGCGGCAACACCGTGCACATGTACGATCTGATGGGAGCCGAGCGCGGCTCGTGGTCGCCAGCCAGCCGCGGGGTCGTACATCCCGGTGGGGAGTGGTTGGCGCTCGAACACCTCGGCGCGCCGGTGTCCATCTTCTACCAGCGCGCATGGGATGAGTTGTCCGAGCGTGCTCGTCAGCGCGAGCTGGCCCGCACCCAGCAGTTCATCGACACGTTGCCCGAGAACTACCCCACTGAGGTCCAACCCCCGACACTGAGCTTCGTCTACCTCCCATCCGGCGACCGGTGGTTGATCGACAGTGCGCAGGGCCACGCATTCCAGTGGTACAACGCCATGGACTACTATGGGAGCTTCCTGCTCTGGGGCTTCGAATCGAAGGAGTTCAAGCGCAACGTGTTGCTCGGGAACTTCCGTGACCGGATGATCCACATGGTCGATGGGCGCGAGATGATGGGAGTCCAGGCGATGACCGAGGGCAATTCCTCCAAGGTCGAGGGACTGGCTCCGTTGCTCGACGTCGGAGGCCTGGCGACTCCCCCGTCCGACGACGACGCCGGACCCACAGCGACCGAAGCCGCAGGATCCGCCGCTCAGGGCGCGAAGCAGGAGGTCAGGTAAGCGTCGTGCTCAGGGGCCTGCAGCACGAGCTCCCGCACGCCAATCTCCGCATCGCCAGTGGCACACACTGGGTTTCCAGCGAGCGCGACACACCGGCTCCATGTGGTGCCATCCGGCGGGTACTGCCCTCCCAACAACAGCCCGCACATCTGCACGCCGCGAAGGTAGCGGATGCCGCTCCGAAACGACGCAATTCGGTAGTCGAAGCTGCCGGCGACCGAGTCTCGGTACTGCGCCAGCGCGGCTCCAACGGGAGCCAGGGGCGCGAGGTCCCACCCGCCTTCTGTGGGGGCAGGGAGGCAGCCGAAGTCACGCGGCTGGACCACAAGCTCGATGTGCCCGATCCGGCGCTCGGTGTCATACGACACCATCACCTCGTGGGGACCCGCTCCACATGGAGCGAGCGCTCGGCCCAGTGCCAGGACGAACCGGTCCTGGCTGAAAAAGCCCTGGTGCAACGGACCGACGCCCTCGAAGCCCAGGCGAACCTCGGAGGTGCCGTCTGTAGACCCGGTGACGGTCGTGACGCCGACGGGCTGGGGCGGAACGGGCGCCGCCACCGGAACCGGAGGTGGTGGCGGCTCGACGTCGGCCTTAGAACCGCAGGCGCTGAGGCCGAGCCACAGCGCGGCGATCAGATCAGGCCCCGTCGCTTGCGAACGTCCTTCATCGCTTGCTGCAGGGCGATCTCGAAGTCGACCGTGCCCTCGCGCACGTTCTTCACCTTCGTCCGTGCCTCTTCGCGAATCTCGTTTTCGTCCACATCGTGGGACTTGAGCGATTCCAGCAGCTTCTTGTAGATGACGGCGTCTTCTTCGTAGACCTCGTCGATGAACCTGGAAAT
>JBLFXJ010000131.1:0-18792 GCA_047609825.1 Myxococcota bacterium
TCCACGCCCTCGGGGGCGCCCTGGCGGTCCACCCCCGCGACCGATGCGGAGTGGCATGGGGTGCACCAAGTCGTGACGTAGGGCTGGCCGAAGTCGGACCAGGTGAGATCGGTGCACGGGTCGACCACCGGCTGCGAAGCCGAATCCGTCGCGTCGCTGCCGGCGCACGCCAGCACCACGAGCGCTACCGCGAGGCTACGCACGAAACCCTCGCCACGGCCGGATTCCGGGTCGCAGGCCGGCGGCGTCGAGGCCCATGAGCTCGAGCAGGCCAGCCGCCAGGTGGTCGTAGCGGAGCACCAGTCCGCGGTCGTCCAGGCGGCCGGTGTCGGGATCCTGTGGGAGTGACTCGAGGCTCTCGGTGGTGCCCCCCGCTGTGCGACCGCCGACGACATCCGCGCCGAAGAACAGCGCGCTCGTGTGGGCCCAGTGGTCCTTGCCGAACGCTCCGTTGCGCCGCGGCGTGCGTCCCATCTCGGAGAGCACCGCAACGGTGGTGTGCTCGAGCAGGCCCTCGGCCTCGAGGGAGGTGGCGAGGTGATCCAGGCCGTCGAACAATTTGTCGTACAGGCCGTGCTGCAGCGCGTTGTCGGCGTGGGTGTCCCAGTCCCCGGGGGACTTCAGCGTGACCGCCTGGCAGGTGCCGCGGGCGAGCAGGGCCACGCCCACATCCACTTGCTGTCGGAGCGTGGCCGTGGTGCCAAGCTCCACCCCTTCGAGCAGCTCGGCACCCTCCGCCCTGAACCGCTCGGCGCGGTCGAGGGAGGTGAGCCAGTCATCGAACACGGCGTCGTTGGCGCCGGCATCCGCCCAGCCCTCGCGGGCGACCGTGGCTCTCGCTCGCAGGTGATCGAGCAGCGCGGCCTCGTCGTCCACCTCGGGGAGGTACAGCGGGTACTGCCGGTCGGAGCCGGGTGGAGCGTGAAACGTGATGGTAGGATCAACCAGCACCTTCAGCTGATTCTGTGCGCCCAGTCGTCCGGCTGTGGCGGACAGCGTGCCCGTATACGACAGCCCCGACAGGTCGATGGAGCCGAGCGCGCGCTGTGAGCCGAGTTCCGCCCCGACCAGCGTGGCCACGTCGGCGCTGGCGTCGTCGGTGGTGCCGGTGAGCAAGCGGAGGCGACAGGGATCGTGGGCCACGGAGCCCGTGCTGATGCCGTTCACCACGAGCGTGCGCCCGCCCCATCGTTCGAAGAACGTCGTGACCCGCGGGCGGCGACGGGCGTTCGTCGTGATCGTCGTGGATCCGAACGTGGCGAGCACCTCGCGGTCGAGGGAGTCTGCCTCGGCGCTGTCCAGCTCGGGGCCCTCGATGCCGTCGATGCCCCACTTCGGATCGAGCACATAGGTGGGGTCCCAGCCGCCGCGTGCGAACACCACAACGAGGCGCTTGCCGTCCGCTGTTGCCGCTCTGGCTGGCAGCACCGTGAGTGCTGCGAGCCCGGAGATGAGCTCTCTGCGGGTGAAGCGCATGCCGGACGTCTATCGCGCCGGTGAGGGCTCGCGGCCCACTCCCCAGCCGGGTCGACCGGATAGGCTCACGATGGGTGGAGGGGTCATCCGCTGGACAATGCTGGTGCTGGTCGCCTGTGCAGGCCCGGGACTGGAGCCGGCGGCGGAGTCCGTCACGCCCACGCTGGTCGAGCGGGTGGAGGTGCTGGAGCCGGCCGCACACGCCGCGCGGGCGTCGATGGTGCTCCGTGGGCTCCGCCCGACCGTCGACGAGCTGGCGGGTGTCGATGATGTGCGCGCGGTCGCCGACCGCGTAGATGCCTGGGTCGAGAGCCCTGAATTCGGCCTGGTCATCCGTGACATGCACGCCGAGTGGTGGCTCGTGCGGAATGATCTCGAGAGCCCTCTGCCCAGTCGGGGCCCCCTCACCGGAACCCTGAAGCAGCGGGTGCTGTCGTCCACGCAAGAGGCCCCGCTCCGGTTCGTCGAGGCCGTCGTCGCCGACGATCTGCCCTATACCGCATTGTTCGATGCCGACTGGACGCTCGCTGACCCGGTAGTGGCGGCGATCTACGGGCTCGAGTACGACCCCGCTGGCCCGGAATGGCAGCGCACGGAGTGGAGCGACGGTCGGCCGCGAGCGGGCATCCTGTCGGACTCGGAGATCTGGCGGCGCCACGTCTCCAATGGGAACAACAACCACCGGGCGCGGGCCGACTTCGTGGCGCGCGCGTTCCTCTGCGCCGACTTCTCCAGCCGCGACATCCCCCTCGAGGCCGGGCTGGACATGTCCGACGAGGCGGCCATCGCCCAGGCCGTGCGCGAGGTTCCCAGCTGCGTGGCCTGCCATCAGGCGCTCGACCCGCTCGCTGCGTTCTTCTGGGGCTACAAGGAGCAGCTGCGGACGGGTGCCGTGTCCAAGGCCTATGATCAGGACTGCCGGTACGACTGGACCCGGGAAGGCGAGCCTGCCCGCGGCTCCTATCTCCCGGACCACTTCTGCTACCCCGCGCTGTTCTATGAGGTGGAGCAGGAGGACGGCTGGGTCGAGCGGGATCTCCGGCCACCTGGTTTCTACGGAGAGTCGGCGGGGGACGTTCGAGATCTCGGACAGATGTTGGTGCGCGATCCACGATTCCACCAGTGCACAGCGCGGCGGTTTGCGGCATGGATGACCCAGTCCGAGCTGGACGAGGTTCCAGATCCCTGGGTCCGCTCCCTGGCAGACGGGTTCGTGGCGTCCGGGTTCGACACCAAGGAGCTGGTGCGGTCCATCGCGCTGTCAGAGGCCTTCGCCGGCGTGCGCGCCGAGTCCGACACCTTCGTGGCTGGCGTGCAGCTGGTACGACCCGAGCAGTACGCCCGAACTGTCGAGGCGTTGACCGGCTTTCGGTGGGAGATCTCGCCGGATCCCATCCCGTGCGCGGGCTGCTGGGGCACGGTGGATCTCGGTCGGCAGGCCCTGCATGGGTTCAGGTCGATGCTGGGGGGCACCGATGGGTTCCAGGTCACCCGACCGAGCCACACCGTCACGCCCTCCCGACTGCTCGCTGTGCGGCGGTTCGCGGCAGAGGCCGCCGGGTATGCGGTGGACAGGGACTTCGCCACGGCCCGCCTCGCCGACAGACTGCTGATCACCGTCAGCGCAGAGACGGTGGACGAGGCTGCGATCCGGGGTGAACTGGCTGGGCTGTATGCGCGGGTGATCGGACTGCCGGCGTCGTCGGACGATGTCGATGCGTACTGGTCGTTGTGGTCGGGGACGCTCGACCGCCGTGGCGACACCGACAGCGCGTGGAAGCTCACGTTGGCCGCGCTGCTCCAGGACCCGGCGCTCCTCACCTACTGAATCAGACTCCGGATCTTGTCCGGACAACCGAACATCTTCCGCCGATACCGGAGCTGTACACTGCCTGATGATGTAGCGATGCTCAAGGAGCGCCTCGAGGGAGTGGCGGCTCGGGCCCGCACCCTGCCGTGGGCCGACCGCCGTCCCTGGCGTCCCCAGACCCACGTGGGCTGGGACGGCGACACGCCTGCGCTGGACTTGCACGACCTCAACGTGAAGCTCGCCCTCGAGGCCGTCAGGGTCTTGGGCGACGCGGAGCTCGACGGTCCGGAGGTGTGGGTGATCACCGGTCGCGGCAAGCACACCGGCGGGGTGTCCCGGCTCCGCCAGGCCGTTGGCGGCAAGCTGCGCAGCGTGGGCGCCGAGCGGGGCTGGCGGGTGTATGCCGACAGCCCCGGCCGGATCCGGGTCGTGCTCGACCCAGGCCGGGTGGCCCGTCGCCCGCCGTCATTGATGCTGCTGTTCGTGGTGTTGGCGCTAAGCGCCGCGATGTATGCCACCTGGCCACCGCTCGTGATCGTGCCACCACTGTTCGCGTTGCTCGCCTGGCTTCGCCGATGAAGTGGTTGGAGCTGTTCGCCGGTATCGGGGGCGCCTCGGCGGCGCTGCGGGGCCATGGCGAGGTGGTGCGAGCGGTGGACCAGAGCCCGTACGCTGTGCAGGTCTACCGACACAACTTCCCGCATCCGGTGGAGTCCTGGAACATCGCTGGTGCCCGCGCGGCGCAGCTCGAGGGAGCCGACGCATGGTGGATGAGCCCCCCATGCCAGCCGTTCACCGTGCGGGGAGCGGTGCGCGACCTGGACGATCCCCGATGCAGGCCACTGCTCCGGCTGTTCGAGCTGCTCCCGGTCGTGCGACCGCAGGTGCTGGCCCTGGAGAACGTGGCCGGGTTCCGCACCTCCCGGGCTCGGCTGCACGTGCTGAAGGTGCTGTCGGACGCCGGCTACCACAGCCGTGAGCTGGAGCTGTGCCCCACGTCGCTGGGAGTGCCGAACCGCCGGCGCCGCTACTACCTCGTGGCGAGCCTCCAGCCGCTGCCCGAGCACCCTCCGCTGCGATCGACTGATCGGCCGCTCGCCGCCTACCTCGACGCGGCACCCGATCCATCCCTGTACGTCGAGCCGGCGTTGATCGATCGCTACCGGCATGCGCTGCCAGTGGTGGACGCGGAAGACCCTGATGCGATCACCTTCTGCTACACGTCGGCCTACGGCAGATCGCCAGTGCACAGCGGATCGTATGTGCGAGACCGTGTCGGTGTGCGCCGGCTGGACCCGAGCGAAATTCTCCGGTTGCTGTGTTTTCCAGAAGACTACCGGCTCCCGGTGGACGTGGATCGGGCTCGGGCGTGGGGTTTGGTGGGCAACAGCCTGTCGGTGGCGGCGGTGCGGCATGTGCTCGCCCCGGTCGTGGGGCTCTCAGCCTGACCGGGGGTCAGCGCGAGGCGGAGACGCCGATGTCTGCTACGCTGCGCCGCGCCCTGGGGTGAGACGTGCGAGTGGTGCCAGTCCTGTTCCTGATCGCGTGCCCGAAGGCCACGCCCGTCCCCGCCGCGAGTGGCGTGGCGGCATGTCCGGTCGAGGTGGGCGACGACCTGCCCGATGCGTTCGAGCGCACCGCTCCGGAAGACGACCCCTGCGCACCCGAGAAGTACTGGGACACCCAGCCTGGCGCGACGACCTTCTTCGTCGGCGACTACACGGTCGACACGTGCGGCGCTGTGAGCGGGGAAGAGGCCTGGGTGATCCACCCCAATGCCACATTCCAGGCGGTCGGAGGCAAGGACTGCGTGGTGTGGTGGGACGTGGATGGCCGGTTCGAGGGCCCGCTCGTCGAGGGCACGCACACGCTCTCGCTGCGGCTCACGGTCGACACCGAGCGGTCGGACTGCCCGCCGAATGGCGGGGGGCGGTTCATCTGGGATGGCGAGGAGATGGTCGTTGCGACCTACTCCATCGAGCTCACCAAAGACGGCGAGGCCAACTTCTCGTTCTCCGAGACCGGCACGCCGCTCGGCGCGGGCCGGTTCAACGCCAGCCACGTCACCTTCACGTCGCCGTCGAGCTGCAAGTACTTTTGACCCGCTCGGCTCACTCCCCGAACATGTACAGCTCGGACGACGGCGCGACCACGACGTAGGCCCACGGCATGGCGCGCAGACCGCTCCACGCTGCGAACTGCCAGCCGTCATCGCCGTAGAACTCCACGAACCCTGATTCGGGGGATTCGGTGAGGGCGGCGAGGACCTCCGGCTCCGAGAACTTCCTGCCCGTGCGGGAGGTGGGCGAGCTCGTGGATGCCAGCACGACCCGGCCCTTGGCGACCTCCATCAGCGTGACGCTGGCCGAGGGGGTGGGTGGCTCGAGCAGTGCGGCGATGGCCTCGACCCGCAGGTCGATCGCGGCAGCTCCCGCAAACCCGCCACTCGGTGCGCGGAGGGCCTGGGACACGGGCATCACCCATCCCTGCCCGCGAGGGTCCTTGTAGGGAGGGCCCCACTGCGGCCCTGCATTCTTGCGGGCGAGCTTGAACCACAGCTCCTTGCGGGGGTCTCCGGCTGTGGGGGTTGAGCGGCCTGGAAGCACGCCTCTGGCACCATGCCCCGTCGCCACATGCACCCACGCAGCGGGGGCACCCTTGTCCCGGAGATCGGCGTCGGACAGCTCTGCGTCACCGCCAGAGTGCAGCAGCGCCCGGAGCATATACGGCCCCATGTTCGCCAGGTTGCCCAGCTCACCCTCGCCTCGGGCATCCACCAGGGTGAGGTCGGGGGCGGTGAGGCTGACCACGGCGTCGTAGGCCTCGGAGTGCTTGGCGCCGGGCGGCATCGCACCGGGTTCGTAGGTTGCGGGCCCTCGGTGGCCGCCCGCCATCTCGACCTCGGCGGTGTACGCGAGGCCCGTGAGCAGACCCTCGAACTGGTACAGGGTCGCGTCGACCGCGTGGCCGCGTCGCACCGCCTGCTGGGCCACCACCAGCAGCGCGTCCTCTCGGGCCGCGCTGCGCCATCGCTGCCATTCGAAGGCACCGAGGCCGAGCATGGCCGTGCTCGCGCCGGTGATGAGGACCAGCATCGCGAGGGCTGCCAGCAGGCCCAGCACCAGCCCGCGTCGGCGGCTCACCGTACGGCCGAGACGTTGGAGCAGGCTGTCGGGACGGGCGAGCACGGCCTCGTCACGCAGGTAGCGGCGGACATCGTCCGCCATGTCGGCCACCGACTTGTACCGACGATCGGGATTGAGCTCGGTGGCTTTGTCGATGACGGCGGCGAGCTCGCGTGGGATGCGACCCCGACGGTGTACATGCTGCAGGGGCGCTTTGCGGGCGTGCTCGGCCCACCCGAGCACCTCCTCGAGCTCGAGACCACCCGGGATGGCCGGCGAGAGCGAGACCAGCTCGAACAAGATCAGGCCGAGCGCGTACTGGTCCGACCGCCCGTCCATGATGTCCACGCGCCCGAGGCTCTGCTCTGGCGACATGTACCGGGGAGTGCCCATGACGGTGCCCACCCGCGTGCCCTTCGGGCTCACCGGCCCGCCGAGCTCCATCTCCTCGGTGCTGGGTCCCTCGGCCTCGGCCTCCAACAGCTTGGCGAGGCCCCAGTCCATGACCAGCACCTCACCGTATCGGCCGACCATGATGTTCTCGGGCTTCAGATCGCGGTGCAGCACGCTCCGGGCGTGGGCATGGGCCATCGCGTCGCAGATGTCGAGGAACCGCTCGAGGCGCGCGGGCAGGGCGTGGGATTCCTTCTCCCGCCCGTCGATCCGCCACTGCTCGACGGCCTCTGTGAGGTAGGCCTCGAGGGTTCGTCCGCGAACCAGCTTCATCGCGTATTCGAGGGACCCGTCCTCGCGCTTCGACAGCCCATGGATCGGAACGATGCACGGATGGTCGAGCTGAGCGGTGACCTGGGCCTCTCGGTAGAAGCGTCGGGAGAGGCTCTTTCGCTTTGCGGCATGAGGCAGGAGCCGCTTCACGGCGACCGTGCGCCCCAGGGCATTGTCGCGTGCGAGCAGCACCTCGCCCATCGCCCCGGCACCGAGGTGGCCCAGCACCCGATACGGCGCCCCCCCCTCCGGGGGACGGCGCGCGACCCGGTCGATGGTCCGTGTCTCTTCGATGGCGAGAATCGCCGTGCGGAGCTGGGTGTCGTCGAGTACACCCCGTTCTCGCAGCACCGCCAAGACCTCGCGAGGGTCAGGCTCGGACACGGCCGTCATCTCGTCGTACAGGCGCTCGACGTCGTCGTGCACCCTGGGAGAGAGCGTCTCGAGGATGGTGTTCTTCGTGGACATGCCGGCTCCTGTAGCGGTCTGTAGCCGGGTTGCGCGCTGGAGGGTCGGCGCATGGGCCCGAACCGGTGAACTGGACCCGGTGCGATGCACGAGCGGTTAGGACGCCCGCCACATGACGCCCGCGCCCCCCACCGCTCCCCCCGCCGGCTCGCCGGAGGGCCCATCCGCCCCGGGAGAGGGGCGCTCGCGCACTCGACGCGCGGCCTGGGTCGGCGCCGGGATGCTCGTCATGATGGTGGCGATGGCGGTGCTGTGGCGGTTCCCCGGCACCCTCGCTGTCGTGGTCAACGCCCTCGAGTGGCTTCGCGGCGCCGGCCTCCGGGGCGTGTTCGTGTACCTGCTGGTGCACCTCACGTGCAGCCTGCTGCTCATCCCAGCGTCATTGATCGAGAGCGGCGGCGGCTACGCCTACGGCGTGCTCATCGGGTACCCGCTCACTACGTTGATCTCCCTGACCGACTCCACTGTCGCCTTCTTGATCGGTCGCTACGTGCTCTCTCCGCTCGTCGGTCCCCGTGTGCGGCGCACCCTGTGGTTCCGAGCGCTCGACGGCGTGCTGCGCCAGCAGGGCACCTACGCTGTCGTGCTCCTCCGGTTGAGCCCCGTCGCTCCGTTCAACGTGATCAGCTACGGCCTCGGGTTCACCCGGGTGCGGTTGCGCGACGTGATGCTCGGAACCTGGCTCGGCAGCATCCCCACGCTGTTCTTCTTCGTCTACATCGGCTCCACGTTGGCCCACGCCTCCGAGATCGTCGATGGCACGGGCCCGCCACTGTGGGCCCACGTCGCCGGCGCCCTGCTCACCCTCGGTGTCACCGTCGGCATCACGCGGATCGGCCAGCGGGCGTTCGCCGAGGCGATGCGGAAGGGGCAGGCCCAGCTGCTGGACGAAGACGCCGGCTGACCTCGGTGGCGGCTGCGGTCGCTCCGTGTTCCCTGCGGTCGACGGAGGCCCGATGCGCGCGTTGTCCTTGCTGGTGATCCTTGCGGGCTGCGGTGCCGCCGAAGACGACCCCAAGCCCACCGACACCTCGAGCACCCAGGTGACCGACGACCCCAGGTGGGATGCCTCGACCTGGCCCACCGAGGTCGGTGGCGGGCGTGAGGCGGACGTGCGCGCTCCGGCGTCGTGGGACGGCAAGTCACGGCTCCCGGTCCTGTTCGTGCTGCATGGCTACGGCGCCAATGCCGCGGCGCAGGACCTGTACTTCCAGGCCACGGCCAGGGTCGAGACCGATCAGGTCATCGTGGTGCTGCCCGACGGCAAGGTGGACGAGGGCGGCAGCCGGTTCTGGAATGCGGCGTCGGCGTGCTGCGACTTCTACGGAGATGGGGTCGACGATGTCGCGTACCTCACGCGTCTGCTCGACGAGGTGGAGGAGTCGTTCCCGGTGGATCCCGAGCGGGTGTACCTGGTGGGTCACAGCAACGGCGGGTTCATGGCCCACCGCCTGGCCTGTGAGCTGGGAGGCCGGATCACGGCATACGCCAGCCTCGCGGGAGGCGCCGAGGACCGGGAGTGCGCCTCGGGCGTCGCCAGCGTGCTCCAGCTCCACGGCACGGCCGACGACACCATCCCGTTCGACACCAACGGCTGGACCCTCGGCGCAGAAGACAGCGTGCAGCTGGCCGCCGACCGTGCGGGATGCACGGGCACCGAAGCCGGAGGTCGCGCCGACTACCTGCTCGATACCGACGGCGACGAGACCGTGATCACCCGGTGGTCGGGCTGCGATGCAGGCTTCAAAGCAGAGCTTTGGGCGTTCGAGGGCGGCGGCCACATCCCGTTGCTCAACGAGGCGTCCCGCGACGCCATGTATGGCTGGCTGTTCGCGGAGTAGGCGGGCCTGCCGCGGAGCGGGTAGCAGAGGCAGGGTCTCGGACCGAGGAGGGCCCATGGTGCTCGCGCTCCTGCTGGGATGTGCGGATGATCCGGCGGCGTCTCGTCCGACGGGCGAGGCTCCGATCGTGTGGTGCGAAGGCGACACCGCCCAGCGCTACGACCCGGAGCTGTCGGTGGAGCTCGAGCAGTGGCCCGATGACGTCTGGACCGTCGAAGACGCGGCGTCGCGCACGGGCGTGCGGGTGTCCATCGTGGATGCGCCCTGGGTCGCTGCGCTCAATCCGGTGATCGCGCCGCTGGCGCCGCAGCTGGAGGGCGCGTCGGGGTTCCACACCCAGGGTCGGATCGTGCTGCGGTTCACGGCCTCGCTGGGTGTGGTGCCCACGGGGTCGGCGGCGTCGGTGAGATCGGCCGCGCTGCAGCTCCTGGACCTGTCCACCGAGCCCGCCACCCGCGTGCCCTACGAGAGCGAGATCGGCGAGGATGGGCGCCAGCTTCGCGTGCTGCCATTGCGGCCGCTCAGGCCTGGAGCGCTGCACGCTCTTGTCGCAACGACGGCGTTGCAGGCAGAGGATGGTGGGTGCATCGCGCCGAGCGCACGCCTGAAGACCTGGCTCGACGGCACAGGGGATGCCCGCGGGGTGAAGCGGCACGCCGACCTGCTCGCGGCGACGGGCCTCGCCGCCGGACAGATCTCTGCCGCCACCGTGTGGACCACCCATCGCGACCACGAGGGGATGATCGAGGCGGCAGGCGCAATCCAGGCGGCCACGCTCGCCTGGACAGGCGACGCCGCTTGCGAGGATCTTGGGGGCTGGTGGAGCTGCGAGCGGTCGTTTATGTCCACGGACTACCGCGCGGCCAGCGGCGAGGTCCGGGGCGCCGAACCGGCTGGTGAGTGGTTGCTGCCAGTGCGGATTCTCCTCCCGCCCGGCGACGGGCCCTTCCCGGTGCTGGTCTATGGGCACGGACTGAACGGTTCTCGGGGCGATGTGACATCGATGATGTCCCAGCTCGAAGGGCTCGGGGTTGCGCTGGTCGCCGTGGATGCGCTGCATCACGGCGCCCACCCAACGGCTGGGCCGGACTCGGACCTGGCGGCGCTCCCGTTCCTGGGGCTCGACCTCGAGGCGCTGTCCATCGATGGCTTGGCCCTGCGGGGGTCATTCGAGCAGACCACCCTGGACCGGCTGCAGCTGGTGGAGCTGCTGGCGGCTTCTCCCGATGTCGACGGCGACGGGCAACCCGACCTCGACGCGTCCCAGCTCGGCTACGTCGGGGTGAGCCTGGGGGGCCTGCTCGGTCCGTCGCTGCTCGCGCTCTCCGACCGGGTCCAGACCGGCGTGCTGTGGGTGGGTGGTGGGCACTTGATCAGCTTTGCGCTCGACAGTGCGGTAATGTCGACGTTCGCGCCCCTACTGGAGACGCTCGCCGGTGGGCAGGCAGGGCTCGACCGACTGCTGCCGGTGGCGCAGAGCGCGGTGGACCCCGCGGATCCGGCCCTGTGGGCGGCGCTGGCGATGGAGGAGCGGCCGTTCGGCGGTGCGATACCCGACGTCTTGCTGCCGGTGGCGCTGGAAGATGAGGTCGTTCCCCCCGCGTCCGCGCGGGCGCTCGCCCGCGGGTTCGGGCTGACCCACCTCGAGCCGGTGGCCACCGAGGTCGATGGGCTGTCGACCGCGCAGGGGCCGCTGATGGCAAACCACTCGAGCGGTGCAACCGCGGCGTACTTCCAATACGATCGGGTGAGCGCGGGCGACGCGGTGGAGCCGGCCGACCACGGCAACACGCCGTTCGCTGCGGAGTCGGAGGTTCAGCTGCGGGCTTGGGTGAACGGGTGGCTGGACGAGGGTCGGCCCGCAGCGATCAATCCCTACGCGGTGGTGGACACGCCACAGCTGTAGGCGCACCAGCGGTCGGTGAGCAGCTCGGCGACGGCAGCCAGGGCTCGGTCGGCCCAGTCGGGCCCGGCAGGGTCGACAGAGACGCACTGCCAACCCTGGGCGGCCAGGCCATCCAGCGGCAGTCCGACCGCCAGTGCTACCTGCGCCTCGGGCCATGCCAGGGTGGTCTCGTGGGGCGGGTCGCCGACCAGGGCGCCGAGTCGCGGTGGCGCCATCCCCTGGTCCAGCAGGGCGGACAGCCCAGGGCCGAGCTCCGGGAACAGGACGCCTGCGATCTCGGCGACCGACGGGCCAGGGCCGAGGTCCGGGTGTGGCCCCACGAGCACGGCCTCGACGGACTCGCATGGCGAGACGGCCTGGAGCAGGGCGCGGGCGTACCAGGCCAGCTGCCGCTCATAGTTCCGCCACGCGGCCGTGTTCCTCGGTGGCAGGTCGCTCTTCCAGTCCACGACCACCCAGCTGCGCCGGCTCGCGTCGGTGGGAAAGGCCAGGTCGATGCGCCCGGACACCAGCCGCTCACCGTCGCGGATGGCAAACGGCACCTCGGACCACCGCTCGGGCGCAGCGCGGGCCCGGTCCAGGACGGGATGATCGAGCACCCGCCGCAGGAGTCCGGCACAGATGCCCACGGTCGCCTCGTCCAGTCCGAGAGACCGCCCTGATGCAGCGACCAATCGGTCGAGCGACGCCAGCTGCTGGAGCTTGGGCGCGGTGAGATCCAGATCCTCCAACACGGTGTGCACAAGGGTTCCCCCTGCCACTCCGACCCCGGAGTGCGCGTCCACCACCCGCTCCTGCGTGGCGATCTCGTGCACCGTGTTCCACCCGGTGCACTCCGCGCGGGCGGCTCGGATCGCGCGCTGGGTGTGCGCGGCCCAGCGCGCGGTGGGATCCTCCGGGGCGTCGGGCGGGTCGGACAACCAGGCGTCTACTGTGGGATCCAGTCCGGGGAAGGTGGCATCCAGTTGAGGCGCGGCCGGGTAGCGGGCCGGGTCGACAGCAGTGGCCAGACTCAGACCGTGGGCGACGTGGTCGGTGAGCAGGCCCTTGCCGGTGTCCACCAGCACGAGCTGATCCCGGGCCCGGGTCGCGGCCACATACATCCACCGGTGGCGCTCATGGGCCGCCGCCTCGCGCTCACGGTTCTTGCGGGCCTCCCAGTCGCGCGGCACCAGCTCACCCACCTTGAGCGCGACCTCACCGGCGTCCCGGTGACGGGGTCGACCCGGCGGCGGGCAGCGCACAGCACCACGATGGGCGCCTCGAGCCCCTTGGCCTTGAAGTAGGACGTGATGCGAACCGAGTCGTTGTCCAGGTCAACCCCGGATAGATCCTTGTCACGGTCGAGGTCGGCGAGCCGATCGAGCACCTCGCTGGGCGACCGGGCGGTGGCGTCGAGCTGACGGAGGATGGCGCGCAGCTTGTCGACATTGCTGAGGCGTGCCTCGGCGTCTTGCAGCGCGGCCCAGACCGCGGCGGCATGGCTGCGCTCCAGCACGGCGTCGAGCAGCACGGCCCACGGCCGCCGCCCCCGCTGACGGGACAGCGCGCGCAGCACGGCGTAGGCGTCGGCCACCGGTCCGGGCGGCGGGTCGGGCACGGTGCACCGCCAGGTTCCGACGTCCGCCCGATGTTCTGCGAGAGTCGCCCAGTCCAGCCCGAACAGGCTCCGGAGCGTGAGCACCGTGCTCTGCGGATCGCCGGGCTCGTCGATGCACCGGAGCGCAGCGATGCAGGCCCGCACCTCGTCGCGCAGGAAGAACGCGCCGCCGCCCTCGACGGCGCAGGGGATACCCGCGCGGGCCAGGGTCGACCGCACGGCCTCGGCCTGGGTCCAGGTGGGCAGCAGCACCATCACGTCCGACCACGTCGCGGCCCGCAGTGCATGGGTCTCACGGTCGACGACCTGTCCGGTGCTGATCGTGTGGTGGAGCGCCCTCGCCACCAGATCGAGCTCCTCCTCCGGGTCGCACTGGAGGCGGATCACGGGCTCGAGCGTTGCGGCAGGCCGATACGCGGCCTGGGGCGAGTAGCCGGGGAGGTCGGCGAAGGCGGCATTCACCCACGCGACGATGCCGGGCACCGAGCGGAAGTTCTGCTCCAGCGACAGGCTCACGCCGCGTCGCTCCACCAGCTCGCGCAGCTCGGACCAGGTGGCCACATCGGCCCGTCGGAACCGGAAGATGGACTGGCAAGGGTCGCCCACCGCGAACAGGTGGCCGGGCCGGGGTGGGTGATCGGTCCACCCGCCCTCGGCCGCTGGCGGGCGGGTGAGCAATGCCGCGACCTCGGCCTGGATCGGGTCGGTGTCCTGGACCTCGTCGATGAGCACCGCATCGAACCGGCCCGCGAGCCGGGCTCGGGCGTCCGGGTCTCCGAGCAGCTCGGCGGCGCGGAACAGCAGGTCGTCGTAGTCGGCCACGGCAGCGTGGGCCTTGGCGGCAGCGACTGCGGGCACGAAGTGGGTGATCAGATCCTGCACCACCAAGCCATGCAGTGCCGCGAGCTGCGAGCCGCGCCACGCCCGATAATGCTCGACAGACTCGACAAAGCGATGTTTTCCATCACCGATCCAGTCGCCGTTCCTGCCCCGATTCAGCCCGCCGCCCATCCCGCCGCTCAGCGCTCGCGCGACGCCCTCCGCGGGTGCCTGCGCCACTGCGCGAGCCAGCAGACCCCGAAGTGCGGCGTTCGCAGAGAGCAGCTTGTCAGTGGCCGGAGCGCTGCATGCTGTCGCGGCGTCATCCAGCCGGGCCTGGCACTCCTGCAGCCCGGCGAAGGCGCGCTCCGGGTGGAACGCCAGCGGGTCCAGCACGGGCTCGAGGTCGCGGTAGGCGAGCAGGCGGAGGGCCGCTTCGCGCAGGGTGATCGGGTTCACCAGCTGCCGGAGCACCAGCCCGGCGGCGTCATGTCGCTCGCGAAATGAAACCTCCCATGCGTTGTATGCGGAGGCGACCTCCGGCGCGGCGATGATGTCGGGGAGGATCTCGGTGTCGGGCGCCCAGCCCGCGGCGAGGGCCTCCGAGGTGAGGAGCTGGCGGCAGAAGCTGTGGATCGTGGACAGCGTCAGCTCGGGGAGTGCCGCCAGGGCCTGCTCGAGGGTGGGCGTCGCTCCTGCCGCGAGGCGTGCCTCCACGGCGTCGCGGACGCGTTCCTGCAGCTCTCCCGCAGCCTTCTCGGTGAACGTGACCGCCGCGATCCGGCCTGGCTGCACACCCGAGGCGAGCAGCGCCACGACGCGCGCGGTCAGCACGCGGGTCTTACCTGAGCCGGCGCCGGCAGACAGGGCGATGGAGAACGACAGTTCGCGATCGGCGCGATCGCGGACACCCTGGTCGACGGCGGTCATGGGCAGGCCTCCGAGGGGTCATCCCAGGTCGGGTCGGCGCTCAGGTGCACGGCGCGCTGGGTGCTCGGAGGCCACCATCCCGCGAGGACCGCTCGGGTGGCGGCGGTGAGGCGTGCTGCGATGGCCGGCCCGCAACGCGAGAGGGGGTCCGAAGTCGCAGTCCCGTCCAGTCCACCGACTGCGAGGCGGGCAATCGCGGTCGAAGCCAGCGCGAGCAGGACCAGGTCAGGGGCGTCCCGGTGCATCTGCTTCGACTTCGGCCGGTCGCGGCGGAGCGCGCTGGCTCGGTCCGCGGTCGTGCGCAGCTCTTCGGCCACGTGCCATGGGAGTGCCTCCACGGGCGCGCCAGACACGGTCATGAGGCGGCAGCACGCCGGCCTCGATCAGCCGCTCCACATCCAGCGCTGCGAGTCGACGTGCCATCGCCAGCGTCGCTCCATCCACGTCGACGCGGTGCTCGCTCCACGTGGCGACGGAAGCATCCCACGCGGCGAGTACAGCCGTGAGTCGGTCTCCGGGCACATCCAGTGCGGCCTCGATGGCGGCCAGGAGCTGGCGCTGGCGGAGGCTCTTGCGGAGGGGGTCGGAGGTGGCGTAGAGCGGGTCGATCCGCCTCACCGTGAGCACCTCCTGCACGAAGAAGTCCCCAGGGTCGGTGGCGAGGCGGGCGAGCGCTCTGGGATGAAGCGGGGTGCCGTCGGCGCCAGGGATCGGGACCGTGCCGGGTGGGACCAGGCCCGTCCATGGAGATGGTCCTCCCCGATCCAGGGCGCGGTGCAGGCCGAGCAGGCGCCTGGAGGCCGGCGCCGCGGCGAGCAGCCGTAGGCCCGAGGAGCGGTCGTGTGCGACAGATGCGATGCGGTGCTCGAACACGTCGGTCGCTCGGTCCGGATCGCTGGGCCAGGGGCGCGCGCGGGTGCCGAACCGCACCTGGAGCTTCGCCAGGTCGGCGTAGCGGGCGCGTCGGCCGAGCACGGCACCGGCTGCTTCGAGCAGGAACACGCTGGGGAGCAGGGGACGCTCGGCCAGCAGCTCGGTGGCCGGGGCGGACAGCCACAGGCGGCCGGTGCACGCACCCACCACTGCGGCAAACCGGCGGGGTTCGAATCCCGCGACATCGCGGCTGGTGAGGAGCGGGGCGCCGAGCCGTTCGCGGAGTGACTCGACGAGAGCGTCCGGCAGAAGAGGGTCCTCGCCGGGGTGGCGGGGCAGGCGGCCCTCGGTGAGGCCGGTGACCACCACATGGGCGAACGCGCCGCCGAGCAGGCCCATCGGCGTGAGCACACGCACCGCCGGGTCGCTGAGGCTGCCGTGCAGGACCGGGCTGCGGGCGAGCGCATCCCGCAGCTCAGCGATCGCGGCCGCCGGTAGGAGGCGTGGGCCGAGGCCTGCCGAGCCCCATCCGGCGAGCACCGACAGGAGCTGGGCCCGGTCGGGAGAGGGCCGCCACCACCGGATGACCAGCGCTGCCCACCGCTGTGCATGCTCGCCCAGCGTGGCCGCGGAAGCGAGAGGCAGGAGCTCGTGCCCGATGGCGCGGAGTGCGGCCGACAGGCTCTGGGCCGCCAGCCGGTCGTCGGAGGGGTCGAATGGAGGGTCGTCCAGCCGCTCCCCCCACGCGTCCACCGCACGAGCGATGGCATCGGTGTCCCGCACGGCACCGCATCGCGAGAGGATGCGCCGCCATCGACCGCGCCCGCGGGTCGCGCCGTCACCCAGCGCTCCGCGCAGGCGCAGCCCGGGCTGACGGAGGAGCGCGTACCAGGCCGGCACGGTGTCGTCGCCGGTGGCCGCGTCCAGCAAGTGGAGGAGGAACCGTCCCGCGGGGGAGGTCGACAGGGGCGGGCCGGTGAGCCAGGTGGTGGGGACGCCAGCGGCATCCAGGTGGCCGCGCAGGACGGCGACCGGCTCTGCATCGGGCAGCACGACCGCGATCTGCTCGAGCGGGACGCCGGCGTGGACCGCGTCGAGCACTGAGCGGGTGGCCTCCGCCAGCTCGCGAACGTCGTCCGGGGTCCGGGCGAACACCACCTCGCCCTCCTGTGCGGGCGACGGTGCCCCACCGAGGGTCGCCGCCAGTCGGGTGGCCGGCGGCACGTCGAGCACCCGGCCGGAGGTCGCGGCGCGCAGTCCATGGGGCGCGGCGGCGAGCGCTCCCCAGGGGGCGAGGCGCACCTCGATGTGCGGTCGTGCGGCGAGCCAGGCTGCGAGCACGTTGTGGACACGGGGAGGAAGCAGGCGATCCCCGAGGATCACAGAGCCTGACCAGCGGGTGTCCTCCACCCGGGATGCCGCGGCGTCGCACCGGTCGCTGAGCGACGCCAGCCGGTCCTGCGCCCTCCGCTCGGCAACGCCCCGGAGCAGTCTCGCGAGCAGGGCCAGGCGGTCGTCGTGGCCGGGGATGGTCAACGCATCCAGCGCAGCACCGCTGATCCCGGCCGCCTCGAGGGTGTCCACCGCACCGGCCAGCGCCGAGCTCCATCCGGCTTGACCGAGCCGCGCGGCGAGGGGCACGGCGGATGGATCCAAGGACCCGAGGAGCGACCGAACGGTGGCTGAACGCCAGGATGCGGGCTCTGGGCTCAACCCGGCAGCGACGAGGCCGGGGCGCGCGAGCGTGGCCACGAGGCGCTCGGGCGTGAGCATCTCCACCCGGATCACGTCGCCGGCGAGGGCGAGCTGCTGCCACGCGAGGGTGCCGTTCGTGTGGGACGGGGTGAGCACGGCGATGGCGGCGACCGGGTCGCCGAGTTCGCGCCGCACCTGGGCCACCGCGGCGGCGAGGGTGGCACTCAGAGGGCTGGTCGGTGTGAGGGACATGGAACGGACTGTGTCAGGTGCGCCGCCCGGGATGCAAGTGCTCCGCGAGCGGCGACCGAGGCGTCGGCCGCTCGGGGGTCGCCAGGTGCAGCGCGTGGGCAGGTGTCGGGTGTGCAGGGCTGCGGAGCGGGCTGGAATGCGATGGCCCGCCTGCGGTATCGTTCGGGGATGGATGCACTTCCGCCGGGGCTGTACGACGCGCTGATCACGGTCGAGCTCGCACGCAGGCTCGAGGCCGCCGGCGTAGGCAGCGAGCAGGTGCCGTTGAGCCCGGATGCGGCGGCCGAGATTCTTGCGCGCCACGTGCACCGGTTCGCCGCGGGCCTGCTGGGGTCGGTCACCGGGCGCGACGCTGAGAAGGTGGCGAAGCAGCTGGCCATAGCCAACCGTCTGATCGAGACCATCGCCGGCCTGGACGGTTCGGTGAAGCTGGAGGATCACGCAACAGATGGTCGTCTGTTGCAGGTGCGGGAGCCCGATGCCGCCCGCCTTGGCTCAGGGCAGGTGACCCGGCCGGGCATCCCGCTTCGACACAGCGATCTCATCGTCAATGGCCCGCATGATCTCCGCGTTGGCCGAGAGCTTCATCGCGAGCTCGCGTCAGCCGACCGGGTGGATGTGCTGGTCTCGTTCGTCAAGTGGAGTGGATTCGTCGAGCTGCGGGATGCCCTGCGCGCCTTCTCCGATCGCCACGACGGCCGCCCGCCGCTCCGGGTGCTCACCACAACCTACATGGGCGCCACCGATCACGAGGCGCTGGATGCGTTGGTCGCGCTTGGGGCCGAGGTTCGTGTCAGCTACGACTCACGCCGCACCCGGCTGCACGCGAAGGCCTGGCTGTTCCATCGCGACAGCGGATTCTCCACTGGCGTGATCGGTTCGTCGAACCTCTCCCACGCGGCACTGCGGGACGGGTGCGAGTGGAATGTTCGGCTGTCGAGCGTGGACAATCCGACGATACTTCGCAAGTTCGAGGCCACCTTCGCCCAGTATTGGGACGAGGGCGCGTTCGAGGCGTACGATCGCGAGCGGTTCGTGCAGGTGGTCGCTGCCCGTCGCAACCCGGAGCGGGATGCCTTGGCCGCGGCCGTGCGTCTGCGCCCGTACCCTCACCAGGAGGCGGTGCTGGATGCGCTCGCCGCCGAGCGCTCGGCCGGTCACCACCGCAACCTGGTGATCGCTGCGACGGGCACGGGCAAGACTGTGATCGCGGCGCTGGACTACGCGCGGCTCCCGGGGCGACCATCGCTGCTGTTCGTGGCACACAGACG
>JBLFXJ010000132.1:0-18757 GCA_047609825.1 Myxococcota bacterium
GACGGCGTCCGAGGCCTTGACGCCCACAGCCAGCCCAGCCACCAATGCGTCTGAACCTGTGATGTTCTCCAGGTCGACCGCGGGGTTGAGCTGCAGGCCAACGTCACCGGTGAGCGTGACCGGGCCGGCGCCGTATGAGCCGGCGAGCGAGAAACCACCGGCCACCGAGGACTTGCCGAGGAACTGGGCATTGGCACCCGTGGGCAGGTCCAGCCAAGCGTTGAGTCCGAGTCCGCCGCCGAGATCGTCGACCGATGGGCTCACGGCCAGCACCGTGCCGGTGAGCCGCATGTCACCGAACGCGGCCGCGCCGTCCACTGCCGACCCTGCCGTGTACACGTACACAGGCGCTGACAGATCGAATCTCACGCGCTCGTGAACCGCGCCGCCGAGCGAGAGGTTGAGTGCGCCGAGGCCGCTGATGTAGGCGTCTCGGCTCGTCTCGCCGTCGCTGTCAGTCGCCGCGAAGACCAGTGGCCGGTTGGCGTATTCACCGACGGCGGCAAAGAAGAAGTCGCCCGCTGTGAGGTGGCCTGGACGGCGTACGGACAGCGGATCGCGGAGGTCGCCGTCATGGGCGGCGAGCTGAAAGCTGTGGGCGTCGATGTCCTGGGCAGAGGCCAGGCTGGGCGCGCACAACGCCAGCACCACGAGAACCGCGGATGAGCGTCTCATTTCGTAGACTCCGGGTGGGGCCGGTGGGGAGGGTTACTTTAGTCAAAACCTCCCCGATTGTGCGGCGCGCGTCTTGCAACTCCCTGGCACCTACGGACTGACCGCCTTTGACCGTCCGCTCAGTCCATGTCGGCCTGCTGGTGGTAGTCTACGATTCGCGTCACCTCGTGCGCCGCGCCGAGGAACACGGGCGCCCGTGCGTGCAGGGTGGTGGGCCGCAGCTCCAGCAGGCGAGTGCGGCCGTCGCTGGCCGCGCCACCGGCCTGTTCGACCAGCATCGCCATCGGCGCGAGCTCGTACAGCAGCCGGAGTCTGCCCGCGCGCCCCTGGGCTCGGAGGCGGGCGTCGAGCGGATACGCGAACACGCCACCACGGATCAGGATGCGGTGCACTTCTGCCACCAGAGACGCGATCCACCGGGTGTTGAAGTCGGTGCCTCGCGGGCCGTCACGCCCGAGCAAGAGCTCATCGAACCAGCGCTGAACGGGAGGATCCCATCGCCGCCGGTTCGATGCGTTGATGGCGAACTCTTTGGCGTCGGTCGCGATGCGCACGTCCGATCGCGTGAGGATGAACTCTCCGATGTCGGGGTCGAGGGTGAACATGTGAACGCCGTCGCCGAGGGTGAGCACGAGCTGCGTCGACGGGCCGTACAGACAGTACCCGGCAGCGAGCTGTTCGCTGCCGGGGCGGAGGAAGTGGTGGGCAGCCGGGGTGGATCCAGGCGCCCGAAGGACGGAGAAGATGGTCCCCACCGTGATGTTGACGTCGATATTCGACGAGCCGTCGAGCGGGTCGTACGCCACGAGGTACGGGCCGTCCGGCGAACCGAGGACGATGTCGTCCAGCTCTTCCGACGCCAGCGCTGCCACGTGGCCATTCCTCAGCAAGCACTCCTGGACGATGGCGTCAGCGAGCACATCGAGCTTCTCCTGGCGCTCGCCCTGCACATTGGCGCCCCCTGCACGGCCGATCACCCCGACCAGGGCGCCTCGGTGAACCAGCGAGGCCACCTTCTTGCACGCCACCGCGAGGTCGCCGAGGAGGCCCGTGAAGCTGCCCGTGGCGCCCGGATGGAGCCCCTGCTGTTGCTGGACGAACGTGGTGAGTGTCGTGCCGATGTGTGCCATGCTGCCCCCGATCGGCCCCCAGCGCCCGCAGACCTGTGGTACCGGTTCTCGATGGACGACAGCTATCTCCTCGGGCACCGACCCCTCGAACACAGTCGCCTCTCTCAGCAGCACGTGCTGTGGCGGGAAGGGTTGCTCGACACCATGCGCCGACACGGTCTACACCCCGACGCGCAGGTGCTCGATGCCGGCTGTGGGGCCGGTCACCTGCTCGCCGATCTGGGCGTGCTCTGCCGGGCGCGCGGGGTGGAGCAGGATCCGGACGGCGCCGCAGAGGCGCGGGTGCGGGCGGAATGTGAGGTGGTGTGTGGGGATCTGCGCACCGCGCCGCTCGGGGGGCCGTACGATCAGATCGTGGCGAGGTGGGTGTTCAGCTTCTTGCGGTCGCCGCACGCCATCGCCGACCGCCTCGCCACGGCACTGTCGCCGGATGGGGTGCTGATTGTGCAGGACTATGACCACGACGGCATCGGCTTCTGGCCAGGGGATCCTGCGATCACCGCGGTGATCGAGGGCTACCGAGCGGCCTACCGCGCTGCGGGCGGCGATCTCTGGGTTGCGGCTCGGCTCCCGGCCCTGCTCGCGGCGTATGGCTGGTCGATCGTGGAGGTGGTGCCGGAGGTGAAGGCAGGGGGCCCGGGCACCGAGGTGTGGCGGTGGGTGTCGCGCTTCCTCACCGAGCACCTCGGGGGCCTGGTGGACGGCGGGCAGATCGACGCTGGCCAAGTTTCGGCCTTCAAGACCGCATGGGCCCGTGCCTCTGGGACTCCCGGAATGCTGTTCGTGAGCCCAATTCAGCTCACTGTGGTGGCGCGCCCTCCTTCGTGACCGTCACCGGAGCTGTGATCAGCTGCCGGACCTCACCCGAGGTGCGATCCAGGAACCACAGCTCGGCGATGGCGTCGGGCGGGAGGGCTGGAGCGCCGAAGCTGGACTGTACGAGGAACCCATGCTGGGCGTCGGACGACCAGCCAACCTGTTCGACGGTGCCGGCCGCCACTGCTGCGGCCTCCCATGCGGCGTCCTCTGACCGGATCACCAGCCACGCCCAGCCGGGCGCGCCCGGGTTCACGCGCGCTTGCAGCTCAGCACCGTCCGGGGTCGGCGTGACCCGGAGGCTGGGGGCGGTCACTGCCGGCTCGCCCGGAGGCAACCCGAGGCCGAAGCCATGCTTGACCACCTGGTCGGAATCCATGCGAATCGACGCCACCATTGCCGGCAGCATGGCGAGGGCCTCCCCAATCACCGGGATGTTGCCCTCGGAGCCCGCCTCGTACACCTCCAGGGTCACCGCGGCCGAGACCCGCAGTGCGGCTGCCTGCCCCTTGCACGGCCCTGATGCTGCGTGAAACGCCCGGATGGTCAGGGCGGTATCGGCCGCCGTCGCTTGGGTCACCAGCGCGCCTGACCAGCCCGTGGACGCCCCAGCCCCCTCCCGGAGCAGCACCCGCCAACAGCGCTCGCCGTCCACATGATAGCCGTGCTCCGGCGTCGCTGGAGCCGCCCCCGTCCGCTGGACAGCGACCCGCGAATCTCTGTCGGGCAACACGCGCCAGCGCGGGTCCGCGGCCAGTTGGTCGAACACGGCGCCCGCTTCGTCGGCGTTTGGGCTGTCGAGGAGCGACAGGTCGACCTTCAGGTGAAACCGGGTGGACTCGCGACTCAGGCCCTCGAGGGAGAGGGAGTGCTCGCCGCCATCGAGCACTGGCACCGATCTGGCGTGCGGATTGGCCTCACCCAGCGCGGGTGCCGCGGGCGGCGGCGGCGGGATGGGCTGGCGCGACCGGACCTTCTTGCCGGCGTGGGCCGGCGCGCCAAGGGTGAGGCAGAGGACGGGTACGGCGAGCGCGAGCAGACGGCAGGACGCGTACACGGAGGCCTCGCAAGTCATGCTGGCACTCTACGCGGGTGAGGGTCTGCATGCGACGGACGTCCGTCGGTGGTGACGTCCGTCGCCGAGCACCGTGTCTGCCGCCGCAGGCGGTATCCAGGCGCGCCCGTCCGGGTGTTCCGCGTCCGGCGCCGCTCATGCTCAGTCGGTCCTTCGCCCACATCGTGCGGCTGACCTCGATCTCTCGCTTCGACCCCCGGCTCGCCACCGACGTACGGGCTCGGTGGTTGTCGCTCGGTGAGGTCGGCACGGCGCTTGCTGGTGTCGCAGCGAGGAGGTCGAATGCGCGCGCGAGAACGGTACCTGCACGAGGGGCCAGGGAGGTTCGGCGACGCCGAGCTGCTGGCGCTGGTGGTCGGGACGGGAGCGGCGGGTCGCAGCGCGCTGGAGATTGCTGCCGGCCTGCTGGATCGATTCGGCAGTGTGTACGGGATCGGCGCGGCGCTGCCTCAGGAGCTTTCGGCGGTTCGGGGTGTGGGACCGGTTCGGGCCATCCGGCTGCACGCGGCACTGTGCGTCGCCCGTCGGGCCCACCCGCCAACGGATCCCGCGTCGCCCGTGTGTTGTGCTGGAGATGCCTATGCGGCCCTCGGGCCCGATCTGCAGGGGCTGCCACATGAGGAACTCCACGCGCTGTACCTCGACCGTCGGCGCCGCCCCATCGCGCGGCGGGTGCTCACCCGGGGCAGCGATGGGTTCACGATCGTCGACCCACGGCAGATCTACCGGCCAGCGGTCGCGCTCGGGGCGGGCGCGGTCGTGCTCGCCCACAACCATCCATCCGGCGACCCCCGGCCCAGCGTGCAGGACATCGACGTCACGGAGCGGGTGGCCCGAGCCGGACGCGTGCTCGGTGCCCCGTTGCTCGACCACATCATCGTGGGTGGCTCCGCGTTCGTGTCGCTGGCAGAGCAAGGGCAGCTGCCGAGCTGGACCACGCCGCTGCCAGCCTGGACAGCATGAGCCGGGATAGCGACCCTACTCGTCCAGGTGGCCGTGGTCTGCGTCACCCATACTCACCTTACCGCCGGGGAAGTACTCCGCCCATCGGTCGTCGACCGTCCGGCGGGTCACGTCGTCGACGAACAGCTCCTCCGCGTAGCCCTCCTTGCTTCGCGCGTCGATGCCGATGGTCCCCTCGTACACGACGTGATGCCTGACCACGCGGGTGCGCGTGGCGTGGATGTCGGCGGCGGGCTCGAACCGCGTGAACACCGTCCACAAGAACCGCACGTCGGACGCCGCCACGCGATCGGGGTCGTCTACCGCGATCACCAACGGCCAGTCGGTCAGCTCCGCCACGGCGCGCGCGAGCATGTCGGGGTCCTGGGCGTGGCTGGGGCCTCCAACCAGCAGCACGCCGGGGCAGTACACCGTGGCCGTGGTCACGCCTCCTGGCAGCGGCCCGCGCACCTCGCGAGGAAGCGCACGCCAGGGCTCCCCGACGCCGAGCATCACGCCCTTTGAACCAAGATTCACATCCGGGCCCGTGTAGTCCAGGGTGTCCATCGACAGGTTCGAGATCACGTACAGGTCGGTCTCAGGGCGGAAGCGGGCAAGCAGCGTGGTGAGCACCGCCTTCGGGTCGCGCAGGTCGATGGGCTGGTCCACCACCCAGAGGAACTTGGTGAGCGCGAGCTGGCCCTCGCCGAGGATGCGGAACGCCGCAGCCACCGCCTCTCGCTTGAACCGTTCCTGCACCACGGCACCCGCGAGGCTGTGGTACCCCGTCTCTCCATACGACCAGAGGTCGCGTACATTGGGCATCACCACTGGGAAGATCGGCGACAGGAGCTTCTGGAGGTAGTCGCCGATGTACAGGTCTTCCTGACGCGGCTTGCCCACGATGGTGGCGGGCCAGATGGGCTCGCGGCGGTGGCAGAGCGCCTTGACGTTGAACACCGGGTAGTCGTGGGTGTAGCTGTAATACCCGTAGTGATCGCCGAACGGACCCTCGGGGGCGACCTCGTTCGGCTTCACGTACCCGACGAACGCGAACTCGCAGCCCGAGATCAACGGGTGCGGCCCGACCGGGTTGTCGCACCGTGGCAGGCGCTCGCCCATAAGCAAGCTCGCGAGGAGCAGCTCGGGCACATTCTCCGGCAGCGGCGCGATGGCCGAGACGATGAGAGCGGGTGGCCCACCGACGAACAGCGTCACCGGCAGGTCCTCGCCGCGCTCCCTGGCCACATGGTGATGGAAGCCACCGCCTTTGCCGATCTGCCAGTGCATGCCGGTCGTAGACGGAGAGTGTCGCTGAATCCTGTACATTCCGAGGTTGTGGCGGCCGTCGTCGGGATGCTCTGTGTACACCAACGGGAGGGTGACGAAGTCGCCGCCATCCTGGGGCCACGACCGCACCATCGGCAGCCGATCGATCCGTGGCGGCGTGTCGATCACCTCGGTGACCGGGCCCCTGGCGCTCTGGCGCATGCCTACGTTCATGCCTTGCCAGAAGAAGTCGCGCTCCGCCCAGAGCTTGCCCAGGGTCGGCGGCACGAGCTCGTGCATCAGGCGCACGGCCCGCTCGACGAACCGCTCCGGCCGAGGGCCGAATGCCAGGTCCACCCGTCGCGTGGTGCCGAACAGGTTGGTCACCACTGGGACGTTGTAGCCCTTGGGGTTGGTGAACAGCAGCGCCGGGCCGCCAGCGGCGATCACCCGCCGATGGACCTCGGCGAGCTCCAGGTTGGGGTCCACCTCGGCGTCGATGATTACGAGCTCGCCCTCTCGGCGGAGTGTCTCGACGAAGGTGCGGATGTCTCGCTGCATCAGGGCAGCTCCGATGTCTGCGCCGGCCTGCGCTGACCGGACGGGGTCAGCTGGCGTCGACCTCTACGGTGGGCGGCTCGGCCAATGGCGCCGCCTGGTGCGCACGGTCGAGGTACGACTTCATCTTCTCGCCGTCGAGTACCTCGTGCTCGAGGAGGAACTCGGCCATCTCTTCCAGCAGTTCGCGGTTGTCGAGCAGGATCGCGTGCGCTCGCTGGTAGCAGCCGTCGATGACCCGCCGGACCTCCGACTCGATCGCCTCGGCCGTGGACGCTGAGGCCGCGGTGTAGGAGCTGTTGCTCGGGTTCATGCCAAACGGGTTGGCCTGGGACTCGGGCGCGTAGTTCAGCGGCCCGACGCGCTTGCTCATGCCGTACTCGACAACCATGCGCCGAGCGAGATCGGTGGCCTTCCGGATGTCGTCGTGGGCGCCCGTGGTGATGTCGCCGAACACGATCGCCTCGGCGACGCGACCGCCGTACAGCACCGTGATCCGGTTGAGCAGCTCGCCCTTGGTCATCAAATAGCGGTCTTCGAGGGGCATCTGGATCGTGTAGCCGAGGGCCGCGATGCCTCGAGGGATGATGCTGATCTTCTGCACGGGGTCGGCGCCAGGGCTTGCCGCAGCGCAGATCGCGTGCCCGCACTCGTGGTAGCTCACCACGCTCTTCTCTTTCGGGCTGAGCCTGCGGTTCTTCTTCTCCAGGCCGGCGACCGTGCGCTCGATGGCGTCCTGGATGTCTTTCAGAACGACGGCATCGCGGTCGCGACGTGCGGCGAGCAGCGCGGCTTCATTCAGCGCGTTGGCAAGGTCCGCCCCCGCGAATCCGGGGGTCATGCGAGCGATTTCGCCGAGGTCGACATTGGGGTCCAGCTTGAGCTTGCGGGCGTGGATCACGAGCACAGCTTCGCGGCCGCGAACGTCCGGCCGATCCACGACGACCTGCCGATCGAATCGACCGGCGCGCAGCAGGGCCCGGTCCAGCGTCTCTGGCCGGTTCGTCGCGGCCATGACGATGATGCCCTTGCGGTTGTCGAAGCCGTCGAGCTCCACGAGCAGCTGGTTCAAGGTCTGCTCGCGCTCCTCGTTGCCCGCTGGCCCCGACAGGCCGCGCGCCTTGCCCACTGCGTCGAGCTCGTCGATGAAGATGATGCACGGCGCATGCTCGGTGGCGGTCTTGAACAGGTCGCGCACCCGGGCAGCGCCCACGCCGACGAACATCTCCACGAACGAGGAACCGGAGATCGAGAAGAACGGCACCGCTGCTTCGCCCGCAACTGCGCGTGCGAGCAGGGTCTTGCCGGTTCCTGGCGGACCCACGAGCAGGACGCCCTTGGGAGGTCGACCGCCCAAGGCTGTGAACTTCTCGGGCGTGGTGAGGAATGCGATGACCTCCTGGAGCTCCTCCGCGGCCTCCTCGACGCCTGCAACGTCGGCAAAGGTGACGCCGGTTCCCTCTTCTGGGACGAGGCTCGCGGAGCTACGCCCGAATGCGGCGGCGCCACGCGTGGGCCCTCCCTGGCGCGACAGCAGCATCCACACCACGCCCAGTGCGACCAGTGGGATCAGGAGGAACCCGATCGAGCCGTTCTGACAGTTGGCGCGGACCGCGCGGTAGGGGACCTCGTTCGCTTCGAGCAACGGGATGAACGTCTCATCCGCGCGCACCGCCACGAGCGTGAGGACCTCCTTCGAGCTCTCCTCGCTCCGCACCGTGGCGCGCACGAGATCGCCCTCGAACACCACCTGCTCGATGTCGCCGCTCTCGATGCGGCCCTTGAGCTCGGACCAAGTCACGGTCTCGCCGCCCATCGTGATGGCCATGTTGGTGACCATAAACAGGAGGGAGACGAACATCACGATTGCGAGGAGCGGGGCCCACCAACGGTTCATGCCCGGCGCTTAACCCGCAGGCCCACCGCCGGACGACGCCCGCCCGTCACGAGTGCACCCGATGACGACAAGGGTGCGGGCGGCGAGCGCTGCCCCGGGGTCAGCTCTCGCGGGAGTGCCAGCCCGGACCCGTCTCTTCGTCGAGCACCTGCAGGGTCTGCCTGTGGAGGAACTGCGCCTGCTGGGGGTTGTCGCCGATGGCCACCAAGCCGACTTTGCCGAACTCCGACAGGGCCCCGATGAGGTGGAAGACCACACCGCGCTGCGTGGAACCGTGGAAATGCAGGTCGTGGTAGACGACGATGTCGAGGAGATCGTCAGGGCGAAGGCCACGATACCGTTCGGACTGCAGGGTGTCGGTCGCGAAGTAGTACTTGGGTTTGCCCAACGGCGTGTAGAAGTTGCCGTCCTGAGTGTCGTACTCGCCGCCCGTGAGGAACTTCAGCGTGAGGAAGGGGTGGGTGGTGCCACCCTTGCGGAGGTTGACCTCGATCGCGAAGTGCTTCCAGCTTCCGTTCGGTTGCTTGACGGATACGAAGTCCACGGCGAATCGCCCGATCACGCCCTTGCTCGCCAGGACGTCAGCTACCCGCTGGCCGGAACGCTGGATCGCCAGCCGGTAGTCATCGGCTGCCGGGAATGTGCAGCCGAGGAACACCTGCCCGCTCGGACCGCCGAGCACCTGGTCGTGGGTGGAGATCACGTGTGGCTGGCCAAGCGCATTCACCCGGCACTGGGCAGACGGAGATTCCTTGATCTCACCTTCGACGAACGACTCGACCACGCCGCCCATCTCGGCGTACTTCGAAGCGAAGCCCTCCCAGTTCTCCTGGGGCGCCTCGAACCTGAGCCGCTCGCCGACGACATCCAAGATGCGGCGTTTCAACGCTTTCTTTCCCAGGTCTGCGCTGAGATCCTCGTAGTAGAACAGCGCGTTGCCTTCGCCGGAGAAGCCTTCGTTCAACTTCACGACCGCGCGACGTGCCTCGGGATCGCGGAGCTTGATCTCAGTGAGGGCTTCGGCGATTTCTTGTGGAGAGTGCAGGCGCTCGAAGCCAAACGGCAACAGCACGCCGGCCTCACGAAACGCCTCGCGGCAGCCGGACTTCGTGCCCAGATCGGACAGATCGGGATCCACCGAGTGCAGCGGCAGACCCAGGCGCACGGCGAGGGTGAGCTCGAGCGGGCTGGAGTTGAAGCAGACCATGTGCGCCCGGCTGGGGTCGCGAACCTCGCTGCTGATGCGGTGCATCAGGCGCGGGCGCTCCAGGATCTTGGCCGACAGCGGCATCGCGGACCGATCGTCGCAGTCGAGCATCACCAGGCGGCGACGGGCGTTGGAGTACGGGATGCCCGGCAGCATCGACAGGTAGTAGTCGACGACAGTGGGGTCCAGGCGCTGGCTGGTCACGTACACCATGCGGGTGCGCGGCTGGCGCAGCAGCATCAGGTTGACCAACATGCGCTCTTCGTAGTGGTAGAACCCCGTGATCTTCTTCAGCTCACGAGGGTCCATCGACAGGCTCGGCACCACCACCACCGTCTGCGGCGTGCGCGGGTCGTGCGACAGCGCGTGGTACAGCTCGGGCAGCCGCTGCTGTAGCGCGTTCCAGATCGTGCGCTCCGCGTCGGAGCCGGGGTCGGGCCAGTTGGTGTGCATGCCGAGAACATACCTGAGGTGGGGGACTGCGGGCCCCGCAGACGGGGGCGTCCGCCGTCGGGCGAGAGCGCGCCCGCCCACTATGCCCCGTGCTAGAGCCGCCCATGTGTCCGCGCCTCGCCGCGGGGACGGGGAGGCGCGGTGCGGCGTGTGCGTGTCGGCGGGTTGACGGTGGGGGCGGGTGCGCCTCTCGCCGTGATCTTGGGTCCATGCGGACTCGAGTCGCGGGATCTGGCGCTCACCGTGGCGGAGACGTGCGCGAGGCTCTGCGCGACCCGCGGCATCCCCTTCGTGTTCAAGGGCAGCTTCGACAAAGCGAATCGCACGAGTGGTGGCGCATGGCGCGGGCCTGGACTGGACGCTGGCCTGCGCATCCTCGAGGAGGTCCGGCGACAGATCGGCGTGCCGGTGACCACCGACATCCACCTCCCGAGCCAGGCTGGGCCCGTGGCCGAGATCGTCGACCTGCTCCAGGTGCCCGCATTCCTGTGTCGGCAGACAGACCTGCTCACCGCGTGCGCGGCCACCGGGTTGCCGGTGAACATCAAGAAAGGCCAGTTCGTTGCACCGGATGCCATGGGGCACGCCGTCGCCAAAGCCTCGGGGCCCGGCGGTGTGCTCGTGACCGAACGGGGTACGACGTTCGGCCACGGAGACCTGGTGGTGGACCTCCGCGGACTGCCCATCCTGGCGTCTCTCGGTGTGCCCGTGGTGTTCGACGCCACCCACTCGGTCCAGCGTCCGTCGATGCTCGGCACACATTCGGGTGGAAATCGCCGGTTCGTCCGCTGTCTCGCGCGGGCGGCCATCGCCGCGGGTGCAGACGCCGTGTTCGCCGAGGTACACCCCGACCCCGCCTCTGCGTTGTCCGACGCCGCGACTCAGCTGCCCCTCGACGCGCTCCCAGGGCTGCTCGACGAGTGGGTCAGGCTGGCCGAACTGATCAGGGCGCTGGCGGCGCCATGAACTTGTAGAACGCGGGATCCGGGAGGTGTGGCAGGCCATCCTTCGGCAGGAGGAGCGTGCGCACGGCCCACAGATCTCGGAACACCCGGTAGCTACCCGTGCTGTCGAGGTAGGCCACGCCGCCAGATCCGCCGGTGCCGACCCGTCGTCCGATCAGCCGCTCCACCATGCGTGCGTGCCGATGGCGCCAGAGCACGAGCTGCTCTTCCATCTCCACGACGAGATCGAGCAGCAGTCGAGGCCAGGCCAACAGGGGGAGGTTTCGGTAGGACTCGATGAACACCGCGGCCGCGCGAACCCGTCGGATCTTCGCCCGGTGTGGCTCGGCGATGTCCGTGGCGTCGAGGAAGGCGCGTGCGGCGGCCACCAGAGTGTCGAACCGCGCCCGCATGCCGTCTGAATCCTTGCCGCCCAGCGTCTCCACCAGGCGGTCATGGTTGCGGTCGTACAGCGCCGCCAGGCGCACGGCGTAGTCGTCGACGAACGCCGCGACGACCTCCGCATCACCGGCGTCAGAGGGGATGCTGCCCATGATCGGCGTGCGGTAGAGCCAGTCGTTCAGCACACCCAGCATCGTGCGCTCGGCGCGGGCATCGTCGATGCGCTTGCGCGCCATGCGTCCGGCCGGCGTGTCGTGCGCGACCTCCCGGATGTGCTGGAGCGGATCGATGCCGCCGTACCGGATCCGCTTGGCGTCTTCGAGGCCCATCAGGATCTCGATCTCGCGCATCTGGAAGCTCTGGAACCCCGACGACGGCACCAGCTTGTCGCGGAAGGCCAGGAAGTCCTGCGGTGCCAGGGTCTCCATCACCTCCATCTGGTGCACGCCGAGCCGCAGGATGCTGTTGATTCGACGTAGATGGTGGGCAACCACCGGCACCGTCTGCTCGTCGACCAGTGGCTGCGCCAGCTCATCCCGGGCAGACCGCAGCGATCGAAGCACGAGCTTGAACCACAGCTCGTACGTTTGGTGCACGATGATGAAGTGCAGCTCGTCGGGCAGGTGGTCGGTCTCGTCGTTCTCGAGCCCGCCCTGGAGCGTGAGCAGCTGGTCGAGCTTGAGATAGTCCCAGTAGGTCGGCACGTCGTTCATTGCGGACTCCGATCGTCGCGCACACGTACCCGGCGTGTGTCCACGACGCTGGCCGGTGCCGCCGCGAGATGCAGTCCGAAAGCGAAGAAAGCCGGCCCCGTGAGGGACCGGCTCTCGATGAGAACAGGGGCAGAAGGACTTGAACCCTCGACCTGCGGATTTGGAATCCGCTGCTCTACCAGCTGAGCTATACCCCTTCAGCGGTAGTGAACGGCTAACGAGACGCTCGTCACCAGGCAAGGGCAGCGTCAGGCCAACACGGCGATGGCTCCGGCAGCGATCGCCGCACCCCAAGCATACCACCGAAAGGCGGTGAACTGGCCGCTCAGGACCAGCCGCACGAGCAGCGCGAGCGCGAAGTAGCCGACGACCATCGCGGTGACGCCGCCGGCGAGCAGGGGCTGGAGATCGATGGTCGCGAGATCGGCGTCCTTGAGCTTGAGCAGCGCGGCGCCGCCGATCGCCGGCACGCTCATCAGGAACGAGAACCGGGCCGCTTCTTCGCGACGGATCCCGAGCATCAACGCGACCGCGATCGTGGTGCCAGAGCGAGAGATGCCTGGCGTGATCGCGAGACCCTGGGCGAGGCCGAGTGCGAGCGCGAGGGTCCACGTGAGGGGGACTGCGCGTTCCGACCTGTCGAATCGGCCGGCTGCCCAGAGGAGCACGCCGGTCAAAGCGAACGTGAGCGTGAGCACGCTCGGTGCCGAGAACAGAGATTCGAACAGGTCCTCGAACAGCAGGCCGATGGCCGCCGTTGGAATCGACGCGGCGACGACCAGCCCAGCCAGTCGCACGCCCGGCCGCTCGGCCCAGGGCGCGTCGCCGCTGACGAGGTCCACGAGCACGGTTCCCACCTCTGCCCTGTAGAACCACAGGACCGGCACGAGCGTGCCGAGGTGGAGAACGAGGTCGAACAGCACGTGTTCGGTCCCGACCTCGAAGAACTGTTGGAACAGCACGAGGTGGCCAGATGAGGAGACGGGGAGAAACTCCGTCAGTCCTTGGAGGGCACCGAGGAACATGGCTCCGAGGATGCTGCTCTCTTCGCTCTCCACGTCAGGGCTCCGTGGGCTCGTCTGGGGACGCGGGTTCTGTGGCGGGCGGGTCATCCTCCGCGCCCTCGTCATCCTCCGCGCCCTCGTCGTCGTCGTCGTTGTCGTCGTCGGTCGGTGGCACCGCTTCGCCCCCCTCGGCCTCGTCTTCGTGCGCGTCCTTCGGCGGACGGGCTGTGGCGGGCTTCGGCTTGGGTGACGACCCGGTGAGCGACTTGTTGTCGCCCAGGCTCGCCATGAACTTCAGGACCCTCCGCGCATCCGCGTCGTCGAAGCTGGCCTCGAATGCTGGCATGGCCGACCTGCCCCGGAGGACGAGCGCAACCGACGGCTCCGTCGCATCCGTCTTTCCGCCACTGAGGTTGGGCACCCGGTGCACCAACGACACGGTGGCCGGCCCATCGCCACGATTCCGATCGCCGTGACACTGCCAGCAATGGCGGGCGTAGAGCTCGCGGCCACGATCTTCGTCGGACGGGCGCTTTGTGGGCTGACCGCCGAAGCTGACGGTGGACGCCGCGAGCACAGTGGCTGCCACGAACCAGGTGCGCATTCGGACTCCTCCCGGTCGGCTGACGCGCAGTAACCGCCTCACGGAGCGCGCAGGTACAAACGAAAAACGCCCACCTGCTGTTGCAGGCGGGCGTCTGTCAAAAGTGGCGGGATGGACGGGACTCGAACCCGCGGCCTCCGGCGTGACAGGCCGGCGTTATAACCAACTTAACTACCACCCCAAACTTACATAGAACAGGGAGAATAGGCGGAACAGGACTCGAACCTGCAACCTACGGCGTGTAAAGCCGTTGCTCTCCCATTGAGCTATCCGCCCGACGACTCATTGCCATCGGACGCGAGCGAAGTACTGCGCCGGGTAGGCTGCGTCAATGAAAAATCGTGCAGTCATTGGCGGCACCTCCAGAGGGGGTGCCGCCAGTGAACTACGACTCGTTGACAGCTTCCTTCATCGCCTTGCCTGGCTTGAACTTGACCGTGTTGCTCGCCGGAATCTTGATCGGGCTCTTCGTCTGCGGATCGCGGCCCATCCGCTCCTTACGGTGCTGGACGGAGAACGTGCCGAAGCCGACGAGCGTGACCTTCTTGCCGTCGACCAGAGACTGCTGAATGGCGCCCGTGAGGGCGGCAAGTGCCTTCTCTGCCTGGACCTTCTTCAGTCCAGCTTCCTGTGCGATGTGAGAGACGAGCTCTGCCTTCGTGACGGAGTTTGCCATGGGGTTGCTCCCGGGTAGGGGGTTGGGGCGGCGAGGCAGAAGGGGTGCTCAGTCCCCATGAACAGCGGTCTCGCCGGGCCTCGCGGCCTGTCGGGAGTCTACATCCATTTCGGGATCCGGCGCATGCGACCCGAATATTTCGGCCGCCTGGGGCCCGGATAGAGCCTCCTTCAGCACGCGGTCCATGTGAGAAAGTGTCGTGATTTCAGTGGCTTGCCGCACAGCCAATGGGACATCCTCCACATCCCTACGGTTCGCCTCGGGAACAAGGATCCTCGTGATCTCTCCGCGGTGCGCGGCGAGCACCTTCTCCTTGAGGCCGCCGATCGGCAGCACGCGCCCGCGCAGGGTGATCTCGCCGGTCATCGCCGTGTCGGACCGCACCGGAATTCCTGTGAGCGCACTGACCATGGCTGTGGCCATCGCGATGCCTGCGCTCGGGCCGTCTGTCTTCAGTGCATTGCCGGGGTAGTGGACGTGCAGGTCCACCTTCTCGTGGAAGTCGGGCTCCAACCCCAATGCCTCCGCCCGCGACCGGACGTAGGTGAGGGCGGCGGTCGCAGACTCCTTCAGCCAGTCGCCGAGGCGTCCGGTGAGAATGAGCTTGCCGCTGCCGGGCACGGTCGCGGCCTCGATGTTGAGCAACTCGCCGCCCCATGGCGACACGGCCAGCCCTTTCACGAGCCCCACCTGGTCTTCGCTCTCGCGCTGGCCGAACCTGAACCTGGGCGGGCCGAGGAGCCGGTCGAGGTTGGCCGTCACAACCTTCACATGGGACTCTGCGCCCCGCTCCACCACACGCCGGGCGACCTTCCTGCACACCCTTGCGAGCTGCCGTTCGAGGCCACGAACTCCGGACTCCTTGGTGTATTCGCGCACGAGCAGCAGCAGCGCGGCGCTGGAGATGGTCATGTTGGCTTGGGTGATGCCATTGAGAGTCAGCTGCCGCGGGATCAAGTAGCGTCGGGCGATGGCGGTCTTCTCACGCTCCGTGTACCCGGAGATCTCCATGATCTCGAGACGGTCGCGCAACGGAATCGGGATTCCCTGCAGACTATTCGCCGTGCAGATGAACATGACGTGGGACAGGTCGTAGTCGATGTCGAGGTAGTGGTCGGAGAACTCCGCGTTCTGTTCGTGGTCGAGGACCTCGAGCAGGGCGGATGCGGGGTCGCCCCTGAAGTCGGCCGACATCTTGTCGATCTCGTCCAGCAGCATGACCGTGTCCAGGCGCGCGGCCCGCTTCATCCCGTGCAGGAGCTTGCCTGGCATCGCGCCGATGTACGTTCGCCGATGACCGCGGATCTCGGCCTCGTCCCTCACACCGCCGAGAGCGATCTTGACGAACGGCCGCTCGGTAGCCCGGGCGATGGACCGGGCGAGACTCGTCTTGCCCACTCCAGGGGGGCCTACCAGACAGAGGATCGGCCCACGCATGCGGTCGACCAGCGAGGAGACCGCGAGGTACTCGAGGATCCGCTCTTTCACCGGCCGCAGTCCGAAATGATCCTCGTCGAGCACGGCGGCGGCTTTCGCGGTGCCGGCGTCGGGCTCCGCACCCGCCTCGGTGGGCTCGAGGGTCCAGGGGAGCGCGAGCACCCAGTCCAGGTAGTTGCGAACCACCGTGGCCTCGGCGCTCATCGCGTTCATCTGGCCCAGCTTGCGCAGCTCCTTTTCGGCCCGTTCCTTCACCTGCGTGGGCATGGCTTTGGCCGCGAGCTGCGCCGCCAGCTCCTCCAGGTCGCTCCGCCCTTCCTTGTCGCCGAGCTCCTTCTGGATCGCCTTCATCTGTTCATTGAGCCACTGGTCGCGCTGGTTACTCTCACGCTCGCGCTTCACACGGGTTTTGAGCTTCCGCTCCACCTGCAGGAACTCGATCTCGGTGAGCAGAGACTTGTAGATGCGCTCCAGGCGCTCGCCTGCATTGACCAGCTCCAGCAGATCCTGGCGCTCCGCCAGCTTGAACTGCAGCGCCGACACAAGCACATCCGCCAGCCTGTCGGGGTCTTCGAGTGCGTTGACCTGGAGCAGCATCTCCGGCGGCACAGCCCGGTTGAGCTTGACGTAGCGTTCGAAGGTGGTCTTCACGGTTCGGGCGAGCGCGTGCACCTCCATCGGATGCTCTGCCGCGGGCTCGAAGATCTCGAGCTCCACCTCGAAGAACGCCTCGGTGTCCAGGTGACGCACGGTGCGCGCCCGACGCTTGCCCTCGACGAGAATCTTGGTGTTGCCGTCAGGGAGGTGCAGCACCTGCTCGATCGTGGCGAGCGTGCCGAAGTCACGCAGGTCCTCGACCGTTGGATTGAGCCGATCCCCGTGCCGCTGGGTGACGAGGAAGATCTCGCGACCTTCGGACTGGTTCGCGGCATGCACGGCCGCCAGCGACCGTGGCCGGCCGACGATGAGCGACATCGGTGTGTGCGGGAACACGACAACGTCGCGCAGGGGGAGAAGGGGCCAACCCGACCCCTCCTTGCGCGGACGCTGTTCTCGGAAGAACATGATCGGGCCTCCGGACGGATGGGGTCAGGCCCACTCCGCCTCGTTCTCGTACACCAACATCGGCTCTTGCTTTCGGAGCACGACATCCTCCGAGATGACACACTCCTTGACGTTGGTGCGCGACGGTAGATCGTACATCACGTCGAGCATGATCTCCTCGAGGATGCTCCGCAGCCCACGCGCGCCGGCCTTTCGCTCGAGCGCCTCGCGGGCGATCAGGCGCAGGCTGCCGTCTGTGAACTTGAGCTTGACGTTGTCCATGTCGAACAACTTCTGGTATTGCTTGATGAGGGCGTTCCTCGGCTTCACCAGGATGGTGAGCAGAGTGTCCTCGTCGAGTTCGTCCAAGGTGGCGAGCACCGGCACACGGCCAATGAACTCCGGGATCAGCCCGAAGCGCATCAGGTCTTCCGCCTCACATTGGGCGATCAGCTCGCTCGAGGTGAACTTCCTCCTGCGGGCGACCTCGGTGCCGAAGCCGAGCTGTTGCTGCCCGAGGCGTGCTTCGATGATGCGCTCGAGGCCAACGAAGGCCCCGCCGCAGATGAACAGGATGTTGGACGTGTCGATCTGGAGGAAGTCCTGCTGTGGGTGCTTGCGGCCGCCCTTGGGCGGCACGTTCGCCACGGTTCCCTCGATGATCTTCAGCAGCGCCTGCTGCACGCCTTCGCCGGAGACGTCACGAGTGATCGACGGATTCTCTGACTTGCGGCTGATCTTGTCGATCTCGTCGATGTAGATGATGCCCTTGCACGTGCGCTCGACGTTGTAGTCGGCCGCCTGAAACAGGTTCAGGATGATGTTCTCGACATCTTCGCCGACGTAGCCAGCCTCGGTGAGACTGGTGGCGTCGGCGATGGCGAATGGCACGTTCAGGTACCGAGCCAGCGTCTGGGCCAGCAGGGTCTTGCCGCAGCCCGTCGGGCCGATCAGCATCACGTTGGACTTCTGCAGCTCCACGTCGTCGTGGCCCGACCGCGCATCGATTCTCTTGTAGTGGTTGTGGACCGCTACAGAGAGCACCTTCTTGGCGCGATGCTGGCCGATGACGTACTCGTCGAGGAATGCGTAGATGTCCTTCGGCTTCGGCACGAGTCCGCGGGTTCCGTAGAAGTCCTCGCGGTCGTACTCCTCGGTGATGATGTCGTTGCACAGCTCGACGCACTCGTCGCAGATGTACACCGACGGGCCCGCGATGAGCTTGCGGACCTCCTTCTGCGACTTGCCGCAGAACGAGCAGCAGAGGTCCTTGCTCGCCTTGCGCCTCAAGCGGCCCCCGCCTTGGTGGGGGTGATGACCTCGTCGATCAAGCCGTAGTCCTTGGCTTCCGCGGCGGTCATGAAGTTGTCGCGCTCGGTGTCGCGCTGAATCTCATCGATCTCGCGACCGGTGTGGCGCGCCAAGGTGTCGTTCAGGGTGTGCTTCCAGCGCAGGATCTCACGGGCGTGGATCTCGATGTCGGTCGCCTGGCCCTGGAACCCGCCGAGAGGCTGATGGATCATGACGCGCGCGTGCGGCAGTGCGCGGCGCTTTCCAGCGGCTCCGCCAGAGAGCAATATCGCGCCCATGCTGGCCGCCTGACCGATGCAGATGGTGCTTACATCCGGGCGGATGTAGTGCATGGTGTCGTAGATCGCCATGCCGGACGTGACGACGCCGCCCGGACTGTTGATGTACAGGAAGATGTCCTTCTCGGGGTCCTGCGACTCCAGGTACAGCAGCTGAGCGATGATCAGGTTCGCCACCTGGTCGTTGATCTGGGTCCCCAGGAAGATGATCCGGTCCACGAGCAGGCGGGACCAGATGTCGTGCCGGGTCTCGCCCCGATGCGTCATCTCGGTGACCATCGGGACGTAGAGGTTCGTCGGGCCGTTCGTCATGTCGTCCTCA
>JBLFXJ010000133.1:0-18663 GCA_047609825.1 Myxococcota bacterium
CTGCACGTCACGGCGGCCGGCCGGCGCCTGGTCGAAGAGGCCCGCGACCCGATCGCGGACGCGCTGGCAGCGCTGGTCCGCACACGCGCACCGGATCATGTGAAGGGCACCGTGCGGATTGCCTCTACCCAGTCCCTCGCCCAGGCCGTGCTCGTGCCCGTGCTCGGCGAGCTGCGTCGCGCCCACCCCGAGCTTCAGGTGGAGCTGAGCGCACAGGAGGGCATCACGCCGCTGGTGGAGGGGGGGTTCGAGCTTGCGTTTCGGGTCGGCCACATGCCGGACAGCAGCATGATCGCGCGCAAGCTGGCCACCTGGCGCTACCTGCTCGTCGCCTCCCCCGACTGGGTCGCGGCGCACCCCGAGGTGCACAGCCCGGCCGACCTGCCGGCCCACTGGATGCACTGGGGCAGCACTGCGCGTGCCCAGCAGTGGACATTCCAGCGGGGCGAGGATGTGCTGCACGTGCGCACCGTGCGGTATCCGCTGGTGTACGACGCGGCGCCGCTGCTCGTCGAGAGCGCCCGCGCCGGCTTGGGCATTGTCCCGATGCCGCCGTTCTGCGTGGAGCGGGAGCTGGCCGAGGGCTCGCTGGTGCGGCTGCTGCCCGAGTGGCAGGTGCGCCACGAGCTTGGGATCTATGGCGTCACGCCCCACCGCACGATGCTCCCCGCCCGGGTCCATGTGGTGCTGGAGGCGGTGCGCGCCCGGCTCGGCGAGCTGGCCCCGGAGTGGGAGGCGCTGACGGCGTAGGCCGGGCGCACTGTCAGCCTGCCATTGCGGGCGAATTCGCAACAGTGGTCGTGTTCTCACACGCGTTGGCGACTTCACGTCGACAACCTACACTGGTGGGGCGTCAGGGCGAGCCCGCCCCAGCGAAGGAGAACACACCATGTCCGTACTCATCATCGGCAGCATCTCAGTCGACAACCCGGCAAACCTCGCCGCCTACAAGGTGGCCGCCGGCGCCTCGATGCAGGAGTTCGGAATCAGCCTGGTCGGGCAGTCCGCCCCCACCCCGATGCTCGAAGGCAAGTTCCCTGGGTTCATCACCGTGGTGCTCGAGGCCGAGTCCGAGGAGCAGGCCCGCGCCTGGCACGGGTCGGAGAGCTACGCCAAGGCCATCGCGGCCCGCAGCCCAGACTCCACGTTCACGATTGGCCTCGTGCACACCGTCGGCGGCTGATCGGCACGGCGACCGCACGCGGGGTGGCAGCACCCCACGCCACCCGCGTCCCGTCCAGCGGGCCCTCCCGGTCGTAGTCGTTGATGCACCAGTCGCGCACGTTGCCCGCGCAGTCCGCCACCCCAGACGGGCTCACGTCCACCGGATAGCTCCCCACCTCTGCGGCCTGCGGAGCGGCCCGGGTGGACGCGACGCACCGGGCCCAGGGGTCGAGCGAGCGCGACCCGGGGTCTGGCACCGAATCGTGCGGCGCGGTTCGGCCGCTACCCGACAGCCTCCACCAACCGCCCCAGCTCCTCCGCCCCCATCCCCGGCCCGAGGCTCAGCCGCACCACCCCATCCGGCGCCGTGCCCCACGCCCGGTGCGCCAGCGGTGCGCACTGCAGCCCGCCCGATGCGATCACACCGCGCTCCCGCAGCCGCGCCACCTCCTCCGCCACCGACCGCCCCGGCCGGGTGTAGGCCACGGTCGGCACCCGCTCCCGCCCGCCCAGCACCACCGCGTCTGCAGGCAGCGCCGCCTCCAGCCGCTCCCGCACCCTCAGCGCATCCCGCAGCCGATGGGGACGCTCCGCTGACCAGCCACACCCCGCAGCGAGCCCGGCCAGCGCCAGCCGGTCCACCGAGCCCACGTCGCAGTACCACGGCCGGTCAGCGGTCCCGTCCTCCCGGGGCGACGCCATCACCAGCCCAGGCGCCAGGATCAACCCCCCGATCCCCCACGGGCCCTGCGGACCTTTGTGCCCCGCGAACGCCACCAGGTCGGCCCGCCATGCGCCGATCTCCCGGTCGAGCCAGCCCGCCACCTGGGCCGCGTCGATCAGCACCCGTGCGCCGTGCGCATGCGCCAGGGCAACCACCGCGGGCACGTCGATCCGCGCGCCGGTCACGTTGTCCGCCGCCGACAGCGCCACCAGCCGCACCGGCCCCGCCAGCAGGTGCGCCTCCACCTCCGCCGCCCGCGCCTCCACCACCACCACGCCCCGCTCCCGGAGCTGCAGCGCCGGCCGGTGGAGCGCGCGGTGGGCCAGGGCGTCCACGATCAACCGGTCACCGGGCCGCCATGGATGGTCGAGCACACCTACCGAGAGCGCCGAGGTGCACCCGGGCGTGAGCAGCAGGTCGTCTGCTGCCACCGCGAAGAACCGCGCAACGGCCGAGTGGTGCCGCGCGAAGCTCTCCGCCCACTCCCCTGGATCCGCCGCCAGGGCCGCAGCGACCGCGGCGTGCACCGGTGCGGGCTTCGGCCAGCTCGTGCCGGCATGGTTCGCGTAGATCATCGACCCCTCGCACAGCATCCCATGTGACACGAACGGCCGCGACGGCGTACAGGAGGGCATGACCCGACGCTCCGAGCGCGACCTGCGGGCCCGCCTGGCCAAGGTGGAGGCGCTGCACGCCGGCGCCACCACCGACGGCGAGCGGGAGGCGGCCGCCCGCGCCCGCCAGCGCCTGCTCACCCGCCTCGCCACCCTCCGTAGGGATGACCCCGTGGCCCGGTTCGTCGCCGACCACGTGGCCAGCCTCGCCGTGCCCCCCACCCGGGCCGCCCCTCCCGCCCGCATGCCCAGCGTGCGCGAGGTGCTCGGGGTGCTCGCCATGTGGGAGTCCGGCGACCTCACAGCAGCGAGCGTGCAGGCCTGGGCCGAGCTCGTGGTCGACCGGGTAGACCTGCCCGATGCCGCCGACCACCCCGCCGCAGTGCGCGCCGAGGTGGCTCTGCAGCTCGCCGCCCTGCACCGCATCCGCCTCACCCCCACCGACGTGCCGCGGGTGCGACGCTTCGTCCGGTCCGACGGCTCATCCGATGCGTGGACCCGTTGGTTTGACCTGCTCTCCGAGGTCGCCCGCCGCCGGCGTCGACGGTAGCGCGTCGGCAGCGTCCCCCTGAACGCGTCGATGCACCACGCGCGTGTGCGAATCGCACGCGGCGCGTCCACCCCAACGCTCGCCCCGGCAGCGCCAGGCTGGCGCCCGCCCTTTGGCCACATCTGGCGCTGGCACGGCCCTCGCAACGGCGGTGGGTGGCCCCCGAGCCCCCCCGAGACCTCTCGGAGCCAGTTGTGGCACCGGGCGGCCCGGCAGGACCTATGAGGCCCACCGGGTCGCCCCCCTCCCCATTGTCCATTACCCAGTTGCCCATTGACCCATTGACCCATTGTCCAGTTGACGCGCGACCGGTCCCCCAGCCGTGCCGCGAAGCAGGCCGCCGAAGATCGCCCTCACGGGTCATCCTCCGCGGCCTGCGCCCGTCTTGACCCACAGCCTCCTGTGCGCACCGCCCGCCTGAGACCGGGCTCGCCGATCGGTTAGACCCGAGGCGTACCTGGAGGGCCCATGCCCGTACAGCTCGGCCGCACCGGCCTGCGGGTCAGCCGACTCTGCCTCGGCACCATGAACTTCGGCGACGTGACCGAGCTCGACGAGGCGTCCTCGATCTGTGACCGCGCCCTTGACGCCGGCGTGTTCTTCTGGGACACCGCCGACATGTATGGCGCCGGTGCCTCGGAGGAGATGGTCGGGCGCCTGATGCGTGGGCGTCGGCAGCAGGTGGTGCTCGCCACCAAGGCGTGGGCGCCGATGGGGCCCGGGCCGAACGACCGGGGCCTGTCCGCGCGGCACCTGGTGCAGGCGTGCGACGCGTCCCTCTCCCGGCTGCGCACCGACTGGATCGACCTGTACTATATGCACCTGCCCGACCGGTCGGTGCCGATCCACGAGACCCTCCGCGCGATGGAGGATCTCGTCCGGTCGGGCAAGGTCCGGTACGTGGCCTGCTCGAACTACTTCGCGTGGGAGGTGGTGGACCTGCTGCGGGTCGCCACCCGGCACGACTGGTCGCCGGTCGTGGCCGGACAGAACCCCTACAACCTGCTCAACCGGCAGCTCGAGTACGAGTTCATCCCCATGGCGAGGCGGCACGGCCTCGGCGTGGTCACCTACTCGCCGCTGGCGCGCGGCGTGCTCACCGGGAAGTATGCGGGCGGCACCGCGCCGCCGGGCAGCCGGCTCCACCGCAAGAACCAGCGCTTCCTCGAGGCCGAGTGGCGGTCCGAGTCGCTGCCGGTCGCGGAGCGGTTCGCCCAGGTCGCTGCCGAGGCCGAGGTCGCACCGGCCACCCTCGCCACGGCGTGGGTGCTGGCGAATCAGCGAGTGCATAGCGCCGTGATCGGCCCGCGCACCACGGCCCAGCTCGAGCAATACCTGGCGGCCGCCGACCTGGAGTGGACGCCCGCGCTCGAGGCGGCGTGCGACCAGCTGGTGGCGCCGGGCACCGCGACGGGCGACACGGTGCCAGACCCGGCCTACTTCCCCGTGCGTGGTCGAGTGGTGGAGGGAGCGTGACCCGAGACGAGCTGACCGTCGCCGGCGAAGAGCTGGTGTCCGAGGTGACCGCCCAGGCTCGTGAGCGGTGGGAGATCGCGCACGACGAGGTGCAGCTCGCGCTCCGCCAGACCCTCGCCGTGGCCTTCCTCGGGTCGGCCTCGAGCGGCAAGGACAGCGCCATCCGCGCCCTGTTCGGCCTCGATTTCGGCCAGGTCGACCCCATCCCCGGGTCCACCGACCGCATCCGCGTCGCCGCAGTCGACGCCGAGCAGCGCCTGATGGTGATCAACGCACCCGGCTTCGGCGACCTGCGGGCCGCGGTCGAAGCCGAGGCCCGACGCGCCCTCGATCAGCTGGATCTGGCGGTCTATGTCGTGAACTGTGATGGCGGCGCCACCATCGACGAGCGCCGCGACCTCGACGCCATCCGCGACCTCGGCCGGCCCACCCTGGTGTGCCTGAACAAGATCGACCTCATCCGCGAGCACCAGCGCGACGCGTTCGTCACGAGCACCTTGGCCCAGCTCGGGGTCGAGCCCGACGACTGTGTGGTCACCGCCTTCGACCCCCTGCCCGCGCTCTCCGAGGAGCCCATCGGGGTGGAGGCCGTGATCGGGTGGATCCATCGCCACCTGGAGAAGCAGGGCAAGTCGCTGCTGTTCGCGAAGCACCTGCGCAACCGCGCCGCCGCGTGCACCGCGATCATCCGCGCCGCTGCCCGCCGCTCGGCCGTGGCCGGCGCCATCCCGGTACCCGGCGCCGACGCCACCGCGGTCACCGCGATCCAGGTGAAGCTGATCTCCGACATCGCGGCCGTGTTCAGCCGGCGGATGGACAAGGAGCTGGTGCTGTTCATCCTCGGCGAGGCCCTCGCGGGCGGCAGCAAGAGCTTCGTGCGGTGGGCCCTGAACGCGGCGAAGACGGCCGGGTGGGTGCCGGGAACCCAGGCGGTGCACGTGGCCACCAGCGCCCTGGGCAGCGCCATCGCCGCCGCCACCACCTACGGCGTGGGCCAGGCCTCGGTGGCGTGGATGCAGAAGGAGGGCAACCTCTCCGGGCTGGAGATCCGCGAGATCTTCGACGCCGAGGCGCACGCATACCGGCGCGAGGTCGCCCCTAACGAGCCCCCACGGATGCTGGATGCCGCTGACAACAGCTGATCTCGATCTGGAGGACCTCCTCCGCAAGTGCCACCGCGATGAGCTGCTCGCCCTGGCGCGCACGCTCAAGGTGCGCCCGGGCAGCATCGGGCGGGACGACCTGGCGCGGCACCTGTCCACCACGCTGCGGCAGCGGGGCGGGCACCTGTTCGGCAACCTCACGCGGGCGGGCAAGGGACCGAGCTACCGCCGGGTGCTGAACGACCTGCTGGAGCGGCAGGCGATCGCGGCCGAGGTGGGGCTGGAGGCCGGCGAGGTGGCCTTGGTGCGGTGGGCGCTCGAGCGCTCGTGGGCGCACCTGTCGCCCGAAGAGCAGCAGGTCTTGTGGGATGCGCTGGGCCAGTCGCCGCCGTCGCCCGAAGATGCCGCTTCCGTGCCTGAGCTCGCTGAGGCCTCGCTGCAGCAGCGGTTCGCCTACGTCGCCACCTCCGCGCTCGCGTCCGCCGCCACGCGGCTCGTGCCGCTGGCGGGCTGCATCGCCCTGTACTGGGTGGCGAAGCCCGACGACACGGTGGTGGTGCCGGCGGTGCTCGAGGTCGCCCGGCTCCGGCAGCAGGTGCGGCACCGGGTGACGGTCGGCGTGGTGGGGTCGCCGTCGTCGGGCAAAGATGCGGCGATCAAGGCGATCTTCGGCATCGACACCGGCAACGTGTCGCCCGTCGCGGGGTCCACCAAGGAAGTGGAGATCCAGCGCCTGCCCGGCGCCACCGCGCTGTACGTAGTGAACACGCCGGGGCTCGGCGACGTGGTGGAGTCGGTCACCGAAGAAGCCCGGCAGATCCTCGATCATATCGACGTATACGTGTATGTAGTGAACGCGCAGGGCGGGGTGCAGGCCCGGGAGAAGGCGGACTGGGAGGGCGTGCGCAACACCGGCCGCCCGGCCCTCGCCGTGGTGAACAAGGTCGACACGCTGCGCCCGTCCGACCGCGACCGCTACCTGGCCGATGCCCGCGACAAGCTCCGGGTTGGCGAGGCCGACTTCGCGGCGGTGGCCTTCGATCCGCTGCCCCAGCTCTCCGAGACGCCGATCGGCGTGGAGGCCGTGCAGGCGTGGATCGCCGGCAAGCTGGTGGCGCTCGGCAAGGACCCGTCCGAGCTGCCCTGGCGGTGACGGTGGCGGCGCAAGTGCAGTTTGATACGCCGACGTCGGCCCATCGCGCGGGCTCGGCCCAACGGGGGGCAGACCGCCACTGCAGGCAGATGGGCTGACACCGGGGCACGGGGCCGAGGTGCTGTCACCCGGCGTCACCTGGCGTCACGGGGGGCCGTGCACCCCCCGCGACACAGTGGCGGCCGAGGAGGCTCGCCATGCCGAAGGCCGACGACCAGGACCGAGTTGATCTAACAGGTAGCGTCCCGACCCCGGGTTTTGGGGGGGCGGTTCGGCCACTCCCGCGCGGCGGGCAGTCGCACGCGGGCGGGCATGAACCTCACCGGTGGTCAGCGGGTGCGGCTCGACACCACCGTCAGACGGCTGCGCAGCAAGCTCGGCACCATCGGGGCGGCCGACCTGCTCACCACCGTGCGCGGCATGGGGTACGTCCTGTCCCGCGCCGCCACGCCGGAGGTCACGGCGGGGTCCACCCTGGTCGGGCGCGACGCACTCGTCGATCGCCTGCGCCGGCAGCGCGGACGCCTGCTCACCCTCCTCGGGCCCGGCGGAGTGGGCAAGTGCGCCCTCGCCCGGGAGGTGGCTGCGCACGACGAGCTGTTCGTGTCGCTGGAGGAATCCCTGAGCGAGGCGGATGTCGTGCTGGCCATCGCCTCTGCCCTCGACAGCTCCATCCCTGCCACCCTCCGGGACCGGGCGGGCCCCGCAGCGGCCACGGCGCTGTACCTGCGCGAACAGGCCAGCGCCACAGCGGGGCGCTCTGCCTCCGTGCTCCACCGTGGCGGAGCATGGGCCGCGACCGATGCCGGCGACGACGATGGCGCCCTCGCGGCGGCGCGGCGCGCGGTGGCCACGGCACCGGCGCGCGACCCCGCGATCCAGGGCACCTCGGCCTGATCGCGGTCCACCGGGGCGATGCGGAGTCCGCCGAACGGCTGCTCACCCGGGCCCTGGACGCCCTCGAGGAATACGACGAGGTCCGCGCCGCGGTGGGCTTCACCGTGCCACGAGCGCAGGCGCGGGTTGCGTTGGGCGACCTCGCAGGCGCGCGAGCCGACGTGGGCAGCTTGGACGCCAGAGGCTTTGGCGCCCACGTTCCTGAGGACCTCCGGCTCGCCATCGCCTGACCCTACTCCAGCGACTCCAACGCCGTCCGAGCCGCCTCGGGGTCGGCCTCGAGCGCGTCCAGCCGGTCGAGCGTCGGCGCATCGGGGGCAGCCCGGCCCTCCTCCCACGCCGTGACATCAACGGGCAAGACCCCGAGCAACAGTGCCAGCTGGCTCCGGGTGACCCCGATGCCGATGCGGGATGACACCACCCGCCCCGACATCGGCGAGGGCGCGGGCGAGGGCGCGGGCGCGGGCTCCGCCATCCGCGGCGCGGGCAGGCCAGCGTCGCCCGGGAGCTGGAGCGCCCGGAGCACCAACGCTCCGTGCTCGACGGACGGGTGCACCACCGTATCGGCGGTCCACCCGAGGGCATCCAGCACGTCCGCGGGGATCACGAGGGACAGTCCAGGCGTGAGTAAGTGAACGGGCATCGAACCTCCGGGACGGCCATTATCGGGGGTCCGCGTGGTCGGGCACCGATCGGACCGCGTCACCATCGGTCATCGCCCCACACACCCGTCCACCGTCATGCTAAAAATCCAGCATGGCAAACCCCGACCCCCTCTCCCGCCGTGAGCGACAGCTGATGGATCTGGTGTACCAGCTGGGCGCCCCCACCGCAGCCCAGCTGCGCGAGGGCCTGTCCGACCCGCCGAGCTACAGCGCCGTGCGCGCTACCCTGGCCACGCTGGTCCGCAAGGGAAAGCTCGCTGTCGAGGCCGATGGTCCGCGAAACGTGTACCGCCCCACAACCCCCCCGTCCGAGGCCGCACGCAGCGCCCTCGAGCGCGTGGTCACCTCGTTCTTCGCGGGGCGCGCCACCGACGCCGCCACCGCCCTGCTCGGCCTGGCCGACGCCGACCCCGCCGAGCTCGACGCCCTCGAGGCCGCCATCGCCCGGGCGCGGGAGGAGGGCCGATGAGCGCCGTCGGCGCGGGCGCCGTGCTGCTGGGAGCCTTGGCCGATGGCGCCGTGAAGGGCACGGTTCCGCTGCTGATCGCCGCACTCGTCGCGCGCCGTCTGCCCACCGCCTCCGCCCGACACGTGGTGTGGGCCGCCGGCCTGGCCAGCCTGCCGATCCTCGCCGGAATGGCCTGGACCCGCGGGCCGGATGTGGCGCTCGAGCTGGCCTGGGGCGCCCCCCTCTGGGGACTGGGGGCCGCCGTCGCGCTCGCCCCGCTCGTCGTCGGGCTCGTCCGCCTCGCCCGTCTCACCGCCAGCACCCCGCTCCGGCGCCGCCATGGGGTACGGATCGGACGGAGCGACCACGTCCCAGGACCGCTCACCTGGGGGGCCCTGCGCCCGGTGGTGTTGCTGCCGCTGAGCGCCGAGGGCTGGACCGCCGACCAGCGCCGCGCCGCCCTCGCCCACGAGCTCGCCCACGTCCATCGGCAGGACTGGCTCGTGCATGTGGCCGTGTGGGCGGTGTGTGCCGTGTTCTGGTTCCATCCCGCCGCCTGGTGGGCCCGCCGCGAGCTGCTGTGCGAGGCCGAGCAGGCCGCCGACGACGCCGTGGTGCGCACCGGCGCCCGCCCCACCGACTACGCGAGCCTGCTCGTGCAGCTCGCCCGCACCCGCGCCGTGGCCGGCTCGCTGGCCGCCGGTCCATCCTCCCTCAGCCGCCGGGTGCATGCGGTGCTCGGCGACCGCGACCGCCGCCCCGCCCGTCGGGTGCCCGCCGCGCTCGTGCTCCTCGTGCTCGGGCTCTGCACCCCCGCCCTGGCCGGCGTGAGCCTGTGGTCACGCCCCGCGGATGCGCCCCTCACCTGCGTTCCCGCCCCGGGCCCCCTGCTTCCCTGACACCCGACCGGGCGCGCATCCCCCAACGCGGGTAGACGGGCCGTGCAGGAGGCCCCCCATGGATCGCATCTCCGAGTTCCACCGCATCATCACGGGCACCAAGACCGAGCCGCTTACCGGCACCCACCCCCTCGACGCCACCCTGCTGCACATCATCGTGCACCTGGCGTTCGCCGATGGTGAGGTGGACGAAGCCGAGTTCGATCGGCTCGCGCTGCTCATGCCCGGCCTCGAGTCGGGCCAAATCCTCGAGCGGGTGGTCGCTCTGAGCGACCAGATGCTCGACATCGGGAACCTGGAGATCGAGGTGGCCGCGCCCACCGACCGCCGCCGCCTGCTGCAGCTCGCGGAGGAGCTCGTGGAGCTCGACGGCACGGTCACCGTCGGTGAGCACCGCCTCCTCTCTGCGCTCCGCCAAGAGATCGGCTGACCGACCGCTACGGCCCTGCGGCGCGGCGCGAGCGCGCGCCTCGGTGCCGGTCGCGACCCGGTCGTCGACATCGTCACCGACCCGTCCGGCTGGCAGTCCCCTGCTGCGACCACGGGCCACGCGGGATCAACGGCACCCGGGCGAGGGGCAGCACGACCGCGCAGCGGTCCAGTGGTTCCCATCGACCTCACGACGGGGATCACCACGCCGGAGGCCAGCAGCCTGGAGATCCTCCAGGGCATGGCCTTCCACAGCGGACAGCTCTGGGCCGAGCCGCCGCCCCCAGCGAATGTCGTCCTCGAGCAGCACGGCCCGACGCCAGCGCGTGGGTGAGGGCGGTGGCCTCGACGCACACGTGCGCCTGCGCCAGGCCACGCGCCTCGCTGCTCCCTCGCGAGGGCCTGAACCGGTGGATCGGAGCCCTGGGCAGCCCCGCTGCGGGGTGTGCGGACGGCATGACGAGAGGGGTGGATGGACAGGATGCACCGGAGAGTGGCCTTGTGCTACCTCTCCTCTTCAGGGCTGCGAGGTCGAAGCCGTGAGATACCGGCTGCCCGAAACCACCCAACACACTGGGGTCCACATGTCTCTCCGTCTGTCCGCTCTCCTCTGGCTCATCGCTCTGACCGCCTGCAACGGCGAGAACGGCGCCGACGGAGTCGGCACAGTGGTCCTGGAGAGCGGCACCTACACCTTGGTCGATGACGGCGCGTCGGTCACCCTCACCGTGGACGTGGACGCCCTCACCTTCAGCCTCGATGAGGACGGCGGCGACAGCACCAGCGGGACCCTCACTTTGGCGGACGAGGCCGACTGGGCAGAGTGCTGCTACCTGAACGGGACGGGGCACACCGAGTTCGAGACCTTCCGCATGGACCCGGCCAGCTTCGTGGTGGGGCCTGTCGATGTCACAGACGCGGCGCTGAACGCCACACCGACCATCCAGGAGTTCTCGCCCGCAGCCAACTCGGACTCCGGATTCCGCTTCGAGTAGGGCGACAGCCCAGGCCTCCAGCGGCGTCGCCGCAACGACCCGGCGCCAGAGGAGGTGTCGTGCGTCGGACCGAGCTGACCCGTGCGCGCCCGGCTCGCGTGGTGGCCGCCCCGGCGGATCGCCGAGCCGCCGACCGCATCGCTCACCCGGGCATTCCACCGGGAAGGTGAACCCGCCCACCCGCAGCACCACAGCCTCGGGTTCGGAATGGGCGCGGAGCAGGCTACGTTGTGTGGGGAGGTTGAGCATGGTGTGGTCCGTGTTGCTGGCGTCGGCGCTCGCCGGGCCCTCGGTCGACCTGCGGGTCGAGCGGCCCCTCCTGCATCAGTCCGCCTGGCAGATCACCAGCTCCGACACCAAGCTCGAGCCCACCACCGCGTTCTGGAACCTGTTCGTCGGCACCGGCGTAGGATTCGGTGGTCGCAAGGGCACATCCTGGGTGATTGACCTCGAGCTCGGCAACCGCCGGGTGCGGTGGGATCGCCCGAAGGGCGTGAAGGAGTTCGGGTCCACCGAGGTGTGGGGCGGCGGCACGCTGGCCTGGCGCCGCGGGCTCACCGGCCCGCGCACCGATGTGGCCTGGCCGTGGATGCAGGCCGGCCTGGGCTGGGCGTTCGGCAACAACGGCACCCGCGCCGTGGACTACCTCTACACGCCGTTCCAGGGGCCCGCCGCCCACGCCGAGCTCGGCCTCGAGCTGCCCGGCCAGAAGCCCACCCGGCCGTTCATCGCGTTCCGGTGGAGCAGCCACCTGTCGATCTACAGCCGCAACGTCAACGCTGTCTGCGGCCAGACCTCCACCTGCTACGGGCTCGACGGCAACAGCAGCGCCATGCGGCTCGGGCTGCAGATCGGCATCCGAATGGGCGAGCCGCCCGGCCCCTACACCCCGCCCGAGGTCCAGGATGGTCTCGGGCCGGTGGACGAGCCTGCGGAGCCCGGTGCGGCCGGACCGGTGGTCGAGCCCTCGAACACCACCAACATCGTCGCCGATGTCGATGTCGGCGCGTCGAACGAGGTCGACGTCGACACCTCAGCAGACGACACCGACGACCCCGATGACGATGGCAGCTGACCCGACGCTCCGTTGCCGGTAGACTGCGCGCGATGAGCCACCTCACCACCCTCCTCCGCCAGTGCGGCAGCTTCGCCGGGCACGGCATCAACCACGAGGACCAGCCGTTCCACGGCGAGCTCCGGCTCGAGCCCCTCCTGGAGAATCGGGGCGTCGGCGGCTGGTTCCGCGCCACCGGCATCGACGGCACCACCTACCACGAGGAGCGCACCTGGATCGCGGCGGGCGCATCGGGTGGCCTGTCGCTGTGGAGCCTCTCCACGAACGCGCCGGGCGTGCTCGAACACACCCTCCGCCACACCGCCGACGGCGTGTTCACCTTCGGGCACGGCGACCCCCACGACGAGACCCGCTTCCGCCACACCCTCACCATCACCCTGCACCACGACGGCATCACCTGGGCCTATGGGTGGGCCATGCCCGGCGAAGCCCTCGTCGACCGGTCCGGGGTGCGCCTCGGGCGCCAATGACCCACCGGGCCTGCACATCGGGGTTGCCAGCCCGGCCCTGGGCTCGTACGTTCGATGGGAGAGGTGACCTGTGAAGTTGCGCGCGACGTTCTCCTGATCGGAGACCGAATCCGAGGCCGGCCACGAGCGCCGAGCCTTCCCGGGGCCGACCGTCTGCGGTCGTCCAGCCCCATCCGTCGCGCGCATGCCGTCACTCTCGCCCTCAGGCGACCCTCGACCGCCGGTCTTGTCGACCGCGTGCTGCGGGTGGACCCACCACCCTTCCCCAGAGCATCCCATGCATGATGTGACCGCTGCCGCCGCACCCGAAAAGACCATCATCGTCGGCCTGTACCCCACGAACTCGGCCATCGAGCCCGACCGTCTGCTCGATGAACTCGAGTCGCTGGTCGAGGCCGCCAATGGCACCGTCGTCGAGCGCATGATCCAACGGCGCGGCCACGACGGCGGCTCCAGCGCTAATTCCCGCCCGGTGGACGGCGCCACCCACATCGGGCGCGGCAAGGTCGAGGAGCTGGCCCACGCCGTGCTCGAGACCTGCGCGAGCATCGTCGTGTTCGACAACGAGCTCAGCCCCGCCCAGATCCGCGAGCTCGAGAAGCGGGTCCAGTGCCGCGTGATCGACCGAAGCGAGCTGATCCTCGACATCTTCGCGACCCGCGCGAAGACCCGCGAGTCCCGGCTCCAGGTCGAGCTCGCCCAGCTCGCCTACACCGCCCCCCGCCTCCGCGGGATGTGGACCCACCTCGCGCGCCAGGCCGGCGGCATGGGCACCCGCGGTCCGGGCGAGAAGCAGATCGAGCTCGACCGACGCATGATCCAGCAGCGTCTGGCCCACATGAAGGGCGAGCTCGACCAGATCTTGGCGCGCAAGGAGCGGCAAGTGGCGGCGCGGGGGGACCGGGCCTGGTGTGTCGGCCTCGTCGGCTACACCAACGCCGGCAAGTCCACGCTGATGAACACGCTCACCGGCGCCGGCACCTACGCCGCCGACCAGCTGTTCGCGACGCTCGACACGGTCAGCCGCCGGTGGGAGGTGCAGCCGGGCGTCGCGATCCCGTTGTCCGACACCGTCGGCTTCGTGCGCGACCTGCCCCACCACCTGGTGGCGAGCTTCAGGTCCACGCTGGCCGAGGCGCTGCACGCCGACCTGTTGCTGCACGTGATCGACGCCTCGCACCCCGAGGCGGCGATGCAGGTGCAGGCGGTGAACGATGTGCTGGCCGAGCTGGAGCTCACGCCGGAGCGGGTGTTGCCGGTGCTGAACAAGATCGACGCCGTCGCCGACCCGCTCACGCTCGCCGGCCTGCGGGCTGCCATGCCCAACGCCGTGTGTGTGAGCGCGCACACCGGCGAGGGGCTCGCTGAGCTCGCGCGGGCGGTGGCCGACCGCCGGTCCACGGACTGGGTGGAGCTCGCGCTGTGCGTGCCCCATGAGCACTCCAAGCTCACCTCGATGGTGCGCGACCGGGGCGAGGTGTTGGCCGAGGAGTACCAGGACGATGGGTGGCATGCCCGCGTGTCGGTGCCCCTCGCGCTGGTGCCTGCGCTCCAGGCGTGCATCGTGGCGACCGCCTGAGCTCTGGCCTCGGGTGCCGCCCACGCGGCACCTGATCCGCCCGACGAGCCCACCGAATCTCGGGTTCGTCGGACTGGGTACAGACGATCTCAGCGCACGGCGATACCCCGCATCCCAGTGGAGGTCCCCATGCGTTGGTCCATCGTGCTGCTCGCCGTGCTGCTCGGCTGTGAATCCGACTCGGCCGACGACGACAAGCCGCCGGCGGAGATCTGCGACAACCTCGAGGATGATGACCTCGACGAGCTCGCCGACTGCGCGGATCCGGACTGCGCCGCCCTGTGCGGCGAGGTGTGCACCAACGGCACCGATGATGACCTCGATGGGCTGATCGACTGCCTCGACGATGACTGCGACGGCCTGTGTCCCGAGAACTGTGGCGACGGGCGCGACAACGACGCCGACGGCGCCATCGACTGCGACGACCGGGACTGCTTCGGCAGCTGCCCCGAGGTCTGTGGGGATGGCTTCGACAACGACGGCGACGGCAAGGTGGACTGCCTCGATGAGGAGTGCGTCGACCCCGCCTGCGCCGAGGTGTGCACCGACGGCCGCGACAACGACGCCGACGGGCTGGTGGACTGCGCCGACGACGACTGCAACGACCCGAGCTGCGACGAGATCTGCATCGACGGCCGCGACAACGACGCCGACGGCCGCATCGACTGCGACGACTCCGACTGCGACGGCGACTGTCCCGAGATCTGTGATGACGGCCGCGACAACGACGCCGATGGCCGCATCGACTGCGACGATGACGAGTGCGAGGAGGCGTGCGACGCCGACGGAGATGGCTTCTTCAACGCCGACTATGGCGGCGATGACTGCGACGATTCCCGCGCCGACATCAACCCGGCCCGCCCCGAGATCTGCAACGGCGAGGAGGCGCTGGACGACGACTGCGATGGCCTGGTGGATGAAGACGACCCCGACATCGACGTGTTCACGCTCACCGCCTGGGGCCGCGACAACGACGCCGACGGCTACGGCACCGACCGGGACCTGATGTTCGCCTGCCAGCAGCCCGAGGGCTTCGGCTTCGCGAACACCGACTGCGACGACACCCGGGCCGACATCAACCCCGGCATGCCCGAGATCTGCAACCCCGACGAGCCGGTGGACGATGACTGCGACGGGCTGATCGATGACGCCGATCCCGACGTGTCGGAGGACAGCTACCTCGAGTGGTACGCCGACCGTGACGGCGACGGGTTTGGCTCTGGGGTGGACTTCGAGTACGCCTGCAGCCGCCCCGACGGCACAGCACCGTCCGACGACGACTGCGACGACGCCGACCCCACGGTCGGCCCGCCGAGCCTGTGGTACGCCGATGGCGACCGTGACGGCTACGGCGCCGGCGAGCCGGTCGACCCCACCCCCACGTGTGATTCGCCCGGCCCCGGCCTGCGCCCGGACTGGATCGGCCTGGACTGCGATGACGGCGATCCCGGCGTCCACCCGAACGCAGAGGAGATCTGCGAAGACGGCGTGGACCAGGACTGCGACGGCATCGACGACCTGTGCTTCGCCAACCCCGACTGCTCCCGCAACCCCATCTGGACGCCGGTGACCTGCTCGGTGGGCAGCTGGGTGTGGAGCAGCGACCGGAGCTACCTGTCGGTCGACGACGCCGAGGACGCCCAGATGCTGTGGACCGGGTGCACCCACAGCGCCGACGGCAACGACGACGGCCAGTGCAGCCTCGACGGGTCCGGGTGGATCTCCATCGACAGCTGGGACATGGTCGGCTGCGACGCCAGCTGGTACCACCTGGGCGGCCGCTACACGGGCAACTGCGGCGGGCATGACGGCGACACCGTGCGCCGCCTCGTGATGGACCCGTTCAGCTGCTACGACTACACGGACCTGCCCGCCCCCGGCGAATGATCGGCCAGGGCGCACGCCGGGTTCAGCCCGCGGCACGCCTGGCGATGCATCGCGCCGTGTGCTGGCCCGCGTCGTCCCAGCCCTCCTCCAGCACCACCGCCTCCAGCCCCGCGGCCGCCACCCGGTCCGCGAGCTCGCCCTCCGCCAGCAGCCATCGGGCCGACGGATGGGCATGCCGCTCGAGGTTGCCGCGGGTGGGATGCACCACCGCCACCACCCCTCCGGGCGCCAGCTGAGCCGCGAGCTCCGCCCACCGGTCACCGAGCAGGAACCAGGTGAGCACGATGAGCTCGAACGGGCCCTCCGGAAGCTCCGTCAGCAGGTCGAGCCGAATGGTGCGGATCGACAGCCCCGCCGCCTCCGCCCGGTCGCGCGCCACGGCGAGTCCCACGGCGCTCACGTCCGCCAGCAGCACATCGTGCCCCAGCCCCGCCAGCCACAGCGCATGCCGCCCCACACCCCCGGCCAGGTCCACCGCGCGCCCCACCGGCAGCTGCGCCAGATGAGCCACCAGGAACGCCTCCGGCGGGCGCGCCGGCGGCGGATCGGCATATCGCGCGTCCCACCTGGCCTGATCTGCCGACACGCTCACTCCTCGCCGACGACCCTGTAGCCCCAGTCGGCATGCCACGCCCCCCACCCGGTGGGTAGCTTGTGCTGGCCTTCGGGCCGCACGCAGAGCGCCGCATCACAGCCGGTCCAGGTGGTGCACTCGCGACCCCCAGACAGGGTGCTCGCCGCGGTGGCACCGCCGCACCGCCAGGCATCCCGCAGCGCGCCCAGCGACTCTCGCGCGCCGCCTTGGGCACCCCAGCCACCGCCGTCCATCTCCCACACCGTGTCATCCGCGCCGTGCAGGTGCATCACGGGGCGGGCCGGGCCCGCGCAGGCCGTGGGAAGCGGCGTCCAGAACCCACCGGAGATCGGCAGATACCCGTCATACTCGCCGCTGCCATGGCACGCGACGGCGTACACCATCGACGCGCCGGTCGAGTGCCCCGAGAGGAACACCGCGCTCACATTCACCCTCTGGCGGAGGTCGGCCGCCACCGCGGCGAGGAATGCCTGATCATCGCGGCGACCCTTCGGATTCGCCTGGCCCGTGTACCAGTTGCCCTCGCCATCCGGGAACGCCACCACCGCCGGACCCTCAGCGAAGTCCTGCAGCAGCCGGTCATTCTTCAGATACTTGTCGGGCGAGCCCTTCCAGCCGTGCAGGTGCACGAATGCGGGCAGCGGATCGCGCCCGTTCCAATCGGAGGGGGTTCGCAGCACGTAGTAGCCGTCGTCGAGCTCCACGGACCCGTCCGGCCGCTCGGCGGCGGCGCAGGCGCAGAACAGGACCAGCGGGAGGGACCACTTCACCTTCCGTCCCTAACCTACCGCCTCAGACCCCTCGGGCAACCGCCTGTCGGCATGTGTAAGGACAGTCCCCCAGCGGTACAGTACAACCAGCACTGCGGACGGGCAGCCGGCCCGTGCTGGAGGCGTGCGGTGGAGCGGGACGTGCTGGATGCCTTCGCCACCCGCGCCGGCCTCATGTCGGCCGAGCGGAGCGAGCTGCGCGAGCTGGTCACCGCCGCCCGCACGACACCCGGTCCACCCTCGCCCTCGACCCCTTCGACGCGCTGCCCCCGACCGAGGCGCTCGACCCCGAGGCCGAGGACCAACCCCGCACTGCCGAGGCCCGCTACACGCCGCTGGGCTCCATCGGCCGCGGCGGCATGGGCGAGGTGCGCCGGGTGCGCGATCTCGACCTCAACCGCACGCTCGCGATGAAGGTGATCACCGGCAGTCGCGCCCATCATCCGGCCGCCGTGGCGCGGTTCGTCGAGGAGGCCCAGACCACGGCGCAGCTCCAGCACCCGGGCATCGTGCCCGTGCACGAGATGGGCCAGCTCGGCGACGGGCGGGTGTACTTCACTATGCCCGAGATCCAAGGGTGAACACTAACTACAGCGATCCGTGAGCTCCGGTGGGCCCCCGGTGGCCTGGGCCGCCTCGTCCGCGCCTTCGAGCGCATCTGCGAGGCGGTCGGGCATGCGCACGCGCGGGGCGTGGTGCACCGCGATCTGAAGCCCGACAACGTGACGCTCGGCGCCCGCGGCGAGGTCACCGTGCTCGACTGGGGCGTGGCGAAGGTCATCGGACGGGCCGAATCCGCTCACCATGTCGTGACCGACCGCTCAACCTTCGGCACCCACGAGACCCGCGCCGGCACCGTCACGGGCACCCCGGTGTACATGCCGCCCGAGCAGGCGGAGGGCCGAGCCGACCTCGTGGATGCCCGCTCCGACGTGTACTCCCTCGGGGCCGTCCTGTACGAGATTCTGGCGGGTCAACCACCCTATGGCCGAGGTCACGGCGTCGACGTGCTCACCCGGGTGCTCCTGGGACCGCCCACTCCCGTCCACGAGGCGGCGGACCACCCCCTCCCCGATGCCCTCGTCGCCCTCTGCGCCCGGGCCATGGCCCACGAGCGCGACCACCGGTTCGCCGACGGCGACGCCATCGCCGCCGAGGTCGGTGCCTGGC
>JBLFXJ010000134.1:0-18608 GCA_047609825.1 Myxococcota bacterium
GCGCTTGGTCAGCTCGGCGAGTCGCGCGTGGAGGCCGGCTCGGATCGCGTCGTGGGCAGACATGGTGCCTCCGTCTAGTACTGGGCGAGCAGGTAGTTGAGCAGGTCCGTCGTGGTCACCATGCCGACGAGCTTCTTGTCGTCGTCCACCACCGGCAGGGCATGGAACCAGTTCTTCGCGAGGATCTCGGCGGCGGACCGGATGGTGTCCTTCGCCGCGAGCGTGACCGGGTTGGACTGCATCACGTCGGAGATCGAGCGTGTGTGGTCCATGACCGTGTCGGACATCCGGGAGTCGGTCTGGTACTCGTACGAGATCCGCAGGATGTCCGTGGCCGACAGGATGCCCACCAGGGTCTCGCCATCTACGACGGGCACGTGGTGGAACCCGTGCTCCGTGAGCACAGCCCGCACGTCGCTCATCTTCTGGCCCACTTGGACCGTGATGACCTCGCTCTGCATGATGTGGGACACCGGCTCGTTGCGCTTCATTGATCCCTCCGCTGGGTTTCGGTGACCAGTGCCAAAGCAAGGCGCGTGCCACCGACCGCATAAACGGCGAAACCAGTGGTTTCGGTTGAATCGCGGTGCTGGCACGCGGCAGCGGCGGTGTGCTGTGTGTGACAAGGCACAGTGCTGCCCAGCGGTGTGCGCCATCTCCGCTCGGCTCCGGTCGGTCCGGCGGCGGGTGCTATCGTTGGGGGGGAGGTGTCATGACCTGGTGGTTCCTGGTTGCGTGTGGGATCAAGGCAGGCGGGATCGGCGACACCTCGCCGGGCACCACCGGCAGCTCGCCAGCAGTCGACACCGCCAACGCGCCGTCCGCGACGGACACCGACACCACGACCTCGACTCCCTGCGCCGGCCCCCCGATCGTGGCCGATGATGGGTGGGCTGTCGTGGAGGATGGCGAGCTGGTCGTGGATGCGCCCGGAGTGCTGTCGAACGACACCCACGGCTGCCCGCTCACCGCGGTGCTGGTCGACGCCCCGACCAACGGCACACTGACCCTCGACGCCGATGGGGCCATCCTGTACCGGCCGGATCCTGACTTCAACGGCGACGACGGGTTCACCTACGAAGCGTCGGGCGGGGACGAGGTCAGCCTCGGGGTGGTCACGTTGCAGGTACTCCCGGCGAACGACGCGCCCGTGGCCGCCAACGACAGCTACGAGGTGCGCACCGGAGACACGCTCCGGGTGCCGGCCGATGCGGGCGTGCTCGCCAACGACTCCGATCCCGATGGCGACCCGCTCACCGCTCGGATCGACCCCGTGGGTGTGCCCACCAATGGCACGTGGACCTTCCTCCCCGACGGGTCGCTGGAGTACACCTCGTTCGCCGACTTCGAGGGCGCGGAACGAATCGCCTACAAGGCGTTCGATGGCGCGGCCGAGAGCAACCTGGCCCAGGCCACCATCACAGTTCGTCGGTAGGTGTAGCGGCCGACGGGGATCGAGGTCTGTAGCGGACCCTGGAGGTCAGAAATGGCGAAGGCAACGTGGAAGGGTGCTGTGCTGGCGGAGTCGGACACCTTCGAGGTGGTGGAGGGCAACGTCTACTTCCCGGTCGATGCGCTCAATCGGGACCACTTCCGGTCGAGCGACAAGCACACGCTGTGCCCGTGGAAGGGCGTGGCCAGCTACTACGACGTGGTTGTCGGGCAGGACGTGAACCCGGACGCGGCCTGGTTCTACCCCACCCCGAAGGGCGCGGCGGCCAACATCAAGGATCACGTCGCCTTCTGGCGGGGTGTGACCGTCGAGCGGTAGGGCACCAGCGGTTACGTGGGGCGCGCAGCGCGGATGACCTGCCCTCGAGTCCTCAGGTGCGCCGCTGCGGTGGAGGAATTCTTGCCTCGGTTCACCAGCGAGCTCGACGAGACGTTCCATTCCTCGGCCCCGCTCGCGAGTGTGCGGGACCACTTTGCCGATATCGAGGCGGTGATCACCCACTATGGCCACCTCGAGCGAGCCGATCGGCAGGACCCGCTCACCGTCCGGTTCACGCTCCCGCGGAAGAACCACGGCGTGGCGACCTTCAACGGCCGGTACACCTGTCGCTGGGAGGTCGTGGACGATCACACCGTGCGGTGGTCCACCATCGGCGACGACAACAACATGTGGAGCACTGGCGAGGCGCGGTTCCGTGCAGGCGGTGGCAAGACCCTGATGGAGTATCGCCACGAGATCGTGATCGACCTCGATGTGAATCGCATGCTGGCCAAGGTGATCGCAGGTGTTGTGCGTGAGGTCACGCGGCGCGAGCTGCGGGCCTACGTCGGGCGCATGTTGGCGTCTGTCCCCGCCTGACTACTGGCCCTGGGCCCACAGGGGCACCCAGTAGCCGGCGCTGCGCGGGTTCTCGGGGTGGTCGTCCCGCAGGATCAGCTCGAGCGGCACCACGATGGCGCCATCCGAAACATCCCACCGGCCGACGGCGCTGTCGGGGTCGAACTCCCAGCCCGCGGGCGAGCGCGGCCACCATGCGTCCACCGCGTCGCCGTCGGGGTCGGAGATGACCAGCTCAATGGTGAAGCGCTCGCCGGGCACCACCTCGAGCGTCGGCTCGCCGTCCGGTACCCACGCGTCGCGCCCCCGGCGCTCCACCTGCACGCCGTTCACCGAGTCGAGCCGGGGCGGGTCGTTGAGGAACGGGTCGGCACAGGCCAGCGCCAGCAGGAGGCTCATGAGCCCACGTCCAACGTCAGGATCTCCCAGGTGACATCGCCGGCCAGCGTCGCGCTCGCCGCCCCCTCGGCGGTGGCGACCACCACCACGACCCGCAGCGGGCCCCGCCACTCGCGTGGGATCTCCAACAGGTTGGTGGTCTCGGTCCACCCGTCGCTCCGCTCCACCTCGACGGCCGTGCGGCCGGTGCGGCGGAGTACGCCCGCGTCCACGTACCAGTGGTACCCCTCGGAGTGCGGCCGGCCGGCGAACGCGAAGGTCAGCTCGACTTCGCCGCCGGGCACCGCGTCGCCCAGTGCCGTGAGGCTTCGCCCCCGCGTGTCGGCCGATGGCGGCACCGCATCTCCAGCTGCGTAGGGCGCGTGCACCACTGGGAGCAGGAGCGAGCCGAAGGCGGGGCTCGACGGGAACCGGGCGGTGATGAGCAGCGGCACCAGGGAGGCCCCGGGCGGGTACAGCCTGTTGTCCAGCGACTCCCACCAGGTGCCACTGTCGTCGTCGTCGAGGGCCGTGGCGGTGGTCTCTTGGACGATGCCGGAGAGATCCGGTGGATCCCACAGCCTGGGCAGGTCTGTGGCCACATCGTCCACCAGATCGTCCACGGCGAAGCAGTCCACGGTGGCGACCGTGACCCTTGTGTCCATGCGCAGGCCGCAGATGGCGGCGTCGATCCGGCGCGGCTCACTCGGGCCCAGCGCCAGCGCGTCCACCGTGGTGGGCAGGCCATGGACCGCCACGGGCGGGGACAGGCGTACGGCGAGCACCCGAGGCCGGTCGAGCGTGTAGTCGAGGGGCGTCCACAGGGCCTGATCGAGCCAGTCGTCGGGCACCTGGAGGCAGCCCGCCAGGAGGAGAGGGAGCACACGAGGGGATATCGTCCTGAGCGGGTGGGGGTGGACACGTGTGGTGGTGGGCGGCGCTCGCGGGAGCCGGGACGCTGCAGGGGACCGTGAAGGAGCGTGGCTCGGGGGTTCCGCTCGTGTGCACTGTGACCGCGGCCGACGCGTCGGTGGTCACGGGTGTGGATGGGCGGTTCGAGCTGACCGTGCCGGACGGGGGCGTAGCGGTGCGGGTCGCTTGTGCCGAGCACCGAGCGCTGATGGTGGACGAGGTCGTGGCGTCCGGCGAGACGGTGCGCGTGATCTACCGGGTGGAGCGCGGCAGCTGGGCCGAAGAGGTGGTCGTATATGGCGACTCCGTGCGGGACGAGGTGGCACGGTCGGTCTGGTCGGCCCAGGAGCTGCGCCGTGTGCCCGGGGCGTTCGGTGACCCCGTGCGGGCGCTGCAGTCACTGCCGGGTGTCGCCCGTCCGAACGGTCCGGATGGGGCGCTGGTGGTGCGCGGCGCCGAGGGACTGAACACCCAGATGGCGATCGATGGCGTGCCGGTGCCGTACCTGTTCCACTTCTTCATCGGTCGGTCGGTCGTTGACCCTGCGCTGATCGACGAGGTGCGCTTCCTGCCGGGCTCGCTGCCCGCCAGGTATGGCGACACGACCCAGGCGGTGGTGGATGTGCGCACGGTCGCCGCGCCGCCAAAGCCCGGGATGCACGGTCGGGTGCGGGTCGATCCGCTGGACGCATCCGCCGTCGCCCATGGGCAGGCCGGCGCCTGGGAGCTGTCCGCGGCGGGGCGGTATTCCTGGGTGGGTGGACTCGTCGCGGCGGGGGCGCGGCTCGCGGCGGCGGCGGACGATCGCCCGGTGTGGGAGGCGAGCTGGGCGCACCCGCGGTACCTCGACTACCACCTCCGCGCGCGGCGACGCCACGGGCCGGACACAGTGTCATTCACGGCGTTCGGGGCACGGGATGCGCTCATCCTGCATCCGGCGAGGCAGGACGCCGACGGCGACGGTGTGCCGGAAGACGCCCCGGATCCGGGCCTCCCGTACGATCCCGACACCCTGGTCGACCAGTGGTTCCTCCGGCTCGATGCGCGCTGGGATCACGAGGGCGACCACAGCTCAACCACCCGGATCGTGGCGGGGCCCGACCAGCAGCACAGCCTGCTGGTCGGACTCGGACCGCTCGCGGATGGGCCAGAGCTCGGGCGGGTGCGCGGATGGGACGTGCTCGCCTCCCGGTCGGACACGGTGCGGCTGGACGACGCCCGCGCCGTGGACCTCGGGGCCCGTGTGTGGGCGCGGCCCGTCGTGGCCGAGAGTTACCGCGATGTGGTGTCGGGGGAGGAGGCGCCCACCACCCGCGGCGCCAGGGTCAGCGCCGGGGCGTGGGCGGAGTGGCAACAGCATCACGGGAACGCATGGACGGGCATCGGGCTGCGGATGGCGGCCCACGCGTTCAACGGTCAGACCACAGTGCTTCCCGAGCCGCGGGTCAGCCTGCGAGGTGAGCTGTCCGACGTGTGGTCCGCCACCTGGTTCGTCGGTCGGTTCAGCCAGCCGCCCCCAGCCGACCGGTGGGCGGAGGCGCTTGGCAATCCCGACCTCGGCCTGATGACGGCCTGGCAGTCCTCGGTGGGGGTGTCTGGCACGTGGCCCTCTGGCCTCGGGTTGACGGTGACGCCATACGTCGCGGCGCTGTCGGGCGTGGTGGTGGAGCGCCAGACGTGGTCCATCGACCGGCAGGATCCGGACAACGCCTCGCCGCGTCGGATCACGGCCTACGAGGACGCCGACGGGCGGGCCTACGGCGTCGAGGCGTTGCTCCGGCTGCGCCCCCAGGGGAGATTCTACGGCTGGCTGGCCGCGACGTTCGGGCGAAGCTGGCGGTTCAGCGCCATCGAGCGGTTCCCGTCCGACTACGATCAGCCGGTGGTGCTCACAGCCGTCGCCGCCCTCACCTTGCCCAGGGAGTGGGGACTGTCGACCCGGATCCGTGCCTCGAGTGGATCCCCGTTCACGCCACAACGGGCCGTGTATGACGCCGAAATCGACCTGTGGGCGGGGCTGTCGGGCAGGCGAAATGGTGCTCGATTCCCGGTGTTCTACCAGATCGATCTCCGTGCCGACAAGACGTGGACCGCCGCTCGGGCCCGGTGGACTTTGTATACAGATGTGTACAACACAACGAATGCCCGAAATCCCATGCTCGTTAGCTACACACCCAACTTCGAGCGCACCGTGCCCACCGTATTCGTGCCGATCGTGCCACTGGTGGGACTCGAAGTTGCCTACTGACCGGTTAGCCCCGGGCCGTGATTCGACTGGACGCCGTCACCCTCGCCCCTGGTGGCCACGATCTGCTCGTGGACGCCTCGTGGCATGTGCGGCCGGGCGACCGTGTGGGCCTCGTGGGCCGCAACGGCACCGGCAAGACCACCGTGCTCCGCGCGCTCGCCGGAGAGCTGTCGCCCGACACCGGCACCGTGCACCGTCGAGCGGGGATGCGCCTCGGCTACCTGCCGCAGCAGGCCGTGTCGGGATCGTCAGACACCGTGTGGAATACCGTCCGCGAACAGATGCACCGCCTGAACGCCCTCCGCGGCGAGCTGGAGGCGGCACGGGCCGCGGTCGAGCGTCACGCCCCTGGCGCGGTGGAGCGCGTCGCTGCGGCTGAGGAGGCGTTCCGGCTGGGTGGCGGCTACGCGGAAGATGAGCAGATCGGCGTGGTGCTGCACGGCCTCGGCTTCGGCCCAGACACCTGGCACCGATCCTGCGACACCTTCTCCGGCGGCTGGCAGATGCGGATCGCGCTGGCCCGACTGCTGCTCAGTGAGCCGGACGTCGCACTGCTCGACGAACCCACGAACCACCTCGACCTGGCGGCGCGCGCCTGGCTGGCGTCATTCCTGGCCCGGTCGTCGTTCGCCGTGGTCGTCGTCAGCCATGATCGGTGGTTGCTCGACGCGGTTGTCGGGCGGATCGTGGAGGTCCGACGCAAGCGCCTGCACCACTACGTCGGCGGGTACTCCCGGTTCATCGTGCTGCGGGAGGAGAGGGCCGCGGCGGACGCGTCGGCGTTCGACAAGCAGCAGGCCGAGATCGGCAAGCTCGAGCGGTTCGTCGAGCGGTTCGGCGCGAAGGCGACCAAGGCCGCTCAGGCGCGATCGAAGCAGAAGGCGCTCGACCGGATCGACCGGGTGGATGCGCCGCAGCGGCGCCAGCGAGGGCCCCGGTTCAGCCTGCCCGAGGCGCCCGGTGGCTCGCTGGAGTGTTTGAAGCTGAAGGGCGCGGCGGTGGGATGGCCGGATGGCCCTGCGATCCTCACCGGCCTCGACCTCACGCTCGAGCGCGGGCAGCGGGTTGCTGTGCTCGGCCCGAACGGCGTGGGCAAGTCCACCTTGCTGCATGCACTGGCGGGCCGCCTGCCGCTGCGCGCCGGTCGGCGGCGGGTGGGCGATCGGGTCAGGGTCGGTGTCTTCACGCAGGATCTCGCGGCCGAGCTGCCTCCGGATCAGTCGGCGCTCGAGCACGTGACCAGCTGCGCCCCGCTGGTCCTGCCGGAGCGCATCCGTGCGGTGCTCGGCGCGCTGGGTCTGCCCGGAGACGCAGCCCTGCGCCCCATCGGCCCGCTGTCGGGCGGCGAGAAGGCCCGGGTGGCGCTGGCCCGGCTCGGCGTGGTCGCGAACAACGTGCTCCTGCTCGACGAGCCCACCAACCACCTCGACATCGAGACCGTCGAGGTGCTGGTCGAGGCCCTGCGTGACTTCGAGGGAGCCCTGCTCCTGGTGAGCCACGATCGGTACCTCGTCGAGGCCGTGGCCACCCACGTATGGCATGTGCGCGCGGGTGCGGTGCACGTGACCGAGGGTGTGAGCGCCGCCGACTTCGACCCGTCCCACGACCCCACCGATCGCGTGAAGTCCACGGCCGCGGCGGAGAACTGGGCTGAGGAGAAGAAGAGGAAGCGGGAGCGGGAGCGAGGCGCCCGCCGCCTCGAGGCGCTCGAGGGTGAGGTGGAGGCGGCGGAGGCGGAAGTGGCCCGCATCGACGAAGCGCTGTTCGCCTGTGGGGCCGACTACGCGGCCGCGGCTGAGCTCGATGTGGAGCGGCGCACGGCATCGGCGGCGGTGGATGCGCTGTACGCCGAGTGGGAGGCCTTGGAGACCCTGCTCGCCGGAGAGTGAGCCACCCGGCCACGTGAGGTATGGGAGGGGCAGCCACGCCGGAGGCCCCGTTGTTGCTCGCCGCTCTCGCCACTGTCGCTCTCGCGGACCCCGACCTCGACCACGCCTGGTACCTGTGGCGCACCGGCCGAACGGAGCCCGCCGTGGCGGCCGCGGAGGCGCAGCTCGCCGAGACCCCCGAGGACATCGCGTGGCTCCAGCTCGCCCTGGTGGCGGGCGTGGACGCCGGCGAGGGCGCACGGCTCGAGCATCGCTACCGTGAGGCGGTGGCCGATGCGCCGATGAACCCGACCTGGCGTGCGGCGCTGGCCACGACCCTCGCGGTGCGCAACCCGACCACCGGGCGGTGGTGCAGCGAGATGGGCAGCCTGCTCTCCCAGGTCTCTGCCACCGAGGCACCCGACGCCACCTGGCTCGGACTGCGCGCCCGCACCGTCGCGCTCAGGGCGTGCGATGACAACGCTGACAAGATCGGGATCGACCTCCGCCGCACCGCCGACGACACCGCGCTTGCCGTCGCTGATGGCGTGATCGACAGGCTCGAAGCCGGCTACGCGAAGCTCGACCTGCCGCCGGATCTCGAAGCTGCGCTCGTCGCCGAGCCCCTTCGGGTGCGTGACGTGGCGGCGGCATGGAACCCCACGCTCACCGGCGTGGCGGTGGCCCAGGTGCGCGGCGTGGTGCGCAAGCGCCTGGTGGAGCTCGCCGCGAGTGAGCGCCCCGCTGAGCTGTGGGCTGCAATGGATGGCTGGCGCGATTCCGGCAACCTGCGCAAGGCGGAGCTGGCCGCAGCTCGACTGACGGAGCTCGACCCGGATGTCGACCCGTCGGTGGACCGGTCGCCGGACGCCGTGCAGGATCCAGCGGTGTACGGAGAGATCTTGGCGGCCGTCGAGCTGGGTGCTGGGGCCGTGGCAGCGCTCGACGCCCTCCAACCGACCAGCGCTGCCGCGCGTGCAGCGGTCCACGACGCCCGTGCGGGGGTGCTCGATGCGCCCGAGGCCCGGGTCGCTGCGCGGCGCGACGCGTGGAAGGCCACGCCTGACGATCGGTTGTATGCGCTGCGGCTCGCGCGCGACGCGGCGAGCACGGGGCTGCATGCCGTCGATGCGCTCGCAGCGCTCGACGTGGTGCTCGCCGACAGGGCGGTCGACCCCCTCGCGAAGACCCCGGGACCGCTGGATGAGCGCCGGCGTCCGCGCTTCGTCGAGCTTCAGGACCTTCGCGCGACGCTCCAGCTGGCGGCGACCGATCCGGAGTCGGCCGTGTCCACCCGTCAGGAGCTGCTACTGTTCGGGGTCACCCCCGCGCGGCTGGCCCGGCTGGGATTGGCCCTGCATGCGGCGGGCGATGGCGACGCCGCGGTGCTCCATCTCGCCGCAGGCGTGCACGTCGGAGGGCAAGCCCCCGACCTGGCGGCGGCGGCGCGAGCCGCGCTCACGAAGGATCTATCTGCGGGATGGGCCGAGCGCGGCCTGGGTGGCGTGATCGTGGACGCCGTGCGTGCCGCCGATGCCGAGGCTCCAGAGCCGGCCTGGTTGGGGCAGGCGCTCCCGATCGCGGACCTGGCACCGCCCCTGGAGCCGGGCCCCGATGGGGAGCTACCCGAGCGCGTGCGGCTGCTCACCTGGGTCGCCTCGTGGGATGGCTCTGCGGTCCACCACCTCGAGCACGTCGCAGCGGCTGCCTCGGATCGAGGCGATGCGGTGGAGGTGTTCGCGTTCGCGGTCGACGCGCGCGAAGTGGGGTGGACGCGGTGGCTGGGTGGGCGGGAGCTCGCGGTTCCGACCACCTGGGTCGGCGCTGGACCGCTGGCGCCGCTCGGCGCTGTCCGGCTCCCGTACACGGTGCTCGTGACGGCCGACGGGATGGCCGCAGATGTGATCCAGGCCCATGGTGGCTCGGATGATGATCGCCTCGAATCCGCACTCGACGAGCGCGTCGGCAAGGAGGATTGATGGCGCGGGCGCTCGACCTGGTCGTGTTCGGGGCGACTGGCTTCACCGGTAGATTGGTCGCGGAATACCTGTCCTCTCACGCGCCAGAGCGGCTGCGTTGGGCGGTGGCGGGGCGGGACCCGCAGCGGCTGGAGTCGCTGCGCCGAGGGCTTGCGGCCGAGCCCGAGATCCGCGTCGCTGACGTGTCGGACCCCGCGAGCCTGGAGCGGCTGGCCGCCGAGACCCGGGTGCTGGTGACCACGGTGGGCCCGTACATGCAGTTCGGCGAGCCCGTGGTGGCGGCGTGCGCTGCGGCGGGCACGCACTACCTCGACATCACCGGCGAGCCGGCGTTCGTCTCACGGTCCATCGCGGCGTATGACGCCATCGCGCGGGAGTCCGGTGCAGTGATCGTGCACTGCTGTGGCTTCGACAGCATCCCGGCGGATCTGGGGGCGTTGTTCACGGTCCACCAGCTCCCCGGGCCAGGCCCGAAGACCGTGCATGGACTCGTGCAGGCCAGCGGCTCGCCATCCGGCGGCACCTGGGCGAGCTTGCTCGAGGCGATGGGCGCCCCCGGACGCCCGCCTCGCAAGGCCTCGGAGCGATCGGGTCCGCGCACGCACACGCCTGCCGTGCGTTGGGAGCCCGAGCTCAATCGCTGGGCCGTGAAGCTGCCGGTGATCGACCCCGTGATCGTGCGCCGCACGGCCCGCGCGCGGGTCGAGCTGTACGGGGAAGGGTTCACCTACCATCACCTCCTCGCCGTGCGTGGCCTCCGGCATCTGGCTGGGCTGGGCGTTGGCGTCGGCGTACTCGGGGCGGCCGCGAAGGTGCCCGCAGCACGCCGGTGGCTCAAGCAGCTGCGACCGGCGGGCACAGGTCCGGATGCCGAGGTGCGGTCCACGGGTTGGTTTCGGCTCACCTTCGTCGGCCGCTCTCCGACCCACCGTGTGGTGTGTGAGGTCTCTGGCGGAGACCCTGGCTACACCGAGACCTCGCGCATGTTGTCCGAGTGCGCGCTCCTCCTCGCGCTGGGCGAGGCCCCGGCGGGCGGCGTTCAGACGCCAGGCGTGGCGTTCGGAATGGCGGGTGTGGAGCGGCTCCAGCGCGCCGGCATCCGGTTCGAGGTGCTGCCCGGCGGCTGAATCTCCGACGGTGGGGACGCCTGGGCCGACTACATTGATCGGGGAGGAACCCCCTGCTGATCCTCGCAGCGCTCGCGGCGCTCGCCGCCGCCGATGAACTCGAGGCCGACCTCGCTGCGCGGGTGGGGGAGCTCGCACCCTTGGTGGAGCAGGCCGCGGGCCGCCGATTCGAGCGGCTGCCGACCGTGAGTGTGGTGGACCCTGACACCCTGGCTCGTGTGGTCTATGCGGAGCAGCTCCACCTGCTCGCGCGGCGGAAAGGCCTCGCACCGGGGCAGGCGGAGGCTCACGCGGCTCGGAGCGCAGACGCCATGCGCCACGCGGCGTTCGGCAAGTACGGGTTCCTCGATGGCCACCTGTATGTCGATCCTGCTGGGATCCGCGCCGCGCTGCCCGGCGCGAGCGATCAGCTCCTCGCGGCCGTGCTCGACCTCGTGCTCGCGCACGAGCTCACCCATGCCCTGCAGGATCAAGAGCTCGACCTTGCGCGCCTGGCCCAGGACCGGGTCGGTGACGAGGGCATCGCCGTTGTGTGCGCCCTGGAAGGCCACGCGGCGTGGGTGCAGATGGAGGTGGCGCGGGAGCTCGTCGCGCCAGACGGCGCTGCGGTCATCGCGGCTCTGCTCGGCTACGACGCCTCCAATCCGCAGCACTCGACCTCACCCGCCACTTTCCACGACAGCTATGTGTACGGGCAGGGAACGGCGTTCGTGGCATCGCTCGAGGCGAAAGGGGGGACCGAGCGCACGTGGCAGGTGCTGGCCCGGCCGCCAGTCCGCACCGCGATGGTCGTTCACCCCGATCGCTATGCGCCCGCCGCCAAGCGCCCCCCGGCTCGGCTGCTCCGAGCTGCCCGCACCGCCCGCGCCGCGCTCGCTTCCTCAGGTTGGACGGAGGTCGAGGAGCCCTTGGGCGACTACAATGTTCGCCGTGCCCTCGTGAGCGCAGGAACCGATCCTGCGCTGGCCGACGATCTGGAGACCGGGTGGAGCACGCGCGCCTACGGCGCGGAGCGCCTCGGTCTGGATGTCCAGACCCTCGTGTTCCGAGATGTTGAGCGGGCGATGCTGTTCGCGGCGGCGATGGAGGTCGGCGCTGCCGCCACCGTCGACGCCACGCGCGCGTCATCCGGCGTGCTGGGCGCCCTGCGGCACCTCGATGTGCCCGGCGCCGACTCGGCCAGCGTCGAGCGGTTCGGCCTCATGCTGCCGGGCCTGCCCACCGAGCACGTGGCCACGGCCCTCGCCGTGCGGGGGCGCGTGGTCACCCAGATCGTCCTCGTCAATGTCGAGGTCGACGATGCGCAGCTGGCTCTCGCCTTGCGAGGCCTCGTCGAGAGCGCTGGGCGCGTGCGGTGAGGCCATCGGGTCGGCTCACTCGCAGGTGAATCCGGAGATGTTCGTCACAGCGCCCGCCTCGACGGTGAACGTGTGGTTGGCGCCGCCCTGGCCGATCGCGGCGGTGCAGGTGCCCGCGCTGAGCTCGGCCGTGGCTGTCGCCATGCCGGGCGGGATGTTCGCGAACGCCACGCCGCCCTGGGCGCTGACGCTCTCCTGGCTGGGGTTCGGGCCCCCGATGTCGTCGAGGTACAGCGGTCCATCGGTGGCGACGTCCAGCGCCAGGGTCGCGCCGGGGCCGTCCACGACGTTCAGCGCATGCCCCATGGCCGCATTCTCGGTGACTCCGTAGGCGCCGAGCAGCCCGGGGAGTGCGGTGTCGGGCACCAGGATCATCGTCATCGGGAAGCCCCCCGCCACGTCAACCGGCGTGAGGTCGATGATGTGCCGGCGGTAGGTGCCTGCGAGCTCGGCGCTGATCAGCAGCGGCAGATCGCCCGACACCTCGAGCGTGGCGTCGCCCGCAGCGCCGGTGGTGGCACATGCTGCCGAGGCCGAGTCGCACACCTCTGCGCCCTCGATGGGCTCCACCGTCAACGCGTCGAACACGAGCATGTTGAGGGTGATCGGCGCCGAGCCGGTGCCCGTGCCCGTGCCCGTTCCGCCGCCGGTGCCCGTCGCGGTGCCGCCGGTCGCGGTGCCGCCCGTCGCGGTGCCGCCGGTTGCAGTGCCCGTCGCGGTCGTGGCGGGGTCGCCACCCGAGTCGCCTGAGTCCTTGTCACCACCGCCGCATCCCACCATTGCGACCAAGGCCGCCACGGTCAACAACTCGCGCATGCATCCTCCTCACAGTCGCGCGCATCCTACACCGCGGTCAGCGCCCCTTGGCCACCAACAGCCGCACGCCTGGGCCCTGTTCCCATGCCTGGTCGAGCGCGATGCGTGCCCGAGAAAGAAGGGCGAAACAGGATTCTCCCTCGCCACGCTCAGCGATCACGAAGCACCAGGTGGACTCGCCATAGTACATCGTGCCCATCTCAGAGGTGATGCGCTGCGCGATCTTCTTCGCCGCGTCGGCCTGCATGTTTGGCAGTCCCACCAGGAACATCCCGCGACCGTCGTGGCCTCCGAGATCGAACCCCGCCGGCGCCGCCTTGCGCAGCACCTCGCTGAACTTGGCCACGCGCTTGGGGCTCGGGGGCTCCCCCTCCGAGCTGCCCATCCGTGCGAGGATCACGGTGAACGGCACCTTCTTCCGGCGCGCGGTCAGCATGGCGGACTCGATCCATGCCTCCGCCACCGGGAGCATGCTCAGGCCGCCCGCTCGGTCGATCGCCACCCGCTGGTAGGCCTGGGCCGACCAGATCGCCAGCCCGGCAGACCGCGCATACCCCTCGATGTACTTGGCACGCGTGGCAAACCGTGGGTTGGGCGTGGTGGACGTGAGCTGGAGCACTCCGAGGGCCCGCCCCATCGCCGAGATCGACACGATCAGGCTGGGCCCGTTGAGCCCCTCCGGCGTGGAGGTGCCACTCGCACCGGTGGCGCGCAGGGTCTCGCCGGTGCGGAACACGTGGCCGATGGCGCCCATGTCGGATGGCACTCGCATCGCTGGCAGCTCACCGAGCTGGATGCGCCGCTCCATCGCCGCGTCGTACAGACCGCGGGCCGCCTTGAGCTCCAGATCACCCTTCTGCAGGTCGTAGAGCATCAGGCTCGCCTTCTCGGCCTTCGTCACCCGCACGGCCTCTCGGACGATCCGCTGGAGGAGCACGCCGAGGGGGGAGGCGGCGACGAGCTTCCGTGTGGCGGCGTGCAGTCGCTCGAGCTCGGCCTGGGCCCTGGCCGAGCCTCCTCCGCCGCCGGTGCGCGTCAGGTTGTCGAGCGCGATGCCCACGTGCGGCGCCAGGCGGCTCACCCACTCATGGTGCGCCTTGTCCCTCTCATGTGCGCTGGTCACGATGCCACCGACGATCGCCGAGCGCCCCTTGCACGGGTAGAGGTAGGAGCCTCCCATCTGCCGGATGGCCTTGCCGCGCACATCCACCGAGTGCACGCGGGTGCCGCGCTCGATGCGGCGTCCGAGGGCGTCTTGCGCGTCGATCTTCACCCCCTGCGCCTCGGGAGGGGCGCCGACGGCCTCGGCGCGCACATAGCTGTCCTCTTTGCGGACGAGCACGGTCATGCAGTCAGCGGGCTGATGCATCTTGAGGAGCCCGATCACGCCCTTGGCCAGCGCCTCGACCGAGCCCGCTGTATGGACGGCGAGCAGCGCGCCATCGAGGTCGTCGACCTCGAGCCGGACGGGCGCCTCGGTCTCGGGCGCCGGCAGCGGGGTGCCCAGGTCGTTGTCGACCGTGTGGTCGAACCCGTCCGAGCGTGCGTTTGTCGCGCGGCGGTTGGGAACGGGCTGCGCCTTGCGGGGTGGACGGACCACTGGCGTAGGAGCGCGACTACGGCCGGAGGCGGGTGAGTGACTGGACGATGATGGAGCAGCGACACGAGGCGTGCGGTTCCGTGAAGCGTCCGACGGAGGTGCGTTCCGCGGCGTGGGCCGGCGCGAGCTGTTGGGAGGGGGCGCCGTGGGAGGGGTCTGGCGTCGGCGTGGCGGTGCCGGCGCGGCCTGAACGGCCGCGTCATTCGCTGGCGCTGCGGGCTCCTTCATGTTCGAGGGGTTCAGCGCTGGCTCAGACAGCTTCGGCGCTCGTGCCTCCGTGCGCGGTCGAACGTTCAGCGGGCGAGGAGCCTCCTCCTGCCCCCAGTTCCAAGGCAGGTAGCGCTGCCACGACATCCTTGCTCCTGTCCCTGGTTTCGGCAACCCTACACCACATGGGCACACCCGTAGGGGTGGCGCCCGTGCCTGCGGTCCGTCCAGCGTGGGTCCTGCGACGGCGGGGTGTTGGCGGCCATCAGGTCCAGGCCCGAGTCAAGGGCCGGCCCGATCTACGCAGGTATCCTGCGGTACACTCGGGCCGGTTCGCAGACGAGCAGACTGGACCTAAAGCTGAAGGCCGGGTGCCTGCGGTGTGACATTGGGCTGACCATCGCGGGTCGGTCAGCGCTTCGGGGCGCGCCCGCCGGAAGCGGACCCCTCCGTGCCTCACCGTTCGAGGAGAGCCGCCGTGTCCACGAGGTAGAACACGTGGTCTTCATTCACCACCTCGAGCGTCACCGAGGTCGCGCTCGGAGGGATCGGAGGGTCGAGCGTCCAGCGGATCGGCCCGGCCTTGAATCTCCGACCGTCAACGGTCTCCTCCACGCGGAGATCGCCATCCACCCGAAGGCGGACCGTCACCAGCGCCTTGCGTTGCTGCAGGTACCGCGCCCCCAGCTCGAACCGGGTGGCGCCCCGAGGCAGCTGCGCGAGGCGGTCGGAGGGCCAGCTCACCTCGAACCGATCCGCCGGGTACAGCCACGCTGCGCCGTCACACATCCGCTCGCGATCGAGCACCAGCCGGTAGGTGCGGCCATTGGTCTCCGGATCCGTGCCGTCCGACGACGAGAAGAAGATGGCCTCGGGTGTGTGGCAGCTGCGCCCCTTCCCGCGGCGTGCGACCTCCGTACATGGGACGTTCGCCCCCTCGAGGCGGTGGCTGCCTTCGCGGATGCGCAGCGGCGAACATCGGCTTCCGAAGTTGGTCTCGCCGATGAGCTGCTCGTCGGACAGGAACCCCCAGCGCGACGTGTCGTACCGGGCGAGGGGACCGCGGGTCGGCAGGACCTCGCGGTCGGCACCCGGCACCTTTCCAGGCGGGTCGGGGTAGGTCGGCCGAACGGTGTCGTCGGCCAGGATGCCCCCATCCACCCGCGTCACGGCGAACAGGTCTGCCCGCGGTCCGTCCGCTGCGATCGGCTCACCGACCAGGAAGACGCGATCTGCACCCGTGCCGAGCGACAGGGCCGTGAGGCGCGTCCACGGCAGCTCGGGGGGACTGGTGACCGACAGATCCCACCCCGCGCGCGGGGCTTGGAGCGTGGCGTTGGCACCGAGCAAGCGCTCCCCGTTGAGGTCGCTCGCCAGCAGTTCCACGGGCTGACGAGCCACCTCGAGGGACGGGCGTGCGCCCATCACTTGGGGGCCCTCGAACACGGCATGCACCGCGAAGGGGCCGCGGGCGCGCTCCCAGCCGTCGTCGAATCGCCACGAGGTCGTGGCGCCAGGCTCGAGCCACACCACGCGCGGATCGGTCTCGGCGCCAGGCGGCGTCGCGTCGAGTCCCCGCGCCAGGGCTGGGGCGTAGGGAGGGAGCACTGTGCCGTCGTCCAGCACCCGCAGCTCGTCGAGCGTCTTCGCCAGCGCCTCGGTGAAGCGACGCGAGCCCTCGTCGTTCATGTGGTCTTCGTTCTTGAACATGTCGGCGGACATGCCCAGCGCCCGCATGTCGAGGAAGTGGCCCCCCTCGGATCGCACCAACTCCACGACGCGCTCCTGCACGCCAGGCGCCACCACGTCGTCGAGATGGGCTGGAATGTGCGGCGACATCGGAGGACGTACCCACACGATCTGGGCGCCGTGTGCTCGCGCAAGCGCGGTGATTGGGCCGATCAGGGATGCCTCGGGCGTCGGCAGCATCGTGGCGTCGTAGAACCGCTCCTCCCGATCGAGTTCAACGACCGGAGTCGACCGACCGTGCAGGCGCATGTCCACGCGGCTGTCGTCGAACACGCGGTCCAGGGCCGCTCGCACTTCGCCCGGGCGGATCGCGACGCCGGGCTCGCGAGGCGAGGTGAGCAGGAGGCTCACCGGTCGGTAGCGAAGGGCGTCGAACACACGATCGCGCAGCGCGGAGCGTTGCTCCCGCAGTCGGGCCAGTCCGAGTCGTGAGTCGGTGCGGACCGCCGCCGCGAGCGTGGCATCTGGGCCAGTTTCGGGGAAGTGAACCGCGAGGTTGACGTGGCTCGCCTCGGTGAGGGGCGTGGCCAGCAGCATGGACTGCAGGCCGCTGATGACGACGACGAGCTTCGGTCGATGCCCGGCCTCGAACACCCGGTACTTCAGCATCGCGTACCAGTGGCTGCCCACCGAGTTCGGCACCGAGAGCAGCGCCAAGTCGTCTCGCGGGATCAGCAGGCGCCGAGACAGCAGGTCGGGGCGGGCGTCGGTGTTGGCGTACGACGGCCCGAGGAGGAGGACCTCGGGCTCACGGCTCGCGAGCAGCCGGTCGATCGCAGCGACGGAGCCCGACTCGACCACCGAGCCATTGACGACCTTGCCGGCGTTCGCTAGGGCCTGCTGGTCGTCGGCGTCGAGGAAAGACGACACGCCGGCCCAGGTTCCTCCGACCACCGCGAGAGGACCGAGCACGGCGAACAACACCGGTATCCAGCGACTCAGGCGGCCGCTCGGAGAAGGTGCGCTCCGGCCAGTGCCGGAGCGGGACGACAGGGAGTGACGGTGCTCACAGCTCTGGGCAGACCTCGTAGCCGAACGCGTCGAAGTACTCGTAGTTGCAGCCACCACAGTAGTTCGCGGCGCATGCTCCGTCCGGACAGTCGGGCGCGAACTCACACGGGTCGATGAAGCAGGTGAACGGCTCGGTGCCGTCGGCGCAGGTCGCCAGGCCGGTCGACGGACAGGTGACCAGTCGGCTGTCCAGGAACGCGCGGTCCTCATCGGTCAGGGTGCTGGGGTCCTGGTTGATCCCGCACAGGCCGAAGTCGAGAACGCGCAGACCGCGGTAGGTGATGCCGGTGTCGTAGGACTCCACGAGCAGCTGCTCACCGGGCGTGTGCACCAGGCCACCGCACGCCGCGCCGTCGACCGGCGTGCGCAGTGCCACGCGCTCGCCTGGCGTGCCGCAGCCCTGGTAGGCCGCGTTCACGGTGGCCAGGAAGTAGCGGTATCGCCCGACCTGCTTGCGATCGACGACCTCCACCTCCATCAGATCGGCACCCTCGTTCCACGCCTTGGCGAGGCTGGGTTCGAGGCATGAGCAGGCGTGTGCGGCCGGCGCGAGAGCGAGGGATGAAGCGATCAGGAGCAGCGTTCGGAGCATGTTGACCTCCAGGACGGATCATAGTGTGCTGCACAGACCATGCCCGCGACCGATTGGCGCCGTCACGCCCGCGCGGTATTCTGCCGCACTGCGGAGTGGACGTGCGGGCGCTCATCTATGACACGGCGATCCTGCCGCTCACCAGCAAGTGGTATCGACGGGTGCTCGACTTCGTGCCGCCAGGCGCGTCGATGCTCGACGTCGGCATCGGCACCGGGTCCGCTCTCATGCGCAACGCTCGGGTGGTCAAGGCGAAGCGGCTGGACGTCGTCGGTGTCGACATCGACGCCGACTACGTGAAGCGATGCCAGAAGCACATCTGGAAGGAGGGGCTGGGGCGTCACGTGCGCGTGTTCCTGCAGTCCGTGTACGACCACGACGGCGGGCCCTACGACGCGGTCTACTTCAGCGCGAGCTTCATGCTCCTGCCCGATCCGGCGGCGGCCCTACACCACGTGTCCACACTCCTACGG
>JBLFXJ010000135.1:0-18530 GCA_047609825.1 Myxococcota bacterium
TTCGTCCCGGCCGTTGCGGTCGTCTACCGAGAGCACGATGGCATCCGACGCCCACTGGCCATCCGGGTCGGTGACGATGAGCGAGATGACGTGGGTGCCGGGGTCGAGGGTGCCGCCGAACGCGACGAAGCCGTCGCTGTCGGGGACGGACTCGTCGAGCAGGCCCTGCAGGTCGCTCTCCCACCGGACCGTGAGCTCCTCGTGGTCGTCTTCGTCGTCCCACACGGTGCCCTCGAACACCACCACCTCGCCCGCATCCACGGTGTCGCCGGAGGCGGGGGCGTCGACCACGGCGAACGGCCGGCCGTCGTTGAGCACTTCGATGGTGGCGCTGTCGGTGGACACCTTGCCCTGGTTGTCGAGGGCCGTGAGCGTGACCGTGTGCATGCCTACGTCGAACACCCGCAGCAGGTCGATGGTGCCGGTCTCGGACGCGCTGCCCTCCCAGAACACCCCCTCTGCCGAGGAGCTCAAGCTGCACAGCAGCGTGTCGGGGGCTTGCTCGGCGTCGGCCACGAACCCGATCACCGCCACCTCGTCGTCGCGCACGAAGGTGGCACCATCCAGCGGTCCGGTGAGGGTGACGGTGGGGGCCCCGGGCTCGGGCGGCTCGGTGGTCTCGGTGGGCGTGGTGCCTGCCGCATCGGTGATGGTGACACCCACCGCGAGTGAAGCGGACTGGCCGGCGCCGTCGATGGCCTGCAGGGTGAGCACTGTGGGCCCGATACCCAGGTCGATGGCGGGTATCGCCAGGTAGACGTTGCCTTGATCGTCGGGCGGGGCGTCCCCGAGCAGGCCATCGGGGCCGGCCCAGGACACGTTGAGCTCGGACGCGGGCCCATCATCCCGGGCGACGCCCACCAGCTCCACCAAGTCGTCGACGGTGTACAGCTCGCCGTCGATGGGTGCGAGGATGGTGACCGACGGCGGGGCGTCTGTGGTCACCAGGCTGGGTTCGTTCTCACACGCGGCCAGCGCCAGCAGGGCCACGGCGAGGGTTCCACCGGTCAGTCGCTCGAGCATCGCGAATCCACCCTTGATCCCTCGGGGTGGGCCCAACCACGACCGCCTCGCTGGAGTGCAGCCCAGGGCCTCCCGGGCCCCGAGCATACCCGGTGCTGGTCGACAGCGCTCAGCTGCACCCGTCGGGGTGGGGGTAGAGCTCACCGATGAACTGGATGTCGGCCTCGGACAGGCGGTTGTTCCAGCCCACCTCGAAGTCGCCGTGGGTGAGCTCCTGCGGCACCGGGTACTGCATGATCGACGTGGGATCGTGCGGGGTGGCGGCCACGGATGGGCTGTCGTCGGGCGAGAGCACCTGGGTGTCGATGTCGTCGCGGCTCCAGCCTTGGGTGTCCTCGTAGTAGCGGTAGACCGCCTCGCGGTTCCACGGGATGTCGGAGCGCGGGCTCTGGTGCTCATGGATCAGGCCGATGGCGTGGCCGAACTCGTGCAGCACCACCCGGCGGATGTCGTCGGCGCCGGTGAGCAGCGTGGAATCCCGCCACCGGTTGCTCAGGCTCATCGTCGGGGCGTCGCGGCCCAGATGGCCGTTCGCAACTAGCCACTCGGTCTGTCGGCCGAGGTAGGACCAGTAGCCATCGGGGCCGCCGTTGGCGTTGCGTACGTCGAACGAGATGCGGATGTCAGCGCCGCTGGGGTGGTCCCCGAAGTCGAACCGCAGGTTGGCGTGCCGCTCCCAGGTGCGGGCGATGTCGATCACGGCGGCGCGCAGCTTCGGGGTGCCGTCGAGGAATCGGACCTTGAGGGTCTGGCCCACCCCCCACAGCAGTGAGGTGTCGGCGGCGCCCTCGTCGCCCGTGAGCTCGGGGCGGGTGTACAGGGTGCGCCACATGGACTCGGGCATGGGCATGGTGCGGGCGTTGCACGGGGTCGTCGGGGCGGTCGGGGGCGGTGCGGGCTGGCCCACCTCCACCTGGCGCAAGATCGGGTCGAATCGCAGGCCGGTCATCGCCTCGATCTCGGCGATGGCGGTGGTCTCGATGAGGATCTCGCTGGTGGGCGTGGCGACGGTCTCGAACGGGATGTTCGTGGCTACATCATCCTGCCGCAGCACCCAGCCGGCGGAGGCCAGGCCGCCCTCCGGGGTCTCGTGCACCACGATCTTGTAGAACGCCTTGGGGATCTGAACGCCGCGGTGCTCCTCGTCGGCTTCGTGGAACACGGGTCCGGTGAACACCGAGGCGCGCAGGTCGGCGGCGTCCGCGGTGTCGAGGATGTTGTCCTCCATCGTGCGCCAGTCGTGGCCCGTGTTCAGACCCCGGTGCTGCGGCGCGCAGTTGGTCCAGTGGTAGGTGTCGTCGTTGGCCTGCTGACGCACCTCGGGCGGGCCCCACACTGGGTCGAGCCGGCGCACCATGTGGCCGCGCTGGAAGTAGTCGCGCCGCTCCGCATACAGGTCGTTCTCCACCTGGGCGCTGCGGTCGACGCGCGCATCTCGCGCCCAGTCCACGTCATTGATCGGCGCAGGCCCGGCGCGGCGGCCATCGATGTTCACCGCGGTGACGTAGGCGAGCCGGCGGCGCTCGCTGAGCAGCACGCTGAAGTGGGTGTAGGGCAGCTCCGGCCCCCCGGTCACCCGATTGAGCGCCACCGGGCCGAACCGGGCCACGGCGCCGGACACGTCGGGCAGGGGGATGCGGCGGGAGAGGAAGTCGCGGTCGTACCCCTGGCGGCCCTCGTAGTGGGAGAGGTCTGGAACGCGCTCGAGATCGGATCCGTCGGAGACCTCCACCTCCACCTGGACCGTGAGCGTGATCGGCACCTCGACCCGACCCCCGCCTGGCGGCACGCGCACGGTGATGGTCGCGGAGGCCGGTGCGGCGGTGCCGGATCCGGGGGGAGAGTCTGGCGGGGGGGCCTCGGCGGACTGGCCCTGTGGGCGCACCTGCACCTGCACGGGTCGGGTGCCGTGTTCCGCCAGGATGCGCCGCACGTCGGGCGCTGGCACGGCGAAGTTCGTCTCGCCCTCGAACCCGCCGAAGTGCAGCGCCACGGCGGTGCCGCGCTCCACGTCGAGGATCACCGAGCCCGAGTTACCGCCGAGGGTGGTGCAGTCGTGCTCGAGGCGCTTGCCCTTGGACGTGACCGTGCCGGGCTGCAGCCGCTTGATGTTGTAGATGTCGTCGAAGATGCGGCTCTGGTCGCTGGCGCTGTTGTACCCGCTGAACGCCGGATAGCCGATGGCGCTCACCCAGCCGCCCACGGCGAACGCCTCGTATTCTTCATCGGTGGCCAGGGGGATCGGCTTGCGGGCATCGTCATGCCCCACCGTCGGCACCTCGAGCAGGGCCACGTCGTGCTTCGAGCTGTCGGGCTCGATCCACAGCACCCGGGTGACGGGTTGGGCGGTGGCCGGGTCGGCGGGCACGCCGTGCTCGTGGCCGAAGTCGACCCACGGCTCCGGGATGGTGTCGCCGCTCGGAAGGAACCGGAAGTCGGCCCCGCCAGACGACTTTGCGAACTCGCGGGCCACATGGCGGTTGGTGACCACGATGCCCTCGGCGATGACCCACCCGGTGCCGACCCACGGCTTGCTGGACTTCTTCAGGTCGATGCGGCCGACCCGGGGGGTGGCGGCCTCGAGCAGCTGACGGTTGGCCTCGACAACGGCCTTCGCCTGCTCCGACTGCGTCACGTTCTCCGTGATGATCTTGTCGCGCTTCACCAAGTAGGCGGGCCGCCCATACTGCAGCACTATTGCCTCGAGTCCTTCGTACTCGTCGGGCAGCGGTGTGCCCTCACGCAGGGCCTTGATGATGTCGGTCGGATCGGGCTGGCCTACGCCCTCGAGCCCGTCGCGGGGATTGTCGACCAGGTAGTTGCGGAGGTGTTCCTCGACCTCGGCGTCGAGGATGTGCTTCAGGTTCATCGGGTCTCCCAGGGTGTGGCGTTCGACGGCAATGCTCCGACGATAGCACCAAGATTGCGGGCGACCGCCGACAGACGCCGACATCCGCCAACGCTGCTCTGCGAGACCCGCCGCGGCGCTGTGTTCGCGGCCCAGGCGGGAGTTAGGAGGCGGAGCACCGGAGGTTCTCACGATGACCCCACGCGTCGTGCCCGCGCTCGCTCCCGCCGAAGTCCAGGTCGAGCACCGCCCCGACGGGACCTTCGTGCTCCGCTCCACCACGCCGCTCCGGCCTAGCGCTCCATGCCTCGGCCAGTGGCTGACGCGGTGGGCCGCAGAGCGTCCGGACGAGACCGTGCTCGCAGAGCGTCACCCGGACGTGGCGGGCTGGCGGCGGCTCACCTGGGGGGATGCCTTGGCCGATGCGCGGGCCATCGGCGAGGCGCTCCTGGCGCGCGGCCTGTCGCTGGACCGCCCGGTGCTCGTGTTGTCGGGGAACTCCCTCGACCACGCGCGCGTGCTGTTCGGCGGGCTGCTCGCGGGTGTTCCGGTGGTGCCGGTGTCGGTGGCGTATTCGCTGCGGAGCGCGGACCATGCCCAGCTGAGTCGAATCGTGGATCTGGTGACGCCGGGGCTGGTGTTCGCGGAGCAGGGGGCTGCATTCGCGACGGCGTTGGACGCGGTGGCGCTGGATGGGGTGGAGGTGGTGACGTCGACGCCGTGCCCGGAGCGAGCCACCACACCGCTCTCAGAGCTGCTGGCCACCGTTTCGAGCGCACGCCTGGCGGCTGCGGCGCCGGGTCGGGACACCGTGGCGAAGATCCTGCTCACCTCGGGCTCCACCGGGCGTCCGAAGGGGGTGCTGAATACCCACGGCATGCTCACGGCGAATCAGGAGGCGCTGGCCCAGGTCTGGCCCTTCGTCGACGCTTCGCACCCCGTGCTCGTGGACTGGCTGCCGTGGTCCCACACCTTCGGCGGCAACCACAACCTGAACCTGGTGCTGCGCAACGGCGGCACGCTGTACATCGATGATGGGCGGCCGGCGCCGGGGCTGTTCGAGGCCACCCTGCGCAACCTGGAGGACGTGGCCCCGACGCTCCAGTTCAACGTTCCGGTGGGCTACGCCATGCTGGCGACCGCGCTCGAGGCGCGTCCGGCGCTGCGGGAGCGGTTCTTCTCCCGCCTCCAGGGTGTGTTCTACGCCGCCGCCGCCCTGCCCCAGCAGACCTGGGAGCGGCTCGACGCGGTGGCCGAGCAGGCCCTCGGGCATCGGATCTGGCTCACCACGGCGTGGGGGGGCACCGAGACCTCTCCGCTGGTCACCAGCGCCCACTTCCCGTCGGAGGATGCCAGCAACATCGGTGTTCCGGTGCCGGGCTGCGCGCTGAAGTTCGTGCCGACCGAGGGCAAGCTGGAGCTGCGGGTGTCGGGGCCGAATGTGACGCCCGGCTACCACCGCCAGCCCGAGGTGACGGCGCGGGCATTCGATGACGAGGGGTTCTACCGGATCGGCGACGCGGGCCGCCTGGTAGACCCCGCAGCTCCGTCCCGCGGGGTGCGGTTCGACGGTCGGGTGGCGGAGGACTTCAAGCTCGCCTCGGGCACCTGGGTGAACGTGGGCCGGCTGCGCACGGAGACGCTGTCGGCGGCCGACGGGTGGCTCACCGCCGCCGTGGTGGCTGGGCACGACACGGATGCGGTGGTGCTGCTCGCGTGGCTCGAGCCGGGGCGAGCGGCGGCTGTAGCCGGTGCATCCGGCGAGATGGCCGACTGGGTGCAGCACCCGGCGGTGCATGCGGCGCTGCAGGAGCGGCTGTGGCGCGACCCCTCCCAGGGGGCCTCTCGTCGGGTGGCGCGGGTGCTCCTGCTGGTGGACCCGCCTGCGCTGGATGCGGGGGAGATCACCGACAAGGGCTACGTGAACGCCGCGGCGGTCCTCGCGAACCGGGCCGCGGAGGTGGCGCGGTGTATCCGCGGGGAGGGCGACGACGTAGTGGCGCCGCCGCCCCGGGGCTGATCGCTACGCCGACATCAGCCAGCCGGCGGTGCGGATGCCGTGCTCGCGGAGTGCGCGCTAAGAGCGCTCCTCCACGTCGGTGCCGAACGCGGATTCGAACCGACTGTCGAACACGTACGCCTTGACCTTGAGCTTGATCGCCAGCGTGTCGTTGTTCGGGAGCGGGAGCTCCTTCACGTGCACCACGATGTTCTTCTTCAGGTACACGAAGTTGCTCGACGCGGTGGCGTCGTACACGATCTCCTTGGCCAGATCGAAGTCTTCGCGGCACCCGATGAAGAACTCGAACACGCACATCTGGTCCAGCGCGCCCGCGTTCGCACACGACACGGCGTCGGTGAGGAACCGGCTGTTCGGAACCGAGATCAGGTTGCCGTCCAGGGTGTTGATCCGCACGGTTCGCAGGCCGATCTCGACGACCTCGCCGTAGTAGCCGGCGAACTCCACCCGGTCGCCCACCTGGAATGGGCGGTGGATCAGGAGGATGATCCACGCCATCAGCGAGGCGAGGAGGTCCTGGAACGCGAAGCCCACGGCGACTGCGACGGAGCCGCCGATGGCGAGCAACCCCTCGTTGCTGAACCGGACGACCGCTGCGGCCACCAGGATGCTGGTGCCGATGAGGATGAAGAACCGGGAGATCGACCCGATCTGCTTGAACAGCAGCCGGCGCTCGTTGAACCGCACGCCGAGATCGTCGAGCGATCGGGAGAGGAACCGGTTGAGCAGGTAGGCGATCGCGACCACGCCGAGGGCGAACGGGATCGGTGGCGACGCGCGAGTAGGATCCGTCGCTGGGGTCAGCCGACGAGGCTACGCACCTCGGTCAGACGGCTGCCGAGCGCGCTGGTGGGGAGCAGGCCGTTCGCGCGGGCGATGGCGTGGGCCTCCTCGAGGGCGAGGGCGGCGGACAGGCGGTCGTCCGAGCTGACCGGCGCGCCGCGGAGCAACACCTCGGCGAGGTCGACGAGCACGAGGGCGAGGCACACGGGATCCTGCAGCGCTCGCATACCCGTCGCGGCGCGCTGAACCCGCTCCAGCCCGCTGGCACGGTCGCCGCGGCGGGACTCCGCGACCGCCAGGGTGGACAGCAGCGCGAGCTCGACCATCGGAGACCCGACCTCCCTGGCAAGTGGGAGGGCCTCTGCGATCCGGCGCTCCGCGCTCGCTTCTCGGCCATGCCGCAACTCGAACGACGCCCACAGGAGCAGGGTGTGGGCGGCGTGGCCTCGGTTGCCCACCTCCCGGTGAATCGCCATGGAGTCGGCGAGGTTGCGGGCCGCGGCGTCGGAATCACCCATCAGGTCTGCGAGCTCGGCCATGCACCCGAGGGTGATGCCCTCGGTCACGCGGTTCGCGCTCTTGCGTTGAAGAGCGAGCGCCGCGGTCAGCATCTGCTCGGCGCTCTCGAGGTCGCCGGTCTCCAGGTGCATGCTGCCGATGGAGCCGAGGGCCTCTCCCTCGTAGAACACGTTGCCGATCTCGCGGTACACGGCGAGCGCCTGCTCGAAGCATTCGACCGCCCGGGCGCGGCGGCCTTCCTGGGCGTGCAGGTCGCCGAGGCCTCCGAGCACGAACCCCATCCATGGGCGGTCGCCGACCTCTCGGTGGATCGCGAGGGCACGCTCGAGCAGGGCGAGCGCCTCAGAGCCGCGCCGCTGACGCATCCGCAGGTTGCCGAGGTTGCTCAGCGCGGTGCCTTGGTTGCGCCGGCTGCCGATCTGGCGGCTGATGGCCAACGAGGCTTCGTAGCGGATGGCGGCCTCGTCCAGTGCGCCCGTGTCACGTGCGAGGTTGCCGAGGCTGCTCAAGGTGCTGGCCTCGAGGCCGCGGTTGCCGCGCGCGCGTGCGATCTCGAGGGTGCGGCCGTAGGTCTCGCGGGCCCGGTCGTGTTGTCCGGTGACGAGGTAGACGTTCGCGAGCTGGTGGCCAAACACGGCCTCCATTCTCCGATCGCCGGTGTCGCGCAGCATCTGCAGCGCGTCCTGAAGCAGCGGCTGCGAACCGGTGACGTCGCCCGAGCGGTAGTGCAGGTCGCCCAGCCGCGCTCGAGCGACGGCCTCGAGGCCTCGGTCGCCCATCGCCATCGCTCGCGCCAGCGCGGTCTCAGCGACTTCGATGGCTCTGTCGCTGTGCCCCAGCGTGGACTCACACAGCGCCACGTGCTGCAGCGTCTCGCACGCCAGCTGTTCGTCGCCGGCGGCCTCGGCTGCGGCGACCGCCGTCGTGAGCAGGTCGAGGGCCTCGGCGGTGTCGCCGCCGTTGAACCTGGAGGACCCGAGGGCCGCCGTCAGCCGTGCGGTGTCGACGGCCAGGTGGCCGTGCAGGGCCAGGGCGTCGGCGAGAAGCCCCGCGGCCCGTGCGCCGGAGCCGCGCCCGGCGTGCAGGTCGCCGATGGCCAAAGCCGTCAGCGCCGCGTGGGCGCAGTCGCCCGAGGCGCTCGCTGTCGCGAACGCCCGCTCCAGGTTGTCGAGCTCGACGAATTCGACTCCGCCGTCATCGGTCCTGCGCCGGGCCCAGCAGGCCTCCTGGCGGCCCAGGCGCGCGAACCACTGCATGTGGCGGCGGAGGGTCGCCTCCCGGTCGCCGTCGCGCTTCTGTGCGAACTCCCGCACGCTGACCAGCATGCCGAGCCGGTCGGCGTCGATCCTGCGAACGAGGGATCGGTTGACGAGGCCCTGGACGACGTCGAGGATCCAGGGTGCACCGGCATCCAGCGCCACCACGGCGTCCGCCGCGTCGAGGGTGAAGCCGCCCTCGAACACCGCGAGCTGGGCGAGTGCGCGGCGCGCGTGCGGCTCCAGCAGGTCCCAGCTCCAGGCCAGCGCTGCCTCGAGGCTGCGGTGCCGCCCCGCCGGCTGGTCGGGGTGTGCCAGCAGGCGAAACCGCTGGTCGAGCCGCTGCACGATGCGGGCAACGGGGAGTACCGCCGCGCGAGCAGCCGCCAGCTCGATGGCCAGCGGCAGGTGGTCGAGCAGATCCACGAGCTGGCCGACGGCGGTGCGGTCGACCGGGGACAGCGCGCGACCCATGGCGGACGCGGCGCGGGCCTCGAACAGCGCGATGGCCTCGTCACGCCCGAGCGGGTTGAGTCGGAGCCCGATCTCGCCTGGAACACCCAGCAGGAACCGGCTCGTTACCAAGAAGACCGCCTCTTCGGTCTGGGCGACCCATCGCTGCACCGTGGCGTGGGCGTGCTGAACAACCTGCTCGAAGTTGTCGAGCACGAGCAGGCATCGCCCGCGGGCGGCGATGGCGTGGCCGAGGCGAGCGTCGGCGTCCGACCCGCCTAATGGCACCCCCAGGGCGTCGGCGACGGCGTCGTGGATGCCGTCAGCATCCTGGGCCTCGGCGAGACCGCAGAAGTACACCCCGCCGGGCCAGGCGCGCTGGGATGAGCGCGCGTAGTGCAGGGCGAGGCGTGTCTTTCCGACCCCCCCCGGCCCGAGCAGCGACACGAGTCGGCCCTCCGCCTGCAGCCGGCGGTCCAAGGCGGCGAGGTCGTCTGCCCGCCCCACGAACGGGTCCCGCTCGGGTGGGAGGTCGGGTGCGGGTGGCGCGCTGTGGGGGACGCCACGCCAGATGGCGGCGAGCGCCTCGGCGTCCACGGGCCGGTCCTCGGCGGCGGGCTGCAGGGCGCGGGTGATGGCCTCGCGCATCCGGGCGGGCACGTCCTCGGCGAGGGGGCGCACCTGGCCGGTCCGGGTGCGCTCGAACACCTGGTCCAGGTCCAGCCCGGGGAAGGCTCGGCGCCCGGCCACCATCTCGTACAGCAGCGCGCCCAGCGCGAACACATCGGCCCGGGCGTCCACGTGGGCGCCGTCCAGCTGCTCGGGGGCCGCGTACCCGGGCGTGCCGACGGCGTATCCCTCTCCACCGCCGTGCACGGCCACGGCGGCCAGCCCGAAGTCTGCCACCTTCGCCCCACGTCCCCCAGCGGTCTCCTCCACCAGCACATTCGCTGGCTTCAGGTCGCGGTGGACCAGGCCCGCGCGGTGCACCGCCGCCACCCCGTCCAGGATGTCTCCCCCCAGCGCGTCGATCTCGGTCAGGGAGAGCGCGCCCTCGCGCAGCAGCCGGTCCAGCGGCGGGCCACGAACCAGCTCCGTCACCACCGCGGGAGTGCCGCCAACGTCGATCAGATCGGTCACTACGACCAGGTTCGGGTGTCGCAGGCGGGCCAGGATGCGCCCCTCCTCCTCCAGCCGCTCGTGCAGGGCGCGGTCGGCCTGGCGCAGGGTCTTGAGCGCGAACGCGGTGCCCAGGCGCAGGTGGGTGACCTCGTAGACGGCCCCCATGCCGCCTCGCCCGAGCAGGCGCCCCACGCGGTACCTCCCGTCGAGCACCAACCCGTGGACCAGCTCCACCTCACCGTCGGGCTCCGGCGCGAACCGCTGGCGCCCCTGGCGAGACGCGCGTTGCAGGGACGAGCGCACCCGCCGAAGTCGCGGCGACTTGTCGGGAGCGCGTGCCAGGCGCACATCCACCCGGCACCGCGGGCAGCGGTCCAGGTGCGCGCGCACCTCCGGGCTCGGGTCTAGCAGCGCGTCGAGCTGGGGGTGGCTCACCATGTGTCGCGGAAGAAGGTGCTTGTGTGGCCGAGCTCTTCCAGCCGTGCGTGCAGGTTGCTCGCGAGCTGGCGCCGGCACCGCTGCAGGATGCCGCGGGCGCCGCTCGCCGCCTTGATCTCCAGGAGGTCGGTGATCTGGTTCACGGCCATGCCCTCGACGTAGCGGAGGTACACGGCCTCCTGGTCGAGCGGGGGCAGGTCGCTGATCGCCGCCTGAACGACCTCCTCCAGCTCCTGCCGACGGAGGGAGCGCAGCACTGAGGCGACGGGGTCGGTAGCGGTGAGCACGCCGTCTTCGGTGAGCTGGTCTTTGTGCTTGCGAACGTCATTTCGGGCGAGGTTCTTGGCGATCCCGAACACCCAGGTGGCGAAGCTGGACCCCCCTCGGAACCCCTCCAGGCGCTCCCACGCGACGAGCAGCGCATCCTGGGCGAGCTCTCGCGCGCGCTCGGGGTCGCCGGTGTAGCGCAGGCAGACGGCGTAGATCCGATCGTGCTGGGCGGAGAACGCGGCTTCGAGGCGCCCGATGGCGACGGCTCGGCCGGCCTCGTCGCCCTCTCGGGCTGCGAGGACGAGCTGGTGGATGTCGTCGGCCATGCGCGGGGCTTCCTCCTCGTCGCGGGCCCAGTATTGCAGGCGTGGCCGGTGGTCGGGTGGGGCGCGGTCTCCAGGACGGCCATCTCGCGCGGACGTGCGCTGCGAAGGGATCCCTGGACTGACCGGGGGATGCGCCAAAGTGCGGCATCTGAGGTGGGACGAGCCAAGTGGCGTGTGTCGTTCATGTGGCCACTCCTCGACGCGCGCTCGGGTCCCATCGCGGGCGGCGCCGCCTACGCCCCGTTGGTGTGGCGGTGGCTGTGGATGGCACGACCCGTTCCCAGGATCTTTTTCGGAGGACGACGTGCCGTCCCGGGTGCTCGACACACCAACGGATGACCCCACCCCAGGAGAGGTCATGCGTCGCCACCGGAAGCCGAGCGCACCCGTACAGACCCGAGGCGGCCCCAGCGCGTCCGCTCCGCGGCGCAAGGCCGTTCGGGAGCCGATCGCGCGCCGGCCGACATCCTCGGAGGGTCTGCGGAGGGGTGCGCCGCCGGTGAGTGAGACGCCGTTCCTGGACGCCGCAGCCAGCTCACCTGGGCTCGCACCTGGCCGGGACGCACCGGCTCGCGGCACTCCGGACCTTTCCATGTCCTTCGATGTCCACGAGGCGGCCATCGAGGAGGAGGCCGCAGTCCTGCTCCCCGCCTCCCTCCAGAACGAGGCCGACGCGGTCCTGGAGCAGTTCGACGCCGTGGACGCGGGACTGAAGGCCATGGCGTTCCGGCACGACATCCGCTCGAACCTCGACCCCAACCTCCTGAGCGATCATTGGAGCGGCAAGAATGAGCTGAACCGGATGAAGGGGGAGCTCTACTTCCAGAGCCTCATGCCCACCAATGTCTACGTCTCGCCGTTCATCATCCAGGCGGGCATCGAGCTTCCGAAGGCCGAGATGGAGCTGACCACGGGCCGCGTGAACATGGACATCCTGCGCATCGGGCGCTGGGTTGCGGCGAGCCTGGACGTGCCGGAGCCCGATGGCAGCGCCCGGGAGGTGCTGGCGGCGGCGGTGGAGTCCGGCGATGCCGCCGCGGTGCAGGCGGCCATCGGTGGGGCTCGCGCAGCGCTTGTGGCCACCACCCGCGCTGCCGGCCAGCTGGCGTTTCAGGAGTACATGCTCGCCGCCCAGTCCGGCAAGGTGTACACGACGGTGGCGAAGCGGGTGCACATCGGTGCCCTCAACGGACACATCGAGAAGCTCCCGACCCTCGAGGGCGTGCCACTGGCCATCGAGGCGATGGAGGCGTTCGAGGGGTATGCCCACGAGACCCGTTTGCTGGCGCAGCAGCTCGAGTACGCGGCCAGCCTGGTCGCGGAGGCTGGCGACTGATCGGCGAGGCCGTGCGGCGTGTCAGGCGTGCACGGCTGTGTGGCCGGAGCGCGCGAGCCACCGGTGGTACAGCTCCGCCTCGTCCACCGGGAGGAAGGCCGCGGGCGGCACTTCTGCGGCATAGTCGCTGAACGCCCGCGCGAAGCTGGCCGGGTCGTGGGTGAACCAGAAATCGGCCTCGGCGCTTCCGTTCAGGAGCCGTTCGAACCGCTGTCGAAGGATCAGCCGGCGGGTGAGGCCGACCCCGACGGGGGAGCCCACCGCCCATGCCAGCGCGGCGCGGACCCAGGCGGGCTCGTCGGGGGCGTCGGCGAGGCGCTGGAGGGCCGCCAGCGGGTCGCGGGCGCTCCATGCGTCGGCCAGGCGCAGCTCGAGCCGGAGGGCCTCCTCAGCAGTGCCGCTCACCAGGCTCTCCTCGGCGGACGGGAGTGGTGGCGGCTTGGGTGCATCCGGCACGGCGGCGATGGTCTCCCGGATCCGGGCGAGCTCGGCGAGGAGGATGGGCACGTCGGACGCCTCGACGGTGCCGTCGAGGCGCTCCAGGGTCACGCCTCGGGCGGCGGCGCAGCGTGGCAGGATCTTGGCGAGCAGCGCCCACACCGGCTCGGGGACGGCGGCGGCGTGGCTGTCGAGCCGCCACGGCACGCCGTCGGTCCACCGCGGGTCGGCCTGGGAGCCGCCCGACACATGCAGCTCGATCACGCGGTGGAGCGGGGCGTCGTCGAGCCAGCGGTCGATGTCGAGCCCGAAGTTCAGCGCATGGGTCCACAGGTTGTGCACGTCGAGCACCCACACGTGGGCGTCGCCGATCAGCGAGTGGAGCCAGCGCGGCTCGTCGGCGGGGTCGGACATCGGGGCGTAGAACACGCTGTTCTCCACGCCGACCGGTGCGCCGATCGCGTGGCCGAGGGCGGCGAGCCGGGCGCGGGCGGCGTCTCGCGCACCCCGGCTCCGCGGCACATCCAGGGGCACCGTCAGGTTCAGGCCGGCGGGGGCGGTGATGCCGGCGTGATCGGTGTACCACTCGAGCCCGAGACGCTCGGCCAGGACCGCTGCGCGCTCGAGCCAGCGCCCGGTGCGGGGACCGTCCAGCGGATGGGCGGTGCACACCGACAGCCCGGTTCCATGCGCCACGACCCGCAGGCCGTGCCGCTGCTGCAGCTCCAGCGCCATCCGGAAGTAGCCGTTCGGCCGGAATCCTGCCGAATCACGAGGGTCGACCAGGGACTCCGGCAGCACCTCCATGTAGTCGGCGGCTGCGAACACGGGCGCGCAGCGCTCGATGAACGGTTTGCCGGGTGCGAGGCTGAATCCGACGGCGATCACTGCTCGTCGACGAAGTACAGGAAGCGGGCGGCTCGGGCGGGCATGTGGCCCATGCCGCAGGCGAGCATGTACTGGTTGTCCCGCTCATACTCCTCGATGTGCAGGCCGCACCCGCCGGCATTCGCCCAGTAGCTGCCTGGCAGGCGGGAGTTCACCCAGGTCGAGTGCCCCAGCTTGGCATTCTGGCTGCGGAGGCTGCCGGATGACGGCGGTGTGCGCAGAGCCGCCAGCGCGCTCGCGAGGAGCATCGCGATGCGGTCGATGTCGGTCTCCCACTCCTCGGCGGCAGGTGATGGACCGTCCACCGGGGTGACCTCAGCGGGCACCGACGCCGTGTTGATCACGGCGAACCAGGCGGTCTTCGGCAACACGACGCCGAGGAGGTGCAGGTCGAAGGCGGTGGCGCAGACCGGCGCATAGCCGGACAGCTTCGCGAGCAGCGCTGGCTGGGCCTCCCCCAGCATGGCGCCGACGATCCGGCCGCGGGTGCTGCGGTCGGTGTCGGGGATCACGATGGCGAGCAGCGGGGTGCGTGCGCGCCGGGCGGCGTGCCAGGTGGCGAACAGCTCGAGCTGTCGTGCCGGCGGCTCGGCGGCGAATGCGCCCGTGATCCAGGCGGGTGCGGTGGCGGCGGCGAGCAGCCCGCTGAGGAGTCCCCGTCGGCTGGGGGCAGACGTGTTGTCGGCGCTCATGGCTGCACCTCCTGCACAGCGGCTGAGGTGGGTTGCGAGTTCGCGAGATCGGTGGCGCGGACCAGTGTTCCGTCAGACCAGACGTAGCGCTCGGCGCCCACGTCCACCCAGCCCTCTCCGGCCGACCAGGCGCCGGCCTCGGCGCACCCACTCTTGGCGCAGTGGTGGGCCAGCCCGTCGACGCCGAGCACGAGGCATTTCGCGGCGTCGCAGTACCAGGCCACGAGATCGGCGGGCGTCTCGCCGCTGCGATCCGGCGAGAGGGTGGGATGGTCGGGTGCGGTGAGCGAGTCGCGTGAGACGCTGTTCGCCCCGGCTACCGGGGAGGGGGCGAACGGCTGACGCGCGATCCATCGCTGGGCGCGCTTGGGCGAGCGCACCCGGGTGCGGGCGGTGGCCACCTTCTTTGGCACCACGGTCACGCCTCGGCGGGTGGTGCGCGCCATCGGCAGCAACACCACGTCCACCTCTTCCTGGGGCAACGCGGCGTAGGACAGATCGAAGAGCACGCCTTCGCCGCGCAGCACCCACTGATCTCCGTCCAGCTCCAGGCTGGCGTCCAGGTCTTCGGCCAGGGTGCGGGCGCTGTGCGCATCCGTGCGGAGGGCCACAGCATCAGGGTCGACATTCACGCCGGGGCGGGTGGCGCGCACCTTCCCGTGGCGCCCCTGAACCCAGTACAGCAGGCCGGCCTCGACCCATGCGCTCCCGCCGCGTTCTCCGTCGGTCACGCTCAGCTCGAGGTCGCGCTCGAGCTCCACCGGCAGCGCGGCGTCGACCGCCTGCCCCGACACCTCCAGCGTGATCCCGGCCTCCCGTGCGTCCTGGTCGGCGAGCAGCCACGCGGACGGCACGGCGTCGTCATCTACCGGCGCCGCATTGGCGGGCGCTGTGGCCAGCCAGGCGCACCCGATGAGGTTCCAGATGATCGGTCTCAAGCCCGCACCCCCGTGCTGTGCAGTGGTCTGACCGCGTCCGCTGTGAACGGTTCCGCTCGGAAGAGTCCCGACCTGCGCCGGCGACGTCGCTCAACCGACCGCACGCCGGTTGCGGGTCGCGCAGACGGGGCGCTAGATACAGGTGTGGTCATCGCCCGCACTGCTGTCGCCCTGCTCCTCCTCGCCTGCGGCGGCTCCACGCCCGGCAAGGATCGCGGCAACACGCCCGACACCGCCTCGTCCGCTACGCCCACGCCGGTCACGCCGGGGCTCGCTGGTCTTCGGTCCCAGCTCGAGGCCGCCGGGTTCGTGGTGCAGGAGGGTGATCTGTCGTTCGACGCTGCGGCCGACTGCTGCGACTGGGCATCCTGCCTGCACACCAACCCCGCCGGGCGGTACGGCACCTACGCCTTGCCCGCCGCCGAGGGAGAGTTCCGTGACGATCGGGCGCCCGACCCGGAGGGGCGCACGGTCACCTGGCGGCTGCGGGCCGACGAGGCGCTGCTCTACCTGGGTCCAGAGCCTCCCGGGGCCCGGTACACGAGCTTCCGCACCTACCTGAACGACGTGGCGGATGCGGACGGCCGCGCGATCTACTTCGGCTCGCTGGGCGACTCGCTGAACCAGCTGATGTGGGAGGCGAACGGTGACGGCACGCTGGTGGTGGCGACCACGGGCCATGCGGGCACCCTCGCCGCCGTGCAGTCCGCTGCCACCGCTGCTGGCTGGCCCATCACCAATGTCGATCCGCTCCCGCAGGACGCCATCACCCTGGGCCTGGACGCCGACGCCGACGCGCTCCGGATGACTCTGCGGGTGCACGGCATCGAGGACGTGGACGCCGTGGATGCGTGGGGTGAGAGCCCGGACGTGCACATCCTGCGCATCACCCCGGCGGCTCCCGAGCCCACAGTCGACCCGCTTCCCGCACCACCCCTGCGCGAACCCGTTGAGCACGGGATCCCCGACCTGTCCGACGGCGTGGCGGCGCTCCGGGCGGCGATCCTGGCCGAGCACGACGGCTGGGCCACGCAGGAGGCGGCGCTCAACGTGAGCACGCCGCCCGCCGACGAGGTCTGTTGGCCGGGGTGCAACCGCGACGTGTCCTATGCGAGCACGCCCGCCGTGCCGTTGGGCCCTGGCGAGCGCATCGTGGTGTACGGCGTGGACGCGGTGAGCCTTGGCCGCGCGACCTACATCGCGCTGGTGCTGTACGGCGCCACGAACAGCGATGCTGCCGGCGTATTCGAGCCCGGATTCACACCCGGAACCGCCTCCGCCTTCATCCCCGACCACCCGGACGTGGACGCGCTGTATGCGTGGACCTTCGCCCGGGACTGTACTGGGGTGGCGCACTGCACCGAGGTGCAGACCGGGTGCCCCGGCGTCGACCCGTTCGAGCTGGCGTCGGTGATGTGGCGCGCCTACCTCGACCCCGACACGGCGTCGTTCCCCCACCCGGATGATCTGGGCGGCCGCGGGGCGTTCCGGTTCTCACCGCCGTGATTGTCCTCCTGTGGTTGGCGGCGTGCGGCGGGCCGGCGTCCGGTGGCGGAGGGTCGGCATCACCCGAGTCGACGCCCGTGCCGGTCGCGGTGGTGCTCGTGGCCTCAGCGGACCCGTCAACCGAGGTGCCCACCACCTGGTGGATGACCTGGGAGGCTCCAGACGGCACGTCCACCGTGCGCTATGGCTCCGAGACCCTCGACCGCCAGACCCCTCCGGGAGACCCCTCCGCCGGCATCCCGCTGGTGGCACTTGCAGGCGGCTCCACCTGGCAGTGGCAGGCGGTCACGGTGGCCGCTGACGGCACCGAGCACGCCTCCGAGGTGCAGTCGTTCACCGTGGCGGAGCCGCCCGAGCTCGCGCCCTCCCTCGTGGTGGACCGGGTCGACCCGGAGCGCAGCGAGGTGGCGGGACTCGCGGTGTTCGCGGGCTACTCCGACGTGCTGGGAGCGGCGGCGAGCACCGGCGGCGCCCTCGCCGTGCACCCGGGCGATGGCGGGCCGCCGATCTGGTGGTGGTCGGTGCCGGCGGGGGCCATCACCCTGTCGCCGTGGACCGCCGACGACGCCGGATTGTGGTTCGACGTGTACTCCGAGGACCCGGTGACTGGCGTGGATGCCGCGCTCCACCACATGTCGCTGGACGGCACCACCCACCAGGCGTTCCCGGTCGGGGTCGCCCACCACGTGATCCTGCCCCTGCCGCCGGACGAGGTGGCGTGGATCTACCCGCACCTGCGCCCCATCGACGTGGGCTGGTCGCAGACCGATGGCGTGCGCACCGCCCCCCTGTCCGACCTCGGCAACCCCCGCGACCTGTTCGACACCCATGACCACATGGCGATGCCGTACGAGGCGCCCTGCGGGCATGTGTTCACTCCCTACCGGCGGGGCGCGCTGTTCCCGGTGTTCGAGTGGACCCACGGCAACTCGCTGGTGCACCTGCCCGAATCGGACCGGTTCCTCGTCTACACCCGGTGGACCGACACGCTGTACGCCGTCGATCGCACCACGGGTGCGGTGGACTGGCAGCTCGGCGGCGCCCGGAGCGACTTCACCTGGGCCGATGGCGAACCGCTGTATGCGGGTGCCGAGGACCCAGGACCGTGGAGCCATGCCCACCTCACGGATGCCTGGGAGGGCGGAGCGCTGGTGTTCGACAACGGTGACCACTACGATCCGCCCGCGTCGAGCGTCGTGGAGCTCGCGTGGGACGAGGAGGCGCGCACCGTGCGAGAGGTCTGGCGCTACTCCGACCCGGATGGTGGATACCAGGTGGTGCTCGGCGACGCGCGCCGGCTGCCCGGTGGCAATGTGCTGGTGGCGTGGACGGCCGAGGGCCGGCTCACCGAGGTCACCCGAGAGGGCGATGTAGTGTGGGAGGCGCACTCCGAGCCGGCCCTGCGCGTGTCCCGGGTGCGGGTGCTGTCGCTGGACGGGGTGGCCCGATGATCGCGGTGTTGCTGCTGCTCGGATGTGGGGGCGGAACGGAATCCGCACCGGATGTGGTCACCGGCGGTGAGCTCGTCGACACCGCTCGCGGCGAGGCAGAAGTGCCCGTGGTGGCCGTGCCCGAGCGCATCGACGGATTCCGCTCCGATGCGGCCAGCGCCGGATTCGCAGTCCAGGATGGGCGGTTCGAGTTCCTGGACTACGGCCGCTGCTGCCTGCCCGG
>JBLFXJ010000136.1:0-18443 GCA_047609825.1 Myxococcota bacterium
ATGATCCGCGCGACGCGGGCCCGCTGGCGTCGAACGCCGTGGGGCGGTGGTTCGCCGCCCGCCTTCGCGACCCCCGCGACGTGTACTTTGTGCGCCGCGCCGCACCCGTGGCGCTGGTGCTCTGGTCGGGTGCCGCCGCGCTGTTCCTGCTGTCGCCGCCCTGGTACTTCGGGCTCGCCTACCTCGCGGCGATGCTGTTCTTCCTCGGTCCGTTCACGCTGATGCTGCACGCCACCTGCCACCGGCCGCTGTTCAAGCGTCAGCACCGCCTGCTCGAGGCCGTGATCCCGTGGCTGATCGGGCCGTTCCTCGGACACACACCGGGCAGCTTCTTCGTGCACCACATGGGCATGCACCACCCGGAGAACAACTGCCAGGACGACCAGTCCGCCACCATCGCCTACCAGCGCGACAGCTTCCTGCACTTCCTCCATTACTGGGCGCGGTTCTTCTTCGTCGGGCTGGCCCACGTGGCGCGGTACCTGTCCAATCGGAACCGGCAGGCGATGCGGCGGCAGATCCTGGTCGGCGAGGCCAGCTTCGTGCTCACGGTGGTGGCGCTCGGCTTCCTGAACCCGACCGCCACCCTGTTCGTGTTCGTCGCGCCGTTCCTGCTCCTGCGCTGGTTCATGATGTGCGGCAACTGGTCCCAGCACGCCTTCGTGGACGTGTCCGATCCCGACAACGCGTTCAACAACAGCACGAACCTGATCAACGCCCGGTACAACCAGCGCTGCTTCAACGATGGCTACCACATCGTGCACCACCTGGCGCCGAGCCTGCACTGGACCGAGATGCCCGGCTGGTTCGAGGCGCGCCTGGAGGAGTTCGGGCGCAATGACGCTGTGGTGTTCGACGGGCTGGGCAACAACCAGAGCGTGTGGTGGTGCCTGATGCGCCGCCGGTATGGGCGGCTGGCGGACCACCTGGTGGACCTGCCCGGCCAGCCGGTACGCACCCGTGAGGAGAAGATCGCCTGGCTCCGCAGCCGCACCCAGGGACGGGTGGGCCAGCTGCCGGCGTTCTTCAGCTTCGAGCCCGCGCTCGAGCGGCCGGTCGCGGCGAAGTAGCCTCGGTGCGACATCCCGAGACCACCGGGTCCGTCACGGTGTGTGCGCGTGAGGTGTCCTGGTGGGTGGAGGCACGATGTACCCGCTCCTGATCGCCGCTGTCGCCTTGGCCGCACCTGCGGTGGAGGTGCTGCCGGTCGCCGCTGTCAGCGCGGCCGATGTGGGCGCCCGTGGGCCCGTGTTCCCGCGGGGCGGGCCCGAGGCGGACGACGCTCTGGAGTGGGTGCATGGCGAGCCGGCCGACCTCACCCAGGGTGCTGTTGTGGTCGAGGTGTGGTCGACCTGGTGCGGCGCGTGCCGGGAGGCGTGGCCGGCGCTGGATGCGCTCCAGCGCGAGCACCCCACAGTGGTCATCGTGGCGTTGAGCGACGGGCCGGTGGCGAAGGTGGAGCGGTTCCTGGCCGCCGAGGGTGCGCCGTCGTTCCGGGTGGCGGTGGATGGCACGGGCGCGCTGGTCCAGGACCTGATCTTCGGGGGCTTCGGCGGACGAGGTCTACCGTCTGCCTACGTGGTGCGCGACGGCACGGTGGTGTGGGGCGGTCCACCCGAGGCGCTGGCGGCCCAGCTGGGGAGTGACGGCGGTGGTTGATGGGCGGGTGCCGAGGTAGGCACGGCCATGCTCGTGTTCCCGCTCACCGCTGCTCTCGCCGCCACCACACCCTGCGGCGAGCCGCTCTCGGCCGAGGGCCCCACGGTGCACCTGGTGACGGTGGGCCCCGCAGCGACCATCGACAAGTCCTTCGGCCACACCAGCGTGTATGTGCAGGACCCTTCCGCGGGCATCGACACGGTGTACAACTACGGGTTCTACTCGGGCTATGGGCCGGATGCGATCCGTGACTTCGTGCTCGGCGACCAGCGCTACTGGCTGCAGACCCGCGCGTGGAAGGTGGAGATCGGCAAGTACCGGGGGGAGGCGCGCAGCCTGACGGTCCAGCGGCTCGACCTGTCGCCCGCCGCCGCCGCCACGTTGGTCTCCACCCTCGCGTACATGGATGACGACAGCCGGCGGCACTACGACTACCATTGGTACGCTTCCAACTGCACGACCAAGATCCGCGACCTGCTCGACGCGGCCATCGATGGCGCCCTTCGGGCCCAGCTGGCCGGTCCCAGCGGCACCACCCAGCGGTTCGAGGTGCTGCGGCATATCCACACCGTGCCGTGGGCCTGGTATGGGCTGTCGTGGGGGGCCTCGGCCCGCACGGACGTTGAGCTGTCCCGGTACGAGGCGGCGTTCCTCCCGAGCACCCTGCATGATGAGCTGGGTCGGCTCTCGCTGGATGGCAGGCCCCTCGTGTCCCGCGAGTGCGAGGTGTTGTCCTCGGAGCTGCCCCCGCCGCTGCCGGCGCCGCCGAACCGGGCGCCGTTGCTCGCTGGCATCGGTGCGGTGTGGGGCGGGCTGGTGGCGGCCGCTCCGCGAAGGCTGTCAGCCGTCTTGCTCGCGCTACATGCGACGCTCGCCACCCTCGCCGGCGTGGTCAGCGTGGGGCTGTGGGCGCTGAGCAACACCGAGGCCTATTGGGCGAACTCCCACCTGTTCCTGTCGAGCCCGGCTCATGTTGTCGGCGTGCTCGCAGCGTGGTGGATCGCGCGGGGAGACCGCCGCGCGACGCCGGCGCTCGGCGGCCTGCTCGCCCTGGGGTTGGTCGGCGTGGTCGCGGGACTCGCGCTCGGCAAGCCGACCGTCGGCTGGGCCGCGTTCTTCCTGCTGCCGCTGCTGGGCGGCGTGGCGCGGGCACAGCGGGACTGAGATTCGCTGGCTAGCGGAGGGTGTGCACCACCGCCGCCATCGGGTCGAGCGAGGACGCGCCGAGCCGCTTCGACCGCTGCGGACACCAGCCGTGGTGCCGGTCGGGCGCGTTCGCGTTGTCCTTGAACGGCATCTCGAGGGTCATCGCCAGGCAGTCGAAGCGCTGGGCCACGGCGTTGGTGCACATGGACAGGTTCGCTGAGCCGGGCGCGTCGATCGGGTAGCCGTGCTCGATCTGGAAGTCAGGGTTTGCGCGAACGTATTCCGCCCTGAATACCGCATCTAGACGGGCGAGCCGGGCCGACCAGCCGGGGATACCCTCGCCGCCGCTGATGAAGTTGTACGGCAGCTCCTCATCGCCATGCACGTCGAGGCACAGGTCGCAGCCGGTGGCCTCCATCTCGCGGAGCACGTGCAACACCTCGGGGCTGCGCTCCAGGGTGGGGGCATGCCACTCCCGATTCAGGTTCGCGCCGGTCGCGTTGCACCGCAGGTGACCGCGCACGCTGCCGTCGGGGTTCATGTTCGGCACCACATGGAAGGTGGCGGCTGCACGGAGCGAGCGAGCGAGGGCGTCGGCGGGGTCGAGCAGGCGAGCGAGGAAGCCCTCCATCCACCACTCCGCCATCGACTCGCCTGGATGCTGGCGTGCGATGACCCACAGCTGCCGCTCGCCGGTGCCCACGGTCACCCGATCCAGGTCGCGGCCGTCGGCGGTGGCACCCAGGCGGTCCACCCGCGCGAACGGGCTGGCCTGGCACCTCGCGAGCAGGTCGTGGTGCTGCTCGAGGGAGTACGGCGCAAAGTAGCTGTACCAGACGAGATCGGAGGTTGGCGTGTGGCGGATCACCAGGGCGCCATCCTCATACGCGGTCTGCACCCGCGAGAAGGTCTTCCGGTCGGAGGTGCACACCGCGCGGTAGCCGGTCCAGGCCTTGGGGTAGGACGCGGCGTGGGCGTTGGTCAGCCGGAAGGTGCAGGGCAGACCGCGGGCGCCGGCCACCCGGAAGTGGAACCACTGCATGTGCTCATCGCCCGCGTCCTTTCGGATCGCGAGCTTCACCTGGGTCGGATCCGAGGCATCGAGCACCTCGATGTTGCCACTGTCGAACGCCGCGGAGATGTGCACGGGAGCCTCCTGATCGCCGGCGCCCCATAGCACGGCCCCCCGACCGTCCAACGATCCCGACGGACCGGAGTGCTCCCGCGCGGCGGGGGTATGACGGGTCGATGCACTTGCGCCTTCACGACCGCGTGGTCGATCGGGATCGTCTCGCCGTGCGCTCGGGTGAAGGCGTCGTGGCCCTGTCGGAGCAGGAGTGCGCGCGCGATGTGCCGGCCCGGTCGGGCGAGATCTCGGAGCTGGGCGTGGCGCTGCTCGAGGGCATGCTGCTGGACAACCCCACGGAGGCGCTCCGGCGGGCGCAGTGGGTGTGGCGTCCGCCTGCCGATGCGCCAGTGCCGTCGGCGATGGACCGCACCCTGGCCCGCACGCTGGAGGCGATGGTGCGGCCAGTACGCACGGGCGATCGCCCGTCGCGGCGGGCGGCGCCTGAGGGGCGGCTTACCCCAGCACGACCCTCACATTCGACACCAACGCGCGCAGCGCCTCCACCGCACGGCCGGTGGTCTCGGCCCGCACGATGGCCCAGCCCTCGCCCTCGTAGGACGACGCGCGGGACTGGCCCACGACCGGCAGACGGCGGTCCACGACGCAGTTGCCGGCGGCGGCCTGTGCCGCGTCGAGCCCGTGCACCTCGCGCACCGTGTTGCCCCGGCCTTGGCCCCGGAAGAAGGCCACGCCCGTGGCCCAGCGCCGCTCGGGCACCGACCACCGGTTGTGAACCATCAGCTCGGCCCACTTCGCCCACATGTCCACCTCGTGGGCGTGGCTCATCAGCGGCATCAGCTGCACCCCGGGTGGCCGCGCCGCCACCTCGGACACCACGGTGGACCCATCGGATCGCCGGAACCACTCCATGTGAGTGAGCCCGGTGCCCAGCCCCAGCGCCCGGAGCGCGGCGTCGTTCGTCGGGCGGAACTGCTTCGCGGCCTCGGGCATCTGCCGCGGGAGCAGCACGCAGTACTGCATCCAGGGGTTCTCGATCACGGTGAGCGGGCCCGGCAGGTAGTACGACGAGCTGCGCCACACGGGCTTGCCGTCGATCACCACGGTCTCGAAGGTGTGCTCCTCGCCCTGCACGAACTCCTCGGCCTGGGCGGGGTTCGACGGCGAGACGAACAGCTTCTCCAGCGCGCCCACGAGCTCGGCGTCAGAGCTCACGCGCATGGTGGCGACCGAGCCGGCGCCCGCGGGCGGCTTGACCACGATCGGGTAGCCGACCTGCCGCACGAACCGGGCGGCGTCCTCGCGCCCCGTGAGCAGCGCCTGACGGGCCACCGGCACTCCTGCGCGCCGGAGCACCTCTTTCATGCGGTTCTTCTCGCGAAAGTTCAGCGCCACCTCCTCGGTGACGCCCGGGATGCCGAGGCGCGCGCGCACGGCCGCCAGCGGGCCCTGGAGCTGCTCGAGGTAGCCCACCAGCCGGTCCACGCCGCCCCAGCCGGCGGCGAGTGAGGCCACGCCGGCGAGGAGCTGCGCGGGCTGCAGGCAGTCGCGGATCTGGTAGTGCTGGACCCGCGCGCGGAGCCGGGGCGGGATCTGATCCGCTGATGCGTGGGTGACCAGGCCGAGCTGGGTGACGCCCTCGAGCCCTGCCACGGCGTCCAGGCAGGAATGACCGATGGGGCTGAAGAACGGAATGACCAGTACCACGCGCATGCGCACCTCTGTGGGCCGCGCGGGTTAGCCCGAGGCCGCTGCACCGTCGAGGCGTGACCGGCCGTGTCTTGACGGGTCTGCCTCTGGCGCGTACGCTTCCACCGACAAACGTGTTTTCCCAACACCCAGGAGATCGATTGCACCGACCGTCTTTGGCCTTCCGACCGCACCGGACCTCCGATGCATCCTAGACGATTCCGCAACGAGCGTCCGGAGGCTACCGGACCCCGCGTCAATCGGACCATCCGGGTGCCGCGAGTGGTCCTCATCGACGAAGAGGGCAAGCGCCTCGGCGAGTTCCTGACAAAGGACGCCCAAACGCTCGCTGACCAGAAGGGCCTCGATCTCGTCGAGGTGTCCCCGAACGCTCGTCCTCCCGTCTGCAAGATCGCTGACTTTGGCAAGCTCAAGTACTCGCAGAAGAAGCGGGCTGCGACGGCGAAGCGCAAGCAGCATCAGTCGCAGATGAAGGAGCTGAAGGTTCGCCCGAAGACCGACGAGCACGATCTCGCGGTGAAGATCGGCCGCGCTCGATCGTTCCTCGAGCGTGGCGACAAGGTGAAGATCACCGTGTTCTTCCGCGGTCGTGAGCACGCCCACCGTGACATCGGCGCCCAGCAGTGCATGCGGTTCGCTGAGGCCCTCACCGATGTGGCCAAGATCGAGAACCGGCCCCACATGAACGGTCGGCGCATGCATATGGTGCTCGCACCCGTGTGATCCGCTGGCGTGCCCCCGCCTGGGGGTGTGCGCCCGCCACCCTGCCAGGCCCTCCGGCGGGGTGTCGACGTCTGGCTACAGCTTCGCCGTCACGTTGAGCCCGAACCGGTGCACGTTGCTCCGGTAGCTGCCGTTCATCTGCGGGTAGTTGTACCGGTCTGACTTGCGCGCCGCAGGGTCGATCGCCATGCTGAACGCTGAGTCGGTGATCTCCCGGGTTGCGGCCAGGTATTCCGAGAAGCTCAGACCGATGCGCAGCTGGGGCATGGGGGACGCGGCGGCATGGGCCATCAGGATCCACTGGCTCGCGTCGTAGTTGTTCGTGGACAGGGCCGAGTCGGGGATCGCAGACCGGTCCAGCGTGGCGCGCGCGCCGACGAGCCACACCGGGCTCACGGTGTACTTGGCGTCCAGCGCGAAGAAGTACGTGTTCACGTTGTCGCGCGCCCACAGGCGCTTCTGCTCGGTGAGCGCGGGCGTGCGCGTCTTCTGCAGCTTCGTGTCGAAGGTGTTCAGTTCGCCGATGTCGTCGATGGAGATCTCGAAGTCGGTGAACCGGCTCCACGTGATGTAGGCCCCGAACAGCTCGAGCCGAAGGGCCTCGATGGGCGTGGCCATCACGCCGAAGTGCATCCGCGCGGGCATGCTGAAGCCGACGGTGCCCCGGGCGTCCAGGGTGCGCCCGCCGGCGTTGGCGTCGCACAGTCCGAACGCCTCCATGCCGTACCGGCCCACCGTGTCGTCCTGCGACGGGCAGCCGAACGCCATGGTGGTGTCGCCCTCGTTGTCCACGCGGTACGGCGCCACATAGGTGAAGCCGAACGCGAGGGGTGGAATGGGCTGCACCCGACCGCCCACGCTCCAGGTGACCGCCGTGTCCTTGAGGTGGTCGAAGTCGAGGGTGACCCGGTAGTCTTCCGACTCCAGGTCCTCGTCGGTGTAGTCGATCTCGAGGCCGTCGATCTCGTCGATGCCCAGGGCCTGCATCTCATCGATCAGGTCGGGCAGGGCGTCGTAGTCGAGGTCGGCCACCCAGGTGCTCGACACGAGCTGCACGGTGGCACCGATCGCCACGATGTCGCGGAACGCGTACGCCGCCGCGAGGATGCCGTGCACCTGCGTGATCTCACCCGCTCGCAGGTGGTAGCTACCAGGCGATCCGGGCTCCTGCTGGTTGCCGGGGCGCGCCACGGGCACCGCCATGCCCATGCCCACGCCGAGGCCGGGCACCGTGAGATCGCTGGTGATGCCGCCGAAGGGCAGCACCCCGCCGGACCGCAGGTCGCCCACTCCGCCGTTCGGGTTGCTGCGCTCGAAGCCCACGTCCCCCCAGATGGGAGCGGCCTCGAGCTGGATCTGGGTGCCGCCGCGGACGGCGATGCCCGCGGGGTTCCACCACAGGGCGGTGGGCTCGTCGCTGAGCACCGTGCCCCAGGGCCCTCCGACCTCGATGGCATCGAGCGACGCTGCCGACGCGCTGCACAGCACGGCGAGGGCGAGGATCATCGGACACTCCGGGCGAGATGCGGACCCGGGCGACCTACCCGACCCGGGCCGACCTCGTCAACTCGCCGAGAGGCCCGCCAGGCTTCGAGAGTTGACTCCTACGGACAGCCGCTGTCCGCTTGAGTGCCTGGATCCATGCGTGGATCCAGGGAATGGGACCACGCGACAGCTGGCTTGCACTCGCCCTCGGCACCGTGGTGCTCGGTCTCGAGCTGATCGATGTGGCAGGTCCGCCCGTCCGATGGGAGACGATGCCCGCGGATGCGCCTCCACCGGCCGTTCAGCCGGCTGAGGTGCGGTGGGCCGGCGAGGCGGAGTGGCCCGACGACCACCGCGGCAGCTTCCTCGCCGAGGCCACGCCCCTGGCGATCGCCTCTGGCCTGTCGCGCTGTGTGCCGCCGTCGGTCACCCTCGCCCAGGCGATCCTCGAGAGCGGGTGGGGGCGGTCCACGCTGGCCCGTCGGCACCACAACTGGTTCGGCATCAAGGGCGCTGGCGTGGTGCTGGAGACTATCGAGGGGGTGGGGGAGCCCGCCCGGGCGTCGTTCCGCCGCTGGGAGAGCCCGGTGGACGGCGTGACCGCTCATGCGCGGATCCTGTCCGCCGACCGCCGCTATTCGCACGCCTGGGCCACGTGGCCGGACGGTCGGCGGTTCGCGCGCGCCATCGCAGGCACCTGGGCGACCGATCCCCGCTACGCAGAGCGCCTGGTCTGGCTCATCGACCGCTACCGTCTCGATCGGTGGGACGCGCAGGTCGCCGAGGCGAGTCCATGTGGCGACGCGACGGCCTCGACGGATAGCCACGCCGACTGACCCCCGGAGCGTGCGGTGTCCGACCCCTACGACGTGATCCTGGCGCAGGTGGATGCCCGCCTCGCAGACGGCCAGCCGGCAGACGCCTACCGCGTGCTCCTCGGCGCACTGGCCCCCCAGCGCCCCATCCCAGACGAGAAGTTCGCGGCGATGATCGGTGCGCTCGCTCGCATCGGCGAGGCGTTGGGCGCCGACGCCTTGGTGAGCCGTGTGGCTGCGGTGGTGGCGAACCCGGAGGACGTGGACGCCCTGTTCGACCTGGGCTGGGCACTGATCGAGCAGGAGGCTCCGGCGGCGGCCCTCCAGGTGCTCAGCCGCGCCGACGCGCGTGCGCCTGGGCATCCTCAGATCCTGCAGGAGCTCGTCACCGCCTACGCGACCCTGGGCATGCACGCCTCGGCGGTCGATGCGCTGATGGCGCACCCCGCACTCCTGGTAGACCCGATGATTGCGTATCTGTTGGCGTTCAACGGCGTGATGGCCGGCGGCATGCAGATCGCACGCGATCAGCTGGGTGGGCTCGCGGCGCTGGCCTCCGACACCGACATGGGCTTCCTGGCGTCGTCCATCGTCGAGATGGTGGCGCGGCACGATGCGGTGAAGCCGCTCAGCCCGCTGGACGCCGGTGACCTGCGCGGCTGGCACCTGGTCACCACCGGGGGCCTGCTGCTCCACACGGCGGACTCTGCCCACGAGGGCATGAGCGGCCGGTATGCCTTCGTCGCCGACAGCGCCGAGCTGTGCCTGGAGGGCGTGCGGGCGGTGGAGCTGGTGCTCCGGGCGTGGGACCAGGTGCCGCAGCGGGTGTGGGCCTTTCCCGACCCGCGGAGCCAGGCGCTGGCCCACGCGGCGGCGGTGTTGCTCGGGGCCGAGGTGGGCACGTGGTCGCCCGATGTCGTCAGCGAACCCGGCCTCGTGGTGGCCTATGACCTGGCCCATGCACCCGCCGCGCTCCTCCAGCCCCTGCGTGAGAAACGTCCGGGCCAGGTGCTCTGGCAGCACGCCGCGCGGTGGACATCGCGGCAGCCGATCGCCCCCGACCTGTGCACATTCGTGTACCAATTCCTCCGCGATCCCTGGGCCGCCCACGAGGGCCTCTCCGAGGCCGGCGTGCAGGTGCGGGTGGTGGCCGACGACGCTTCGCCCGAGGAGCGCGCGCGCACGATCCTGGCGTGTGACCTGCCGGAAGACGCCGCTCGCGGCAAGGCCTCGCTGCTCGACCTCGCCATGCTGCCCGCTGGGTCCAGCGGCGCCGCCGGCCGGCGCCCGGACGGCTGGCGGGTGCGGTTCTGGGGCACGAGCCCGGTGCGCAGCAGCCGATTCGTCTGATCCGGGTGCCGCGGCGCCATTCCCGGCGGGTGGGTTGCAGCGGTGCTACCGTCCAGCTGGAGGACACATACCCATGCGCACCTGGACCCTCGCGTTGTTGATCGCCTGCGGCGGCGGCGACAAGGACTCCGGCAGCACGGACACGGCCTCGCGGTCCGAGGGGAGCACGCCCTACTGCGGTGAGACCATCTCCCCGCTCGGCTGGGACGACACTGCCCCGGATGGCACGGTGCCGTCCGAGGCGATCACCGCGTTCGAAGGAGAGCACGCGACGGAGTTCGCCTACAGGAGCACCGGCGTCGCCGGGCTCACCCTGTCGATCGTCCGCGCTGGCGAGCCCGAGTGGGTGGATCAGGAGCCGGTGTACCCCGGAACCGGCAGCACCATCGCCATCGGCGTGGTGTGCTGGGACCAGGTGCGCATGCCGATCACCGTCTCATTCACCACCGACGATGGTGGGTTCGCCGAGACCTGGGAGCAGACGGTCAGCGTGCCCGGGAGCCCCTATGCGTCGACCACGGGCGGCGATGTGCTCCGGCACACGGTTGATCCCGCCGCCCTCATGGGCAGCTGGACGCTCGACGAGGGCGTGGATCCGTCGGAATATGACTACCTGGAGCTCACGATCGCGGGGTCGATCACCGCGGGGCGGGTGGACGTGAACGGTCAGCAGACCAGCGGCGATGCGGTGAGCTTCGGCATCGTGCAGCAGGTGGGCACCTGGGGCGGCATCGACGAGTGACGGCCGGCGGCCCCGACTCGGCGAAGACCTGACGCCGGCTCGACACACCGCACGCTACGATCTCGGAATGCGTACAGTCGTGTTCTTGTGTTTCCTCGTCGCCTGCAACTCCTCTGGAACCCTGGAGGTGGAGGGCACTCCAGCCAGCGGCACCGATGGGCCCACAACGTCGCCACCAGGCGCCGGGACCGGTGGCGGAAGCGCTACGGGTACCGGCTCCGGGGGGACGAGCACTGGCACCGGCACTGGCGGCGCGACGGGCTCAGGCGGCGCTGGTACAGGGACGGGCACCGGCACAGGGACCGGCTCCACCGAACCGCCCCCGCTCACGTTCGCCGACGGCACCCCGCCGGCGAACGTGCTGATGATCTCCATCGACACGCTGCGGCGCGACCACCTCACCCGGTGGGGCGGGCCCGGGCTCACCCCGTTCCTCGACTCGCTGATCGACGAGAGCGTGGTGCTCGACGACCACTTGCAGTGCTCGAACTGGACCTTCGCCAGCATGAGCTGCACCACCCTCGGGCGCCCGGGGTGGGACATGGGGTGGGTGACCGACCTCCTGCCCGAGGGCCGCCGCCCGATGCCGCCGGCCCGCACGCTGCCGCTGTGGATGGGGCAGCTCGGGTTCTACAGCGTGCTGAACAGCCTGAACTCGTGGTTCTCCGACGAGTGGGGCACCGCTCAGGGCTACGACCGCCGGCTGAGCAGTGGGTGGAACGCGGGTGACGCCATCGACCAGGCCGCCGACGCCCTCGAAGATGCGTACCGGGATGGCGACGTGGGTGACCATTGGCTGATGCACGTGCACGTGATGGAGCCTCACGCGTCGTATTCGCCGCCCGGCGGGTACCTGGACAGGCTCGATGACCTGCCTCCGATCCGGTGGGATCTGGAGGACTTCGGCGAGCACTACGACGCGGGCGATGCCTACGAGGACATGGATCGCGACGAGCGCGTCCTCCTCGAGGCGCACATGCGGGTGCGCTACGAGGGAGAGCTCCAGTACCTCGACGACCAGCTGCGAGAAGCCTTCGATGACCTGGGGCGGCGAGGGCTGCTCGAAGACACCTTGGTCGTGGTGTACAACGACCACGGAGAGTCGTTCTGGGAGCACGACCATCAGACCCACGCCCACACTCTGCATGGGCAGGAGAACGACGGCATCCTGTTCTTCTGGTCGGACGACATCGTGCCCCGCGCATGGGATGGGCCGACCCATGCCACCGACCTCGCGGCCACCCTGGTGGCGCTGTACGGAGGCACCCCCGACCCGGTGGTGGTGGGCGTGCCGCTGGGCACAGCACCCGACGATCGCGCACGGTACCAGTACACCCAGGCGCGGCAGGGCGCTCAGAACTCCGTGGTGAAGGACGAGTGGAAGCTCCTGTATGACTGGGACACGGCCGTGGTCGAGCTGTACGACCGCAACGCCGACCCGGAGGAGGCGGTGGACCTGTACGCGGCCGACCACCCGCGCGTGACGGAGCTGTGGCCGCTGCTGAGGGCACAGGTCGAGCTGATGGCGCCCCTCACCCGCTACGAGCCGGACTGGCCCGCGGGGCTGTGAGGGTCAGTCGCCGCGGGTGGCGAGCCAGGCGTCGGGCAGGGCGAGCAGGCTGCACGGGAGCACCCTGACCAGTCGCTGCGGCACCCCTCCGATGAACAGGCCCGCGTCGAACCGGCGCCCACCGAGGGCGAGGCAGATCAGCTGGGCGTCGTGCTCGCGAGCCCGGGCGGCGATGGTCTGCTCGGCCGCGACGGTCTCGAGGTTGGTCTCGAGCGCGGGCACCACGGGGGCGTCGCCCTCGACCGTGTTCACGCTGGCCACGTGGGTGAGCAGCTCGTCGAGCGCGGCGGTCTCGATCTTCTCGCGCACCGCGAGCACATCCCCGCTGTAGGCGCGCATCACGCTGGGCAGCGCCACGAGGTGGAGGGCCGTGACCTTGCCGCTGAACCCCTCGACCATGCCGAGGGCGACCTCGATGGCCTTGCGACCGCTGGGACCGAGCCCGGTGGGCACCACCACGTCGAGCACGGGGGCGGGCGCGCTGGCGTTGGCGATGTAGACCGGCACCGGCGACAGGCGGAGCATCCGCTCGGTCATGCCGCCGAGCAGGATCGACGTGGCATCCCGGCCGTCGGTGCCGAGCACCAGCAGGTCGGCGCCGGTGGCCTCGAGGGCGGCGAGCAGCTCCGTGGTGGGCTTGCCCTCGCGCACTTCGGTGGTGACCGTGACATAGGGTGCCACCGCGCGGGCGCTCGCGAGGTGCTCCTCGGCGAGTGCCCGGTCGTTCGCGTGCTGCGACTCGAGGGTGGCCACATCGAGCACGCGGCGGAGCAGCCAGTTCGGCGGCTCGATCACGTGCACGATGTGCAGCGCGGCGCCCAGGGCCTCGGCACGGGCCGCTGCGTGGCGGACCGTGCACTCCCACCGGTTGTTCCAGTCCACCGCAACCAGGACCGTGTTCGCCGTGAGCGTGGCGCGCGCCATTCTCCCTCCGAGAGCCGCGACGGGTAAGCGGGCGTGCCACCCTCGTCAAGGACATGTAAGCGCGCCGCACGGGCAGCTCCGGTGACGTGCGGGCGGATGCGATCGTTGTCCCTCATCCGCGCGACGGCGGTGGGTTAGACCAGAGGGCGGAGGTCTCGATGCGCTGGTTGCTCCCGTTGATGCTCGCCGCGTGCGCCGGCCCGCTGAAGAAGGCGGAAGACACGTCATCCGACGGCAACACGCCCACAGTCGTCGACACCGGCACCCGGATCGCGGCGCAGATCGAGGTGGACCCGGCGTCGCTGGACTTCGGGGCCGTGCCGCCGGGCTGCGCGGTGCTGCAGAGCCTCGAGGTGCGCAACAGCGGCAACTACCCGCTCGAGCTGCGGGAGTATGAGCTGTCGGAGGACCCGTGGGGGGTGTTCGAGGTGGGTGCGGAGAGCACCGTGCTCGGACCGGACGCCACCACCACGGTGTCGGTGCGGTTCGCCCCGAAGGCCCCGCAGCTGTACGAAGGCGCGTTCCTCAGGATCCTGTCGGATGACAGCGATGACTTCAAGCTCGACGTGCCGCTGCGTGGCGAGGGGCAGGCGGATGAGCCCACCTCCGACACCTTCGTGCAGGCATCGGGTCGGTCGGTCGACCTGCTGTTCGTGCTCGATGACGACAGCAACCTCTCGGGTCGGCTCACAGCCCTCGCCGAGGAATCTGCCCTCCTCCTGGATTCTTTGGACCGGTTCGGCGTGGATTACCACGTGGCCGTGATCGATCTCGAGGCGGAGCACGGCGGCGCCTTCCTCGGTCCGGTGGTCCGCTCCGACACGCCCGACGGTGCGGCGGTGCTCGGTGATGCGATCCGGGCGGCCATCGGTGGCGGGGCCGGCTCGCCGGCGTTCTTCGACGTGTCGCAGGCCGCGCTCACCGAGCCGCTGCTCTCCGGCGCGAACGCCGGTTTCCTCCGGGACGGCTCCTACCTCTCCCTCGTGGCCTACTCCGAGCGCGACGACGGCTCGGGGCAGACCGGTGCTGTGTTCGCCGATTGGTTCGACAGCCTGCGCGACCCCGCCCTCACCGGCTTCTCGGGAGTCACTGGTCCGCTGCGCGGGCTGCTGCCGTGCTCTCCATTCGGCGACTCGATCGAGCCGGCGCCTCGCCTGGGCACGGCGATCACGAACACCGACGGCCTCCACATGGAGATCTGCGACTACGGAGCGCCCGGGATCATGGAGGATCTTTCTGTGTTCACGGCCGGGCTGGAGGATTCGTTCGCGCTCTCGCTGCCCGTCACGCAGGACGACTGGATGTACGTGCTGGTCGACGGTGAGGAGGTCCCCCGGGACGGGAACGATGGCTGGACCTACGTGGCGGGCCCGAACGAGGTGCGGTTCCACGGCGAGGGAGTGCCGCTCGCCGGGCAGACCATCGAGGTGAACTACCCGGCGGCCGTGCCCTGCCCCTGAGGGCCGGCTGACGAGCTCCCGGCCGCGTCAGCAGCCCCACTGCTCCACCACGGTGGCGGCCTCGTGCACCACGTCGCCGGCCACCCCGATGAGCACCTCCTGGGTGCCGGTCCCGTCCGTTGAGCTGTAGATGCCGATGTGCAGTGGCTCCGGGCGCCCGGGGAAGGTCAGCCACTGGGCACGGTCGACCCGGCGCATGAACCGCTGCCCGTCTACGGCGTGCAGCCCAGCCACGGGCTGGTCGTGCTCGTCGACCAGGGCGAACACCTCGGCGAACCCGGTCGGGCCATCCCCGCCGCAGGAGCGCCAGGTGTACGGCACCCGCAGCCGCACCTCCCGCAGCCCTGGGATGGGATGGATCACCGAGCCGCCCACCACGGGGTCGTCTTGCAGCGCTGCCATCGACGCGGCGAGCGACCACACGGAGTCGGTGGACACCCGCTCGGGGTGAGCGAGGTTCAGAGGGGCGGTGGCCAACCAGCCCAGCTGGTCACGCTGGCCGAGCACCACCGCGCGTGAGCCGTCGTCGAGCGGGCTGGTTCCGGGGACCCAAGGCGACGGCTCGGTCTCATTGGTGATCGGGGTGGCGAAGGGAGCCGGGAAGGGGGTGGGCCGCCCCACGCGATGCGTGGGCAGGTGGTGCTCATCACCCGCATACCACCACTGCTGAACGCCGGCGGTGCGCGCCTTGGCGAGGGCTTCTGCCATCTCGCCAGCGTAGCCGCCGACCGGGTGCCAGCCGTCCGCGTCGAGGCGGGCCCGGAGCATCGACCGCCCGCTGTCGCCGCAGGACGCGAGCCACACGGCGTCGGGGCTGTTGGGCGGGGCCGGGGCGTCGAGGGGGTGGGCGCCGAGGGTGTCGGTGCGGACCCACCCGCTCAGGGGATGCGCCACGGGCAGTCCGTCCACCGCGACCTCCGACCAGTCGCCGTGGGACGCGGTCACCTGCACCGGCGTGTGCCGGGCCAGACGGCCCACCTCGGCGGCGTCGGCGGAGGGCTTGGCGTGCATGTTGGTTGCTGTGGCGTGTACAATGGCGGGCTGCGCGAACGCGGCGAGCGACAGGGCGAGTGGCAGCATCGGTGACCTCCGCCCAACGGAAGGTGCAGGATGTGTGCCATCATCGGGTACGCCCGGGTCGGGGTCAGAGCCTCTCGTTGTGTGGAATCATAGATCGGGGTGGCCAGGCCGTTGCAGGACTATGAGGTGGTCGGGGTCGCCCACGCGCTCCACCCACACCACCTCCCAGGTGTCCGCCACGTGGTCCCACACGGCGGCCTCGGCGCGGATGAGCTCGGGCGGGCCCTCGGTGGGGTCGTTCAGCGTGGTGAGCACGGCCCACTCCGGTGCGGCGGCGTCGAACCACGCAGCGTCGAACGGCTTCTGCCCATGTCGGCCTCTGGACTGGCCGATGCGGGCGTCGGTCAGACCGGCGAGGTCATGGATCGAGCCTGTGAAGACCCACCCGAGCCGGCCGACATCGAATGCCGCGATGCGCGTGATACCCGCCTCGTTCGCCCGCTCTCCAACCTCGGCCAGGGCGTCGTGGTACCACGCCGCCCCGTCGTCGTCCCGAACGGCGGCGGTCAGCGAGCCTACTCCCCACAGGCCGGCGGCGAGCCAGGCGATGCGGAGGTGGCCGGAGGCGCCCAAGCCCACGGCGAGCAGGACCGAGGCCTCCATCAATCGGCGATGGGCGGGCATCCAGTCGCCGCCGGAGAGCGCGACCCCGAGCGCCAGCCAGGCGATGAACAGGCCGAGCCGGGGCCAGCGCCACAGCACGACCAGCGGCGCCAGGCCGCCGGTCCACCACAGCCAGTCCACCAGGTAGAGCCAGCCCGCAGACAGGTCCGGTGGCTTCGCCCAGGCGGTGTTCGGCAGCCACGCGCCGTACACCGCGAGTCGTGCCGCCACCAGTGCGCCGAGGGCGACTCCGCCGGCCACGAGCGGGGTGCGCGACCGTCCCCACGCGAGCCCCGCCAGCCCGAGGAGGACCCACGGGGCCTCTGGGCGGCCCCAGGCGATGCCGATCACCGCCGCGATCCCGGCGGCCATGGGCAACGCTCCGGTGGCCCACGCCGCCCCCGCGACCACGCACCCTGCCCACAGCGCGGTCTCGAGACCATTCACCGCGTGGTAGGCGAGCCCTCCGGAGAGCGCGAGCGCCGTTCCCGTGACCACGGCCGCCGCCACCGGGCGCTCCGAGCGGACGGCCGCCCACCGGCACGCGCCAGCCACCAGGGCGAGCCAGCAGCCGCCGCCGAGCCAGCGCAGCGGCACCACCGGGTCGAGACCGGCGGCCACCAGCGGCACGGCCAGGGCCGTCCACAACGGATCGGACACGGCCTCCACCGGAGGGCGGGTGAGGTCGAAGGTGGGCACCCCGGACTGCCACAGGGTGCGGGCGAACCGGGCCACGATCCACGCGTCATCCATGGCGTAGTCGAGGGCGGCCCAACGGAGCAGGTGCAGCGCTGCGGCGAGCGCTGCGAGCGTCGCTACGACGCGGGCCCGGTCGTCGTCAGTGGAGGTCGACGCTGAGCTCGGCGACGTGTTGGTCGGGATTGGTCAGGCGCACGGCGACCGTGCCGTGCACGCTCTCGGGCACCAGCGCGATCACGGTGTTCGCGTCCATCAGGCGCACACTCGGGGACTCCACGTCGCCGAAGTGCACCCACGGACCGACCGAGGTGCCCATGAACCCGCCGCCGATGAGCATCAGCTCGCGGTCGACGGTGACGGGCGTGTGCTGCAGGGTGACCGCGTCGATCGAACGGACGGTGGCGGATTGGATGGCAGGGCCATCGCCGGTGGGACCCGAGCTGCAGGCGAGCAGCAGGAATAGCAGGTGGCTCATTGGGTGAACTCCACGTCGTCGACGAACAGGTGGCCGGACGGGCTGATGTCGCCTCGGATGCCCACGCCCAAGATGTGCGCTGGGTCGAAGGCGGGGTTGGCGTCGGTGAAGGCCTCCAAGGGGATCCGTGTGGTGTGCAGGACGGTCTTCTCGGGGAACGTACCCCAGAACGAGGGATGGGTGACCGGGTAGGCGATGCGGCCGTGGTCGGAGAGGCGAACCATGGCGAGGTTACCAGCGGCGTCGCGCATGCCGACCGTCAGCTCCTGGTCGCGCCCGTCGAAGTTCAGCGCGCTGTCGTACATCTGGGCCAGCTTGAGCGACACATGGCTCCACGCCGTGGCGTCGAAGTCGCCATCGGGGAGCATGGCCACCCAGTGCGGCCGTCCGCCGTCCCAGGTGAGTTCGAGGCCGCGGGTGTGGTGGTACAGCGTGCGCCCGGAATCGAGCAGCGAGCGCTCAGTGACGCTGTCCCAGCCCTTGCGGAGGGTCGGGGTGCCGAGGTCGGTGAGGCTGACCAGGGTCTCGTCCTCGAACCGGTCTACCGGGAACCGGTCCGGGTCCTGGTACATCGACAGCACGTCGGCCAGGTCGGTGAGCGGGCCCATCTCGGGGCCGACGAAGACGCTTGCGGGGGCGTCGGGCTCGTACAGGGCCCGGTATGCGAACCCGCCCAGGTAGCCCATCGCCAGGCCGTGGTGCAGGGGGCGAGACAGGTCGGCGTCGCCCTCACCGCCGTAGTGGATCGACTCGGTGAACCAGAAGTGGTTCGCGCCGTGGATGTAGTGGAACAGCTTGGTGGGGGTCTCGGCGCGGTCGTGCAGGATGATCGGCGATCCGGTGCTCACATCGCCGTCTTTCGAGCCGTACAGGCCCATGTAAGGCAGGCCCTCGAGCCGGTAGTCCTCGTAGTCG